>JBKOXW010000170.1:0-2170 GCA_046744115.1 Actinomycetota bacterium | reverse complement strand
TGGCCGAGCGCCGCGCTAGGCGCCGCGGCGGTGACCCTGGTACTCAGCGTCGGGCCACCGTTGCTGGCGAGGCTGGTAAGCAGGGCCGGGCCCGTCTACGGCAGCTTTGCCACGGTGGCGGGCATGTTTACCCTGCTCTACCTGATCAGCCAGGTGCTGGTCTACTCGGCCGAGGTTGCCGCAGTCCGCTATGCCGGCCTGTGGCCGCGGGCCCTGGACCAGAACTGGCCCACCGCCGCCGACGTCCGCGCCATCACCCTCCTCGCCCGCGAGCAAGAGCGCATCCCGGCCGCCCGGGTCGACCTCCGCCTTGTCTCCCAGGATCTCCCCGCCGACGGCGACCCGCCGGAACCGCACCGCCCATAGCGGCCCTCCAACCCGACGTCGCGCACGACGCCCGCCGGAGCCAGGAACGACTACATCCCGCGAGCGTTACCCGCTGCGCGCCGCCCACACGGCCGCTATCCAAGCCTGAGCAGGGGTGGAGCCTGCGCCAGGTGCAGCTTTCCGTGCCGGGCGATGGATTGCGGCCGTTCGCCGGATCACCACCTCCAGAAGCGGCGACTGGGCTCCCCGGGCACCACCTATACGCGCTCGGAGAAGGGGAGGTAAGACGCGATGACAGGTCACAAGGTTGTCAGCCGCGAGGAGTGGGCCGCTGCGCGCGAGGAGCTGCTCGCCCGCGAGAAGGAGCACACCCGACTGGGCGACGAGCTGGCGCGCCAGCGCCGTGAGCTGCCCTGGGTCGCGATCGACAAGGAGTACCGGTTCGACACCGACGACGGAACGCGGACCCTGGCCGAGCTCTTCGACGGCCGCTCACAACTCCTGGTCTACCACTTCATGTTCGGACCGAGCTACCAGGCGGGGGACCCGTCAACTCCTCGATCGCCGATGGCCTGGACGCCCTGCTGCCGCACCGTCATGCCCGCGACGTGACCCTGCTGCTGGTGTTGCGGGCTCCGCTGGCCAAGCTGCAGGCGTACAAGCAGAGGATGGGCTGGAGCCTTCCGTGGGTCTCGGCGGCGAACACCGACTTCAACTTCGACCTCGGCGCCTCCTCCACCGAGGAGCAAATGCCTCCGGCTGGGCTGCCGCCGATCGCGCGCCAGAACGCGACCGCGACCGGCACCGACATCCTCGGATACCTCTCGGAAGCACCGGTGATGAGCGCCTTCACGCTCCAAGACGGCGCCGTCTACCAGACCTACGCGACCACGTGGCGCGGCGTCGAGTTCCTGATGGGCTACTACCCGATCCTCGACCTGGCACCGAAGGGGCGCGACGAGGGCGACGGGTGGCAACTCTGGATTCGCCGCCACGACGAGTACGACAGCCAGTGACGCCTGCGGAAGGCTGCGCCACCGAAACCATGGACGCGCAAAGGAAGAGGACGATCACGAGTGACTTGTCGGGCAGGACCACGGTCGTGGTTGGCGCCAGCCGGGGCTTGGGGCGTGCCCGCGGATCGTCTGCGGGGTCGCCGTCTGGCTGGCCAGTGATCGCGAGCCGCCGTCGCTAGTGTCGCGTAACACTGTTCGTGTTGGTCTTCGTCGTCGGCTTGCACGACGTATTTGACCGTGCACCGGCCACGGGGAACACCGGTTGCGCCCGACGGTCTCAGCTGAACTCCCGCTGGTGGGTCGCGATCCACCAGCGGTTGTCGAACGGATCCACGACCCCGCCCACACGATCCCCCCACCGCTGATCGACCGGTGCCAGGATCGAGCGCGCGCCCAGCTCAACCGCGCGGCGATGGGTGAGATCGACGTCATCGACGTAGACGAAGTGCACGCACGGACGTGCGGGGTACTCAGGGCTTGCCTCGCTCACCATCACCAGCGAGTCGCCGATGAGCACATCCGCATGCTCGATGGCACCGTCGTCACGCAGCTCCCTGCCCTGTTCCACCCCGCCGAACACCCCGATGAGGAAGTCGATGAGTCGCGCCGCACCGGCGACGACGATGTAGGGGTTCACGCTGTGGTGGCCCGCCGGCAGCGGCACCGAAGCCACGTCCGCCACCTCCTCTCCGACGAGCGTCAGCAGACGGTGAAGTCTTGGCTGTCGCCACGTCTCGAACCCTGACATCGGGAGCGAGACGCGACGCTAGCTGGTCTCAATCGTGGTCTCGTTCATGGTCGTTCGCGACGGGTCTGCGGCCCTGATC
>JBKOXW010000278.1:0-5682 GCA_046744115.1 Actinomycetota bacterium | reverse complement strand
CGGCAGCGCCGCGATGAACCGGTGCGCGCCGATCGCGCGCGCCGCCGCCTCGATCTCCGACCGCGGTGCCCCGGGCCGGCCGAACTCGATGTTGTCCGCGACCGTGCCGGAGAACAGGAAGTTCTCCTGGGTCACCATGACAACCGCGCGGCGCAGGTCGTGCTCGGACAGCTCGCGCAGGTCGACGCCGTCCAGGAGCACCTGCCCGGCGAGCGGGTCGTAGAACCGGGCGAGCAGCCGCGCCAGCGTCGACTTGCCGGCGCCGGTCGCACCGACCAGCGCGACCGTCTGCCCGGCCGGGATCTGCAGCGACAGCCGGGGGAGAACCGGTTCGCTCCCCTCGGCCGTGCGGTAGCCGAAGCGCACCGCGCGGAAGGCCACCTCGCCGCGAGGGGCCGGCAGCGGCGTCGGCTCGGCCGGCTCCGGCACCGACGGCTGCTCCTCCAGGACGCCGGACAGCTTCTCCAGCGCCGCGGTGGCCGACTGGAACGAGTTGTAGAAGATCGCGATGTCCTGCATCGGGTCGAAGAACCGGCGCAGGTACAGCATGAACGCGGTGAGCACGCCGACCTGCATGGCCCCGTCCAGCACCCGGTAGCTGCCGTAGAGCAGGACGCCCGCCATCGCCATGTTGCCGATGATCGTCACGCCGGGCACGAACAGCGCGATCAGCTTGAACGAGCGAGCGTTCGCCCGCCGGTAGTCGTCGTTCAGCGCCCCGAAGATCTCCTGGTTGCGCCGCTCTCGCCGGAACGCCTGCACCGCGCGGATCCCGCCGAGCGACTCGACGAACTGCACGATGAGTAGCGCGACCGCCTCCCGGGTGCGCCGGTACGCGGCGAACGACCGGGTCCGGAACCATCGCGACAGCAGCCACAGCAGCGGGAACGTGGCGAGCACGACCAGCGCCGTCGGCGTGTCGAGCAGCAGCAGTATCACGCCGATCGACACGACCGACAGCAGCGCGGTGATGAGCCCGTCCAGGCCCGCGTCGAGCAGCTCGTCGAGCGCGTCGAGGTCGGAGGTGAGCCGGGAGACCACGCGCCCGGACGTGTACCGCTCGTGGAACGCCAGCGACAGCCGCTGGAAGTGGTCGAACACGCGGCGGCGCAGGTCCAGCAGCACGGCCTGGCCGATCCGGCCGGTCCGCATCAGGAACGTGGTCCGCAGCACGGCGTCGGCCACCGCGCAGCCGAGCAGCGCGACCACGACGGCGAGGATGGGTCCGGCGTCGCCGTCGGCCAGGGCCGGGATGCCGCTGTCGATGCCGACGCCGACGAGCCACGGACCGGCCATCGCCGCCGCGTTCTGCACCAGCACGATCGCGACGACCGCCCACAGCGCCCGCCGGTGGGGGCGCAGCAGCGAGCCGAGCAGCTTCCGGCTGCGTGCCCGGAGCAGGATGCCGATCCGCTCCGGCAGCTCGTCGGCGTCCTCGGCGGCGACGCCGCGCCAGTCCTGTGCCGGCGCGGTCATCGGGTCACCTCGACGGTGACGTCGGACTCCTGGGACAGCACGGCGCGGTAGGCCGGCACGGTCTCGAGCAGGTCCTGGTGGGTGCCGATGGCGGCGACCGTGCCGCCGTCGAGCAGCGCGACCCGGTCGGCGAGCAGCACGGTCGAGGGCCGGTGCGCGACCACGATCGCGGTAGTGCCGGCGAGGATGTGCCGCAGCGCGTCCTCGACCAGGGCCTCGGTGTAGACGTCCAATGCGGACAGTGGGTCGTCGAGTACCAGCACGCGCGGCCGGCCGAGCACGGCGCGGGCGAGCGCGAGCCGCTGCCGCTGCCCGCCGGACAGGGACAGCCCCTGCTCGCCGATCCGGGTGTCCAGGCCCCACGGCAGCTCGTACACGAAGTCGGCCTGCGCGATCCGGATCGCCTCGGCCACCTCGTCCGCGGTCGCGTCCGGGCGGCCCAGCGTGAGGTTCTCCCGCACGCTCGCCGAGAACAGCGTCGGATCCTCGAATGCGGTCGCCACCACGGTGCGCAGGTGCTCAAGCGGCAGGTCGCGCACGTCGGCCCCGTCGATGGTGACCGCCCCGCCGGTCACGTCGTACAGTCTCGGCACCAGCGCGGTGAGCGTCGTCTTGCCCGAGCCGGTCTCGCCGACGATGGCCACCGTCTCGCCCGGCGCGACGTCCAACCACACGTCGCGCAGCACCGGGTCGTCCGAGCCCGGGTAGCTGAACCGCACGCCCTCGAACCGCAGCCGTCCTTCCACATGGGACAGCGTGGTGGCGCCGGGCCGGTCGGCGATCGTGACCGGGCTGTCGAGCACCTCGTAGATCCGCTCGGCGGCGGTCTCGGCCTCCTGCGCGGTGGCCAGGATCCAGCCGAGCGACTCGATCGGCCAGACCAGCAGCAGGAACAGCGAGACGAACGCGACGAGCGCACCCAGGGTTAGCGCGCCGTTGGTGACGGCGAGCGAGCCGATGAGCACGATCGCTGCGAGCACGATCTGCGGGTGCGTCTCCAGCAGCGCCCAGAACAGCGCCAGCACCCGGATCTTGCGCAGCTCCGCGTCGCGCAGGACCCGCGCGCCATCCATGAACCGGGACAGCACGAGGCGGCGGCGGCCGAACGCCTTGATCGTCCGGATCCCGCCGGCGGCCTCCTCGACCACCGTGGCCAGGTCGCCCTGCAGGTCCTGAACCCGGCGCGACTCGACGTTGTACCGGCGCTCGAAGTGCATCGAGCCCGCGGTAAGCGGCAGCGCGGACAGCAGCACCAGCACGCCGAGCGGCCAGTACGTGGCGATCAGCACCGTCTCCACGACCGCGAACGTGGCCGCATTCACAACCAGGAAGACCAGCCCGAAGCCGAGGAACCGGCGGATCGTGGCGAGGTCGCCGGTCGCCCGGGACAGCAGCTGGCCCGACTGCCAGCGGTCGTGGAAGGACACCGGCAGCCGCTGCAGGTGCGCGTAGAGATCGTTGCGGATGTCGGTCTCGATGCCGAGGGCGCTGCGGGTCATCACCCACCGGCGGACCAGGATCGCGACCGCCTCGGCCAGCCCGAACAACAGAACCAGCAGCGCCAGCGGGAGCAGCGCCTGCCGGTCACCGTCGGCCAGCGGGCCGTCGATGACCCGCTGAATGATGAACGGGATCACGACCGGCGACAGTTCCGACAGCAGCGCTGCCGCGATCATGATGAGGATCCGCCCGGTGTACGGCTTGACGTAGCCCCGGATCCGCCACAACGACGCTATCGACGACCGTCGTCGTGGTTGCGATGCCATAGCCCATCGAGGTTACCGGCGTTCCCCCCAACCCTCATCCGGGTTTCGGGGGCCTCGCCGTTAGGAGCCGTGGCGGCGGACGCCGAGCAGGATGTCGTCCCAGGAGGGGACGCGGGGGCGGTGGGACCGGTCCTCGTGCGGCTGGTCCTCGGCGGACTCGGCCGACTCGTCGACCGGGTCGGCTTCGCCGTGGTCGCCGGCCCTCCCGCCGACCGCCGCGGCCGCCGCCAGCGAGGTCACGGCGGTGATCGTGCGGACGTGGAACTCGGCCGCGATCAGCTGCTCGGCCGCGGAGTCGTCCGGCTGCAGCCTCCGGCTGCCTAGCTCGTATGTCCAGCTCGCGCTGTGCTCGCGCGAGTTGCGCCAGCGCAGCCGGATCGTCCAGGCGCCGTCCTCGCGTCGCCATGCGTCCCAGCGCAGGGTCTCCGCGTCGGTGCCGCGGTCGACCAGCCGCTCGTCGACCAGCTCGGCCAGCGTCTCGGCGGGGGTGGACCCGCCGCGCCGCACCTTGACCGTCCGGGCCTGGGCCACCACCCGCTCCCGCTCCTGCAGCACCGGGTAGGCGAACCGGAGCACCCGGTCGACCGGCACCCCGGCAGAGGCGGCGACCGACTCCGGCGTCTCGCCGGCGCGTACCCGGGCCTGGATCTCGCGCGGTCGCAGCGGGCTGTCCATCTCGATCTCGATCTGCCCCAGCCGGCTCAGGTCGCCCCGACTCGCCGCGCGCAGCCGGTCGTCGATCGCCACGTGGAACTGCTCGCCGCTGAATGCCTCCACCACCAGGTGCTCGCCGTCCTCGGCGAGCCCGACGAGTCGAAGCTGTCGCATGTTCCTGCTCCCGCCGCCCGGTGTCCCCGTGCCGCCGACGATACGGCGCTGACCTGCGCGAACCCGGGACCGACACGCGGCAGCCGCGGCGGGCGGGCGGCCGGTCCGATGAGGGTCGGGCGAGGATCGGGCGAGCGTCGGGCGACGGTCGGGCGAGGTCAGGACAGGCGCTCGACGATGTGGTCGATGCAGGCGGTGAGCGCGTCGACATCGGCGGGGTCGACCGCCGGGAACATGCCGATCCGCAGCTGGTTCCGGCCGAGCTTGCGGTATGGCTCGGTGTCCACGATGCCGTTCGCGCGCAGCACCCGGGCCACCGCCGCGGCATCCACGTCGGCGGCGAAGTCGATCGTGCCGACGACGAGCGACCGGTGCGCCGGGTCGGCGACGAACGGCTCCGCGTACGTCGACTTCTCCGCCCAGGTGTAGAGCCGGCCGGACGAGTCGCTGGTCCGCCCGACCGCCCAGGGCAGGCCGCCGCCGGCGAGCAGCCAGTCGACCTGGTCGGCGAGCAGCCACAGCGTCGCGACCGCCGGCGTGTTGTACGTCTGGTCCTTGGTCGCGTTGTCGATCGCGGTGGCGAGGTCGAGGAACGGCGGGATCCACCGGCCGGAGCCGGCGATCTCGGTCACCCGGTCGAGCGCGGCGGGGGAGAACAGGCCGAGCCACAGGCCGCCGTCGGAGCCGAATGCCTTCTGCGGCGCGAAGTAGTACACGTCGACCTCGGCCGCGTCGAGCGGCAGGCCCCCGGCGCCTGAGGTGGCGTCGACGAGCAGCAGGGCGCCGTCGTCGGCGCCGGCCACCCGCCGCACCGGCGCCATCACGCCGGTGGAGGTCTCGTTGTGCGGCCAGGCGTACGCGTCCACGCCGGCTTCCGGCCGGGGCAGCGCCACGCTGCCGGGCGGGGCGTCGAGCACGGTCGGCTCGCCGAGGAATGGCGCGCCCCGGGTCACCGCGGCGAACTTCGCCGAGAACTCGCCGAACGACAGGTGCTGCGCCCGGTCGCGGACGAGGCCGAACGCGGCGGCGTCCCAGAACGCGGTGGCGCCGCCCACGCCCAGCACGACCTCGTGCCCGTCCGGCAGCCCGAACAGCTCGCGCATCCCATCCCGGACCCGGCGGACCAGCCCCTTGACCGGAGCCTGCCGGTGCGACGTGCCCATGACGGCCGCACCCGGGCCGGCGAGGGAGGCCAGCGCCTCGGGCCGCACCTTGGACGGGCCGCAGCCGAATCGGCCGTCGCGCGGCTTGATCCCGTCGGTCAGCACGATCCGGGCAGCAGCGTCGGTCACGCCACCCAGTCTCCCAAGGCCGCCGCCCCGGCGGCGCCTGGGGCTAGGAGGCCTCCCTAGGCCCGGACGGGCCTGACCATGTTGGCGAACCCCTCGACGTCCTCCGGCTTACGCGGGGCGGGCCCGATGTAGCGGGCCGAGGGCCGGATCAGCCGGCCGGTCCGCTTCTGCTCCAGGATGTGCGCGCTCCAGCCGGCGGTCCGGGCGCAGGTGAACATCGAGGTGAACATGTGCGGCGCGACCTCGGCGAAGTCGAGCACCACCGCGGACCAGAACTCGACGTTCGTCCGCAGCGGCCGGTCCGGGTACCGCTCGGTGAG
>JBKOXW010000187.1:0-4349 GCA_046744115.1 Actinomycetota bacterium | reverse complement strand
CAGCAGGCCTCGACCGCCGTCACGCCGTCCGCGTCGGCAAGGCGCCGTGCGGTGCCCTGGGCTCGTCCCCACCGTCGCGCCATGTCGACCCGCCAGCCGGTCACTCGACCTGCGAGACCACATCGCGGAGTTCGTCCACAGGTCGAATCGTGTCACGTCGGCCGCAGGCCGAACGCACAGGCACGGCGGCTGGCTAGTCGCCATCCTTGTCAGCGGACGTGAAAGATTCCGGGTGAGCGGACACGAGTCTCCAGGCCAGCGGTCGTATGGTCTCCAGGCAAGCCGGTCACGATGGGTAACGCTGATCGTTCGCGTACGCTGCCATCGCCGGACCGGGTCCCGAGGGCGTTCCCGGGATAGGCCGGATCCACACGGGGCACACCGAGGCCGCCGGCGGCGTGACTCGTCGGGACTCGAAGCCTCAGACCGGCACGTCGATGGCCTCCAGGATGCGCTGGTAGTCGTCGTCGCTGGTCCACTCCCCGTTCGGGGGTGGCGGACTCCACGGCAGGTTCGGCCGGAAGGCGGCGACGTACCGCCGGGCCCCGTCCGGTTCACGGGTCGGGTAGTACGTGCCGATACCCTGCTCGGCGATCACTTCGAGCATGGTCTCGGTGTAGGCGTGGAAGCCATGCGGCGTGTGCGGCGGAACCACCACCACGTCGCCCGCGCGGCATGTCCTGCGCTCGTCCCCGACCCGCACCACCAGCTCGCCCCGGCGGACCACGAGAACCTCCTCGCCGCCATGAAGGTGCACGTGTCCGTAGTCGTCGGCGGGCAGCCGGCCGGTGATGACCAGTAGCCGCGCGAGCCCTTCGCCTGGGCCGGCGACAACGTTGAACCCGGGCTCTTCCGGCTCCCGCCATTCCGCGTAGAACGTCACCTCACGATCGTCTCACCGGCCCCTGCCGCCCCGGGCTCACGCCGCGCGGGGTGAGGTCGCCACCCCGCCCCGACGGCGAGCCTCGCGACCAGCGGCATGGGCGGATGTGCGTGTCAGCAGCGTGAGCCGGCATGGTGGTGCGGATGAGCCTGACCTAACGGGTCACCGTTCCTGCGCCGGAGGCAGCGTCGTGCACACGCACGCCTTGTTGCCGTCCTGGTCGGCGATCACACTGTACGACGGCGCCTGGCTGTCATCGACGACGATCCCACCCGCGGTGACCGCGGCGGCGATCCGCTGCTCGGCCACCTCGGGCGGCACCCAGACGTCGACGTGAAACCGCTGACGCGGGGTCTCGTGCTCGTCGGTGTCCTGGAACCACAGGATCGGTACCCGTCCGGTGGCGTCGCGGACGTCGTCGCCGATGGTCCCGCGGCCCCGGGCCTCGGTGCTGCCGGTCAGCAGGGCCGCCCACACCGGGGCGATCGTCGCGGCGTGCGCCGTGTCGAGGGCGAGCTCGATCGCGGTGATCGAGGCCGGGTCGGCGTCGAGCGCCTGCTCGGCGGCGATCTCGGTGATCCGTCGCGCGAGGTCGATATCCTGCTGGGTCACCCATTCGACGACGTGCTCGGTGCCCTCGTCGTCGCGGTGGACGGCGTCGTCGCTGAGCAGCTTGAGATCGACGTACCCGTCGCCCATCGTCACGCGCGGGTGGTGGCCGAGCGCGTCGCCGGCCTCACCCACTGCGGCGACGAACCGTACTCCGGCGCCGAAGTCGCCGACCACGTAGCGGGCATGCAGTCCCTGACCCAGCTTGCGCCAGTCGGTCAGGTTGGCCTCAGTGATCTGCTTGCCCGTCAGCATGTCCATGAACGGGACCGTAGCCCGGATTCCGGACGATCGGCGTCCGGACACTGACGTCGACTTCAGCGACCCCTCTAGCTCGGTCACCGGACCATCTCGGCCGCAACCGCTCGACCACGGGTCGCGGAGCGCGTCACTATCCGGACTCGTTCCGTCCGCAAATCGTTGGCGGTCTCAACCGGTCAACGCATCACTCACGAGTGCCAAGGGTAGTGGGCGCGGGTGCGCCCGCTCGCCTGATGTCTGTGTTGTCCTAATCTGGTCACGGCGAGATCGGGTGTGGTTCGCTGCAGGAGCGTGCGATGGCGTCGAGATCCGAACCAGTCGTGAGGGATGCTGAGCACGACGATGTCGCGGCCATCTGTCGGTTCGGCGAGGCGCACATTCGACCCCACTACGCGCCGCTGATCGGCGCGGAGGCCGCGGATGAGCAGGTCCGCAGGTGGTGGAACGAGACGCACGTCGGCGCAGCCGTGGCCGAGGGTTTGGTGGTCGTCGCCGAGGCCGACGGGCAGATTGTCGGCGTCGGGCAGCGAGGCCGCAGAGGAGCCGACCATGTGGTCTACAAGCTCTACGTCCACCCCCAGCATCGCGGCCGTGGGCTGGGCCCTCAGTTACTTGATGCCCTCACCAGGCAGCTGCCCGCTAACGCTGATCGGCTGTATATCGAACATTTCGTGGCCAACGAGCGCGCGGGCGCGTTCTATGAGCGTGAGGGATTCACCGTGGAGCGGATTGAATCAAGTCCTACGGAAGACCCTGCACTCGGGGTCGTGTGGCGTGCCCGCCATCTGGCTCCATTCGAACAGACGTACGGACAAGCGTGACGCCGGACGCCCGGATGCGGATCGGCTTACGAGACGTGCTCCGCGCGGACGCGCGGCCAGAACCGCTCGGCGCGTCCCGCCCGGTCACTGTGTTGCGTGATCTCTCGGTAGTGCGGGATGTGCTCGACGCGCTGGCGGTGCGCTTGGACGGGCGGCCCGCGGCGGCCACCACCGTGTACCGAAAGCGGGCGGTGTTCTTCAACGCCGCGGGCCTAGCCGTCGAGCGGCGGCTGTTGCCGGCGAACCCGATCCCACAGGTTCAGTGGACGCACCGGACGTTGCCGAGGCGGTAGATAGCCGGGTTGTCGCGAGTCCTGCCCAGGTTCGTGCGCTACTCGAGGCCGTGGCTGGTCAGCCGCGACGTGGTGGGCATCTCGTCGCGTTCTTTGGCTGCCTCTAGTACGCCGGCATGCGCCCAGCCGAGGCGGTAGGCCTTGTCATCGATGACTGCGTCCTGCCGGAGATCGGGTGGGGCCGGCTGCTTTTGACGCGGTCGGAGCCGTTGGCCGGCAGGCAGTGGACCGATGGCGGCGAGACCAGGGAGCGGCGGGCGTTGAAGCGCCGCGCGGCGAGGGAGGGTCGGTCGGTGCCACGACCGCCGGAGCTGGTGGGGTTGCTCCGCCGTCACGTTGACCAGTGCGGTAGTGGTGAGGGTGGCCGGGTGTTCCGCAACGAGCGCGGGCGGACCGTTCAACGAGGCGCGGGCCCGGCGAGCGTGGGCGAAGGCTCGGGAGGAGGCGCTGACGCCGGCTCAGGTCGCCTCCCCGCTGGCCCGCCGGCCTTATGACCTTCGCCATGCGGCGGCGTCGCTGTGGCTGAACGGCGGGTTGCCGGCGACCGAGGTTGCCCGCCGGCTCGGGCACGACGTGGCGGTGTTGCTGAGGGTCTACGCGAACTGCATCGACGGCCAAGAGGAGGAGGTCAATGACCGGATCACCGCGGCGCTGGCGGGCGACAGGAGCCGTGGGAAACTGGACGGGGCGACGGCTCCGGAGAACGGCGCTGCGCCACCTTCGCGGCCCATACGCGGCCCAGAGCATGATCGGTAGACTCTGGCAGCGGGAAAGCCGCAGGTCAGCCCTCGTAGCTCAGGGGATAGAGCAACGGTTTCCTAAACCGTGTGTCGCAGGTTCGAATCCTGCCGGGGGCACTCGTATTTCCGCAGGTCATCCCTGAAGGAGCGGGGCAGGTCAAGCCTTGGTGGGATGGCCTGTTCTGCCCCTGTTTTCTGGTGGCTTCGGCGTCTTTTGTGCGCGCGTCGCCCGCAGCCGGTGTCCAGGCTGGCCTAAGCCCACCCGATTGGGCTTGGCCTTGACGCCGGCGTGGACGACGCGATGCTGTCGGCTGCCGAAGCAGGGGGCGGTTTGTCGGGGGGTCGGGTGGCTTGGGGTGGTCGTTCTTCAGGTTCCGGGCCGGTGCCGGAGGGCAGGCCGAACTCGGCTGCCGGTCATCCCTTCGCCCGCCGGTGGGGGCATGAAGTGCTGCGACCGCGATCGGATGGGGTCAATCAGAGGGCGACCACGCCGACGAGCCGGGGGTCAGACCTGCGGAGCGGCCGCGCATCCGATCGCGTCCGAGCCGGCTCACGCCGCCGGTTGGGCAAGCGCGCGGATGTGCCCGTCGCGCAGGCCGTGGTAGACCAGCGTGAGCAGCTTGCGGGCGACCGCGACGGTGGCGATGTTGCGGCCCCGGTGTTCGGCGATGCGGGCCCGGTTGACCACCAGCCAGCCGGCGCCGGCGGGCAGCTTCTGCACCGCCTCGATCGCCGCCCAGCG
>JBKOXW010000108.1:0-8927 GCA_046744115.1 Actinomycetota bacterium | reverse complement strand
CCCGTACGTCATGCCCGGGCCGCAGGCCCTGCCCGGCGGCCCCGGCGGGCCGCTACCGGGCTCACCGGTGCCGCTGCCACGCCGGACACCGTCCCCCACCAATCACAACGGCCCGGCGGCGCCTCCGGGAGCGCCGTTCGGACCGGGCGCGGCCGGGCCTGGCGCATTCGGGCCGTACGGCCCCGGCGCGCCGCCGTCGGTCGGACCCGACGGACGCGTCCTGCCCCCACCGCTGAACGCCATGACCTCCGCCGCGTACCCGCCCACCGGACCGGGGGCCGCGGGACCCGGCGCGGAGGAGGAGGTCCGGTTGCCGATCTTCGAGCAGCTGCAGTCCGAGTGGTTCCGCCGGCGTACGCCCGCGAGCCGGTACGGCGACGGTGGCGTCCCCGCCGCCGGCCCGGAGCAGCAGCCGGCCGGACCGCCCCGGGCGGCGCCGCCGAGGCCAGCACCTGCCGGTACCGGTCCGCTGCCTCCGCCGATGCCGGCCGGCGCCGGTCCCGCGGCCCCAGGACCGATGGGCTCAGGACCACCAGCCGCCCCAGGACCGGCGGGTCCCGCCCCGGTGGGGGCCGGAGCGCCCGGGGCGCTGCCCGAGCCGGAGTCCTGGCGCTCGGCCGGCGACGAGGGCTGGCGGGCAGCGGAGCGGCTGCTCAGCCCGACGACCGGAGGCACGACCCGCGCCGGCCTGCCGATGCGGGTGCCGCAGGCGCACCTCGTGCCAGGCACCGCGGAGAGCCCGCCGGCCGAGCCGGCTCCGGCGCCGCCACAGTCCGCCCGCTCGCCCGAGGCCGTCCGGAGCCGGCTGGCCAGCTACCACCAGGGCGTGCGGCGAGGCCGGCACGCCGACCGAGACCCATCCGACGTACTTGTCCAATCTCAGGAGCAGACGTGACCTCGTTGAGCCCTGCCGCGCAGAACCTCAACTGGCTCGTCACCAACTTCGTCGACCGGGTGCCGGGCGTAGCCCACGCGGTCGTCGTGTCGGCTGACGGCCTGTTGCTTGTCGCGTCCGAGGGATTGCCCCGGGACCGCGCCGACCAGCTTGCCGCCGTGGCGTCGGGCCTGACCAGCCTCACTCAGGGGGCTGCGCGGTGCTTCGAGGCGGGCAACGTGGTGCAGACCGTGATCGAGATGGAACGCGGCTTCCTGTTCCTCATGTCGATCAGCGACGGCTCGTGCCTCGCCGTACTGGCCGCGACGAGTTGCGATGTCGGTCTGGTCGGGTACGAGATGGCGCTCCTTGTCGAGCGGACCGGCGACGTCCTGACCCCGGCGGTGCGAAACGAGCTGCAGGCCGTCCTTCCACGATGATCGGATGGCCTCGGGTTGAGCACCTACCCGCCGGAACAGGGTCCGCTGGTCCGGCCGTACGCGATGACCGGCGGACGTACCCGGCCGGATTACGAGCTCGCCATCGAGGCCCTGGTATCGACGACACGGATGGGCGAGCGGGCCGCGGAGTCCACCGCTCCCGAGCGACAGCTCATCTGCGACCTCTGCCGCCGCGCCCGTTCGGTCGCGGAGATCGCCGCATACATAAGGATGCCCCTGGGAGTGGCCCGTGTCCTCGTCGGTGACATGGCGCAGGAAGGGCTGGTCCGGGTGCACCAGGTCGCGGCCTCATCCGATCGACCCGATCTCGCACTAATGCAGAGGGTGCTGAATGGACTTCGAAACCTCTAGACAGGGTCACTACGTCGACTCCAGCGCGGCGACGACGTCTGCGAAGATCGTCATCGCCGGCGGGTTCGGCGTGGGCAAGACGACCCTGGTGGGCGCGGTGTCGGAGATCGAGCCGCTGACCACCGAGGCCGTCATGACCGAGGCGAGCACCGGCGTCGACGACCTGTCCCACACGCCGCAGAAGACGACCACCACGGTCGCCATGGACTTCGGCCGGGTGTCCCTGGACAGCGACCTGATCCTGTACCTGTTCGGCACGCCGGGTCAGCACCGGTTCTGGTTCATGTGGGACGACCTCGTCCGCGGCGCGATCGGCGCGGTCGTGCTGGTGGACACCCGCCGGCTGACCGACTGCTTCGCCGCGATCGACTTCTTCGAGGCGCGGAGGCTGCCGTTCATCGTCGCGATCAACCGGTTCAACGGCGTGCTCACCCACTCCGTCGACGACGTGCGCGAGGCGCTGGCCGTCGGCTCGGCCACACCGGTGATCACCTGCGACGCGCGCAGCCGCGAGTCGACCAAGCACACCCTGATCTCGCTGGTGGAGCACGCGATGCGGCGCACTCAGGAGGAGCTCGCCGGAGGCGCGCTGCGCTGAGCTCCAGCGGCCGCGCGTAGCGCTACCGCGCAGCCTCGTCGAGGCCCGGTGCGGTGTCTGTGGACGCCGCTCGGGGCTGTGGATAAGGAAAACGGCGCCACGCCGGAACATGTCAGCATTGCTGCCATGATCTCGTTGCCTCCCAACCTCACCAGCCCGGGACCGTTGCCCGCGCTGTTTGTGCCCGTTCCGGAGTTGCCCGCGCTTCCGAGGCCCGACGCCGAGCCGGCAGGGCCCGCCGCCGACCCGCCGGTGCCGGGCCGGCCCGAAGATGCCGCCGGCCTGACGTTCGCCTTTCACACCGTTGAGGGGGAGACGCTCGCGTACGCCTACACCAGCCTGGATCGGCTGGTCGAGGCGTGCGGCATCGCCCAGCCCTGGGTGACCGTGGCGCTCGACGACCTGATCTACGCGATCCGGGAGGCCGGGGCCACCCTGCTGCTCGTCGACTCCGACACCTCCGGCGAGACGATGGGCGTGGACGTGGCCGACGCGGTCGAGGTGCTGGACGAGCGGCGGCGGAGGCTGCGGTGAGCGCGGGCGCCACGCTGCGGGTCACGCCGGGCGAGCTCACCGGTGTGGCGGCGCAGACCGACGGCCGGGTCCGGCTGCTCGCCGCGCGGCTGCGAGCCGCGCGCGCCACGGTGGCAAGCCTCGCGGCGCCGGACCCGCGGGCCAACCCGCTCCTGCTGGCCCGGGCCCGCGGGCTGCTGGACGCTGTCGATACGGTGTCGGCCCTGCTCGTCGAGCTGGTCGACAGCCTGTGCCACGACCTGGCGGCCCAGGCCGAGGCGCTGCGCCGGGCCGCGGGCGGGTACGCGTACGTCGAGCACCGGGTCAGCGCGGCGCTCCGGCCGGCCGGGAGCGCTGGTGAGTAGTCCGGGCCTGGTCGTGCCCGGCGATCTGGATGGGCTGAGCGCGACCGCGCGATGCATCGAGGATCTCGCGGTCGAGTGCCGGGAGACCGCGGGACGGCAGGCGGCGCACTTCCGCGCGCTGGAAGGGTGGACCGGCGAGGGCAGTGCCGCATGGGTCGGGTCCGCGGAGCGCACCGCGCGGGCGGCCGTCGGCATAGGCGCGACGCTGGACGGCGCGGCGGCCGTGCTGGACTACTGCGGGCGGTCGATCAGCGACCTGCGCCGGCGGTCGCTCATGCTCGCCGCCCGCGCCCGGCAGGCCGGTCTGGTCATCGAGCCGGACGGCACCGTGTGGGGACGGGCCGGCCTGGCGCCGTACTGCCACCTGATCGCCGGCTGCACCCCCGAGCCGGTGCGACGGCCGGGCGAGCCGCTCCTCATCGCCGCCGACGACCGGTCGCTGGCCGACCCGGCCGACCCGTGGCGGGCGGTGCAGCTCGAGGTCGCCGCGCTGATCGACGACGCCGAGACCGTCTACCTGGCCGCGGTCGCCGGGCTGCGCGGCGTCGTGGAGGACTACCGCCGAGCCCTGCCGGCCCCGATTGTGCATGGTCCGCGGCTGCCCGACGGCGGCGGCTGGGTGCTGCCGGTGCTGGACACCGCGGTGGCCGTGGCCCAGCTGCCGGCCGGCCGGGAGGAAATGCGCGAACTGCTGCACCGGCACGCGAACGCGGGCCACGACCAGGCCGGGCGCCGACCCCGCCGCCCGGGTCGCGGTTCCGCGTTTCCGCCGGAGGCGACCCGGATTGTCCGCGATCGCAGGCTCGCGCGTACGCGACGGATGGCTCGTACGCGCAAGGCGCTGGACGGCCTCATCGACGCCATCGGCCGGGTGCCGCACGTGAGCCGGCTCGCGAGCGCGCCGGTGGCCGAGCTCGGATACCCCGGGCCGCTGCGGCGGGTGCCGATCGCCAACGTGATCCTCGCCGGCATCTCCGTGCAGGAGAACATGTCCGAGAAGGGCTACAGCACGAGGGCTGCCGTCGCCCGCGAGGCGACCGTCGCCCTCAGCGGTTACGCGGCGGCCCACGCGACCGGCGCGGTCATCATCGTCGTGGCGGGTGGACCGCCGGCGGTCGCGGTGGTGGCCGCGGCCGGCGTCGGCTTCGCCGTGAGCTACCTCGCCGGGTGGCTGTTCGACAAGGCCACCGGCCACGACAAGCCACCAGCGCAGAGATCGGCCACCGAGCCTGCCGTCCGGGAGAGGCGGCCGCGGCGATGAGAAGTGATCGCGCTGGGCGGCCCGCTATTTGTCGATGTCGCCGACGACGAAGAACATCGAGCCGAGGATCGCGACGAGGTCGGGCAGCAGCGCGCCGGGCAGCAGGACCTGCAGGGCCTGGATGTTGTTGTACGAGGCTGAGCGCAACTTGAGCCGCCACGGCGTCTTCTCGCCGCGGGAGACGAGGTAGTAGCCGTTCACGCCGAGCGGGTTCTCGGTCCAGCAGTAGGTGTGGCCCTCCGGGGCCTTGACGGTCTTCGGCAGCCGTACGTTCACCGGCCCGGTCAGCGGGGCCAGCCGGTCCAGGCACGCGTCGGCGAGGTCGAGCGAGGCGTACAGCTCGTCCAGCATGCATTCGAACCGGGCGTGGCAGTCACCGGCCGAGTGGGTCACCACCCGCAGCGCGTCGCCGAGATCGCCGTACGCGAGGTACGGCTGGTCCCGGCGCACGTCGAAGTCGACCCCCGAGGCGCGCGCCACCGGGCCGCTCACCCCGTACGCCTGCGCGTCCGCCGGGGTCAGCACGCCGACCCCGCGGGTGCGGGCGAGGAAGATCTCGTTGCGCCGGATCAGCCGGTCGATGTCCGGCATCCGCCGGCGCACGTCGGCGACGGCCTGCCGGACCCGGCCCGGCCACCCGGCCGGCACGTCCTCCTTCAGCCCGCCGACCCGGTTGAACATGAAGTGCATCCGGCCGCCGGCGACCTCCTCCATGACGGCCTGGATCGTCTCCCGCTCCCGGAACGCGTAGAACATCGGCGTGATCGCGCCGATCTCCAGCGGGTAGCTGCCGAGGAACATCAGGTGGTTGAGCACCCGGTTCAGCTCTGCCAGCAGCGTCCGCAGCCAGACCGCGCGCTCTGGCACCTCCATGCCGAGCATCCGCTCGACCGCCATCACCACGCCGAGCTCGTTGCAGAACGCGGACAGCCAGTCGTGCCGGTTGGCGAGCACCGTGATCTGGCGGTAGTCGCGCACTTCGAACAGCTTCTCCGCGCCGCGGTGCATATACCCGACGATCGGCTCCGCGGCGACCACCCGCTCGCCATCGAGGACGAGCCGCAGCCGGAGCACGCCGTGGGTGGACGGGTGCTGCGGCCCGATGTTCAGCACCATGTCCGCGGTCGGCAGCTCGGTCGCCCGCGCGTCGGCCACCTCGGCCGCGCCGGACCCGACGCCCACCACGAGGCTGCGCTCGGCCATGCTTCGCACCCTAGTCGCCGCGAGTGCCAGCGACGGGACCCCGCTACGCGCACGAACGTCAGCTGGAGAACGGCCAGGCGTCGGTGCGGGGCTCCGCCGGACGGGCCGCCATCCCGCTCCGGTAGAGCTGGTTGGCGGCCGTCCGTACGGCGCTGTCGATGTCGACCCCGGTCTGGTCGGCCAGGTTCACCAGCGCGAAGCCCAGCGCGCCGAGGCAGGCGCCCCAGGCCGCGTCCGGCCGGAGCGGGCGTCGGCCGTGTTCGGTCAGCCGCACCGCCTCTGCGGCCAGCTCGCCGAGGCTGACCTGCACGTCGATCAGCAGCGTCGGTGCTGTCGAGTGCAGGCCGAGTCGGTCCGAGGTTTCGGCGACGAGTCGCTGCAGATCGTGCACGGCGAGGAACCGTAGCGCATCGGTGCGCGACGCGGTCAGGGCAGCGGGAGCTCGACGCCGACCGCCTGCACCAGCCAGCCGAACGAGCCGAGGCCGCCGGGATCGGCGAGTTCCGCGGCCTGCCCGGCGCGTTCCAGCCGCCGCAGGTAGCCGACCGGGTCGGTGTGCGCGAGTGCGATCGGTGGCCGGCCGCCGGACAGGCCGAGCCGGCGCAGCGCCTCGCGCTGGGTGCTGCGCAGGGTCGCGGTCGCCCCGGCGGCCACGCCGGCCGCCGCACACGCATCGAGCGCGACATGCGCGGTGAGGTCGCAGGATCCGTCGGGCACCGGCCGGACCCGGCGGCCCCCGCGGTAGCCGGTCAGCGTCCCGGCCGGCGGCCGGGACGCCGCCTCGTGCGCGTAGTCGACCGCCACCGCGACCCCGCGGCGCAGCCGGCGGACCACCGCCGACCATGCCTCATCCCGGCTGCGGCCGACCTCCACCCGCGCGCCCGGACGGCGGTCCGGCCACCAGCGCCGCAGCCAGGACAGATCCGACTCGGCCGGTGCTCCGTCGAGCGACTCCCAGCCCGCGCGGTCGACCAGCACCAGCCGCGGGCCGTCGGCGGTGTGCTCGACGACATCGAGTGGCACGTTGTCCAGCCACTCGTTCGCGACGACCAGCCCGGTCAGCGGCGGTATCTCGGCAGCCCAGCCGATCGCGGGCGGCAGGTCGGCGGGCCGGGCCGCCACCTCCACCGCGGTGAGCCGCAACCGCCGGCCCAGGTCCGCAACGCGGGCCGCCGGGTCAGCCTCGACCGGCAGCAGCAGCGCCGCCACGCCCCGGAGCAGCTCACCCCGGCCGGCGCCGACGTCGACGAGATCGACCGGGTCGGGATGACCGAGCGCGGCATCGACCCGGCGCAGCAGCGTCAGCACGACCTCGGCGAACAGCGGCGAGGCGTGCACCGACGTCCGGAAGTGGTCCGCGGGCGCCTCACCGCGGGCGTAGAAGCCGCCCGGGCCGTACAGCGCCTCGGCCATGGCCTCCCGCCACGGCCGCCCAACTCCCACCGCCCGCACGCTAGCGGCATCGCGCCACCGCTGTGATGTCCGGCATAGCCGGCTGCCCCGCCGTGGCGCGCGGACGTAACCTGATCGCGACCGGTACCGACGACGGACTGGATCCTCGCCATGACTGCATCGCCGCGGCCCGTACGGTTGCGCATCGGGGTGATCGGCACCGGCCGGGTGGGCAGCGTGCTGGGAGCCGCCCTGGCCCGCGCCGGACACACCGTGGTCGCTGCGAGCGGCGTGTCCGCCGAATCCGTACGCCGAGCCGGCCGGCTGCTTCCCGGGGTGCCGCTCCGGCCGGCCGACGAGGTGGTCACCCGCGCCGACCTCGTCCTGCTGGCCGTGCCGGACGACGAGCTGGCACCGCTGGTCGCCGGCCTGGCCGAGACCGGCGCCTGGCGCAGCGGGCAGCTCGTGGCGCACACCTCCGGCCGGCACGGGATCGCCGTCCTGGACCCCGCGACGCGGGCCGGCGTCCTGCCGCTCGCGCTGCATCCGGCGATGACGCTGTCCGGGCGCGCGGAGGACGTCGACCGGCTGGCCGGCGTCTCGTTCGGGGTGACCGCGCCCGAGCCGCTCCGGCCGGTCGCCGAGGCGCTGGTGCTGGAGATGGGCGGCGAGCCGGTGTGGATCGCCGAACAGGCCCGAACGCTCTACCATGCGGCGCTCGTGATCGGCGCCAACCACCTCGCCACGCTCGTCAACGACGCGGCCGACCTGCTCCGCCGCGCCGGCGTCGACAGTCCTGGCCGCGTCCTCGCTCCGCTGCTCGGCGCGGCCCTGGACAACGCGCTGCGGGCCGGCGACGCGGCGGCGACCGGCCCGGTCACCCGCGGCGACGCCGGCACGGTCGCCGCGCACCTGTGGGTCCTCGCCGCGTACGCGCCGGAGACGGTCGCCGCGTACGTGGCCATGGCCCGGCGCACCGCTGACCGGGCGGTCGCCTCCGGCCGGCTAAAGCCGGCCCAGGTCGGCGCCATGCTGGACGTCCTCGCCGCCCCGACCGACGGGGCGCGAGCGTGAACCGCCCGACCATGCCGACCGACGGGGCTACCGGCGGGGCGCGAGCATCGGCGGGCTGGCCGTGCCGACCGACCGGGGCGCGGGCGTGAGCCGGCCGGCGGCGACCGTCCTAGGGTCGCCGGTCGTGGCGGCGACCAAAGTGGCCCTGCGCGCCGAACTCGTCGAGGTCCGCCGCGGCGGCGCAACGGTGGCGCTCGTGCCGACGATGGGTGCGCTGCACGAGGGGCACCGGTCGCTGATTCGCCTCGCCCGGGAGCAGGCCGATGCCGTCGCTGTCTCGATCTTCGTCAACCCGCTGCAGTTCGGGCCGAGCGAGGACCTCGACCGCTACCCGCGGACCCTCGACGCGGACCTCGACGCCTGCCGCGACGAGGGCGTCGCGCTCGTCTTCGCCCCGGCGACGAGCGAGATGTACTCCGACGGCGCGCAGGTCACCGTCGACCCGGGTCCGCTCGGCGCGCAGCTGGAGGGCGCCGTCCGGCCCGGCCACTTCGTCGGCGTGCTGACGGTGGTGGCCAAGCTGCTCAACCTCGTCCGGCCCGAGGTCGCGGTGTTCGGCGAGAAGGACTACCAGCAGCTCGCGCTGATCCGCCGGCTCGTCGCCGACCTCGACCTCGGCGTGCGCGTGCTGGCCGGCCCGACCGTGCGGGAGCCGGACAGGCTCGCGTTGTCCAGCCGCAACCGGTACCTCACCGCCGAGCAGCGACCGGCCGCGCTCGCCCTCGGCGCGGCCCTTCGAGCCGGCGGTGCGGCCGGGCCCGCCGGGCCCGACGCCGTGCTCGCCGCGGCCCGTGCCGTGCTCGCCCTGTCTCTTATACACATCTCCGAGCCCACG
>JBKOXW010000204.1:0-4421 GCA_046744115.1 Actinomycetota bacterium | reverse complement strand
GGCAGCGCGAGCGCGGCCGCGCACAGGCCGCCGGCCAGGACGCGGCGCGCGCCGGCACGGCGCCGTGGCCGGACGGCGGGGGAACGGAGGGTGGGCACGGGCGGCGGGTCCCCTTCGGTAGTGGGCCCACGAGCCAGCGGCCCGAGTGGAGACCCGCGACGACGAACCCCCGGCATCCGCGTGGGCGGACGACCGGGGGCGGGTGGCGGGTGTGCGACCCGAGCTCCGCCCCGCAGACCGCGACGGTGGTGATGGAGCCGCGCGCGGGCGGGCATTCCGACTCGCCCGGATCGATCCGGGCCTACGGCTGCGGGTCAGTGCCGGACTTCGACCGGCTTCCCCCGTCCTCGCGCGTGAGTTGACTTGTGCTTCAGGATCGGACCACACCGGCGGTCGCAAGTCAAAGACCGTCCCGCCGCTGTGAGCCCGGCGTCACGCGCGTCACCTGAGTGAGCGCTTCGCTCCCGAGTGAGCGCGTACAGGCGCTCACTCGGCGCGCAACTGCGCACTGACGGCGTGACTAGAGTGGCACCACTATGAGCTGGACGTGGCGTTACGAGGACGCGAACGGGCGGGTGCTGGACGACGGCCCGGCGGCGGAGACGTTCCCCACGAAGGCCGAGGCCGAGTCCTGGCTCGGCGAGAGCTGGCGTGAGCTGCTCGACGTCGGCGTCGGTCAGGTGACGCTGCTCGAGGACGGCCGGGTCGAATACGGGCCGATGCCGCTGACCCCCGCCGTTTGACCGCCCGGCCGCGACGACCGGCGTCCTCAGCCGCCGGTCTTGGCCGGGTCTCGCTCGATCGCGTCGCCGAGCACGTCGTCGATGCGGCGCAGCGCCTCGGGCTCGAGGCGGACGCCGGCCGCCTTCACGTTCTCGTCGACTTGCTCGGGGCGGGTCGCGCCGATGATGGCCGCCGAGACGCTCGGGTTCTGCAACACCCAGGCGAGGGCGAGCTGCGCCATCGACAGCCCGCAGTCGTCCGCGATCGGCCGCAGCCGCTGCACCCGGTCCAGCAGGTCGTCGCGCAGCCAGCGGCGAATGAAGCCGGCGCCGACCTGGGAGGCCGCCCGGGACTCCGCCGGAGCGGCGGTGCCGGGGCGGTACTTGCCGGTCAGCACGCCCTGCGCGATCGGGGAGAAGACGATCTGCCCGATGCCGGCGCGGTCGCTCGCGGGGATGACCCCGGCCTCGACCACCCGCCACAGCATCGAGTACTGCGGCTGGTTGGAGATGAACGGCAGGCGCAGCTCCCGCGCCAGCGCCGCCCCGTTGGTGATCTGGTCGCCGGTCCACTCGGACACGCCGAAGTAGAGCACCTTCCCCTGCCGGACCAGGTCGGCGACGGCGAGCAGGCTCTCCTCGACCGGGGTCGTAGCGTCGAACCGGTGGAACTGGAAGAGGTCCAGGTAGTCGGTCCGCAGCCGGCGCAGCGACGCGTGGCAGCTCTCGACGATGTGCTTGCGGCCCAGGCCGCGGTCGTTCGGCCCCGGGCCGGTCGGCCAGTAGACCTTCGTGAACAGCTGGTAGCTCTCCCGCCGCACCCCGTCCAGCGCGCGGCCCAGCACCTGCTCGGCGCGGGTGCCGGAGTAGACGTCGGCGGTGTCGAACGTGGTGATGCCGTCGTCCAGGGCGGCGCGGACGCAGGCGTGCGCGGCCTCCTCCTCGACCTGGCCACCGTGGGTGATCCAGTTGCCGTACGCGATCTCGCTCACGGACAGGCCGCTGCGGCCGAGGCGTCGGAACTCCATGGCCGCTGACCCTATGCCCGCGGCCCGGTCAGAACTGCTCGCCCACCCGGATCCGCGGCTTCGGCATCCGCCACCGGCGGATCATCGTGGCCCGCGTGATGCCGTACCAGACCAACCCGCTCGTCCGGTCCTTGGCGTCGGGCAGCCGCTCGCGCACCAGCCGGCGAATCCGGAAGCCGAGGTACGTCGAGTCGATCACGAGCAGGATGAACACGGTCGTCCAGAGGCTCACCGTGAACGCCCGCACCTGCACGTTCGGGGACAGGTAGCCGATCACCACGATCACCGCGACGATGAGGAACAGCCCGCCGGCGTTGCGGCGGGAGTCGACGATGTCGCGGACCAGCGCGCGGGCCGGCCCCTGGTCGCGCGGCGGCAGGTACCTCGTGTCGCCGGAGCGCACGCCCTCCCGATGCTCCGCGCGGCGCGCCGCGTTCTGCTCGCGCATGCGCCGGTACGCCTCGCGCCGGGTGCGCGGTGGGGGAGCGACCGGGCCGGTGCGCCGCCGCTGCGACTCCCGCCGCTTCGGCGTCGGCCGGCCCTTGCCGCCGGTGTGCCGGTCGGCGGCGTCGGTCGCGTCGGTCGGCTCGGCCGAGAGGTCCTCGGCCGGACTCTCTCGCCGGCGGCGCAGCAGTCTCACGATCCTGCAGGGTAGTGCAGCGCCCTCGGCGACCAGCTACGGCAGGGCGAGCATCTGGTCCAGCGCGGCGCGGGCGTACCCGGCGGTGGCCGGGTCCACCGTGATCCGGTTGACCACCGCGCCCCGGGTGAGCGACTCCATTGCCCAGACCAGGTGCGGCAGGTCGATCCGGTTCATCGTGGCGCAATAGCAGACCGTCCGGTCGAGAAAGACGACCGTCTTGTCCGGGTGGCGCTCGGCCAGCCGGCGCACCAGGTTCAGCTCGGTGCCAACCGCGAACGCCGACCCGGCCGGGGCCGCGTCGATCGTGGCGATGATGTACTCGGTCGAGCCGACGAGGTCGGCCGCGGTCACCACGTCGTGCCGGCACTCGGGGTGGACCAGCACGGTCACGCCCGGGATCCGGGCCCGCACGTCGTCGACCGACTCGCGGCGGAAGCGGCCGTGCACCGAGCAGTGCCCGCGCCAGAGCACCATCCGCGCCTCCTGCAGCTGCGCCGCCGTCACCCCGCCGCCCGGCCGGTGCGGGTCGTACACCACGCAGTCGTCCAGGCTCATGCCCATCCGCAGCACGGCCGTGTTCCGGCCGAGGTGCTGGTCGGGCAGGAACAGCACGCGCTCGCCGCCCCGCGGGCCGAACGCCCAGTCCAGCGCGCGCTCGGCGTTCGACGACGTGCAGATCGTACCGCCGTGCCGGCCGGTGAAGCCCTTGATCGCGGCGGAGGAGTTCATGTAGCTGACCGGAACGGTGCGATCGGCGACGCCCGCGTCCGCGAGCACCTCCCAGGCCTCCTCGACCTGGTCGAACGTCGCCATGTCGGCCATCGAGCAGCCGGCCGCGAGGTCGGGCAGCACGACCTGCTGGTGGTCGGCGGTGAGGATGTCGGCGCTCTCGGCCATGAAGTGCACGCCGCAGAACACGACGTACTCGGCCGCGGGCCGGGCCGCCGCCTGCTGGGCGAGCTTGAACGAGTCGCCGGTCACGTCCGCGAACTGGATGATCTCGTCCCGCTGGTAATGGTGGCCGAGCACGAACGCGCGCTCGCCCAGCGCCGCCCGTGCCGCCCGCGCCCGCTCCACCAGGGTCGGGTCGGACGCCGGCGGCAGGTCGCCGGGGCACTCGACGCCCCGCTCGGACTCGGCGTCGGCGCCCCGGCCGAGCAGCAGCAGCGCGGTGGGCGTGGGTACCGACACGGCAGTCATGCACCCATCATGCCTGCCCCGCCGATCATGACGACAATGCACCCGACACGCCGGACGAGGGCGGCACTTTCGTCATGATCGGTGGGGGAGGGAGGCGGCATGCGGGTACTGGTCGCGCCGGACAAGTTCGGCGGCACGTTGTCGGCGATCGAGGCGGCCGAGGCGATCGCGGCGGGCTGGCACCGAAACGCCGCCGACGACGAGCTGACGCTGCTGCCGATGTCGGACGGCGGCACCGGGTTCGTCGACGTGCTGGCCTCCGTGACCGGCGGCGACCTGGTGCCGGCGTCGGTGACCGACCCGCTGGGCCGGCCGACCACGGGAGCGGTGCTGCTGCACGAGGGCACCGCGTACGTCGAGTCCGCCCAGGCGTGCGGGCTGCACCTGCTCGCCCACCACGAGCGCGACCCGATGCGGACCACCTCGTACGGCCTCGGCCTGCTGCTCGCGGTGGCCGTCGAGACGGGCGCCCGCACCGTGGTCGTCGGCCTCGGCGGGTCGGCCACGAACGACGCCGGCGCGGGCATGCTGGCTGCGCTCGGCGTCACGCCACTGGACGCGGCCGGCGCAGCGCTGCCGTACGGAGGCGCCGCGCTCGCCGCGCTGGACCGGCTGGAGGGCGACCCTCGGCTGCGCGGGGTCGAGCTCGTGGCCGCGACCGATGTGGACAACCCGCTGACCGGCCCGGCCGGGGCCAGCGCGGTCTTCGGCCCGCAGAAGGGTGCCGGCCCGCACGAGGTGACCGCGCTCGACGCGGCGCTGGGCCGCTGGGCGGAGGTCGCCGAGCGGGACCTGCCGACGGCGCCGGCCGGGCTCGCCACCCTGCCC
>JBKOXW010000236.1:0-12846 GCA_046744115.1 Actinomycetota bacterium | reverse complement strand
GCATGCCGTGGCAGGGGTCCACGTCGTGCTGCTCGGCATGGACATCGAGCCCGGCGCCGCGGCCGGGTTGCTCGGCTTCGCGATCGAGCGGATCGACCACACCGAGGACGAGCGCGCCTGGCTGCCGGGGTTCAAGACGTTCGCGGAGACCGACCCCGGCCTGCCGCCGGGCAGCCTGGTGTCCACCGCGGAACATCCGGTGCAGGACTTCTCGTGGAGCGATTTCACCGCCAAGCCCGACCACACCTACACCTACCGAGTGGTCGCGCTCCGGGGCGCGCCGGCCGACCTGGAGCAGGCCGAGACCGTCGAGGTTCAGATCACGACGCAGTCCGAGGACATGGGCCGGCACGCGGTGTTCTTCAACCGCGGGGTGGCCGGCTCGCAGGCGTACGCGCGCAAGTTCGGCAACCGCAAGCCCGACAAGGTGGGGCGGCGGGCGTTCGACTGGCTGTCAAGGGGACTGGTCGAGGCGCTGCTGCGGTTCATCGGGCAGGCCAGCGACGGCCGATTCGGGCTGCGCGCGTCGCTGTACGAGTTCCAGTTCGCGCCGGTGCTGGAGGCGTTCGCGGCCGCCCGCGACCGCGGCGCGGACGTGCGGATCGTCTTCGACGGCCGGCACAACTCCGACGACGCGCCGAGCGCGGCCAATCGGGCCGCGATCGCCGCGGCCGGCATCGACGACCTGGTCGTCGCGCGGGAGACCAACCCGAGCTTCATCTCGCACAACAAGTTCATCGTGCTTACGGAGGCCGGCCAGCCGCGCGAGGTCTGGACCGGGTCGACGAACATCACCCGGGGCGGCATCTTCGGCCACTCCAACGTCGGGCACATCGTCCGCGACCCCGCGGTCGCGCGGGCCTTCGCCGGGTACTGGGAGCAGCTCGTCACCGATCCGACCGCCGCCGACCTTCGCGAGTGGACGGAGCGGGAGAGCGCGCTGCCGGACGGGATCATCGACGCCGGCACGACGCGGGCGGTGTTCAGCCCGAGACCAAGCCTGCAGGCGCTGCACTGGTACCGGGATCGGATGGACCAGGCCGTCGCCGGGGTGTTCTTCACTGCCGCGTTCGGCGTCAACGACCTGCTCGAGCAGGTGCTCGGCGAGGACCGCGACTACCTGCGGTACGTCCTGCTGGAGAAGGAGGGCGGTGACATGGAGCTGATCCGCCGGGATCGGGACAACCGGGTGGCGGTGGGCAGCGTGCTCCGCGGAGGCGTCCTCGAGCAGTGGCTGACCGAGACCACCACCGGTCTGAACACCCACGTCGAGTTCATCCACACCAAGTACATGCTGATCGACCCGCTCACCGACGACCCGCTCGTGATCACCGGCTCGGCGAACTTCAGCAACGCCTCCACCCGCAACAACGACGAGAACATGCTCGTCGTCCGCGGCAACACCGACCTCGCCGACGTCTACCTCGGCGAGTTCATCCGCCTGTTCCGGCACTTCTTCTTCCGCGACTTCGTCCGGGGCCAGCGCGTCGGCGGCGGCCGCCGCATCGCCACCTCCGCCCACCTCGCTCCCGACGACACCTGGACCGCCCCCTACTTCGAGCCCGGCTCCATCAAGCAGAAGGAACGCCTGCTGTTCGCGGGCTGAGGCGCCCGTCCAGGTACCCGCGGGCGACGAGCGACATCGCCGCCGACACGTCCTCCTCCCACGGCGAGAACGGGCCCTGCCGGAATCCGGGCGACGCCGAGTTGCGCTGCACGGACTCGCACGCCGACCAGTCCTCGCGGTTGGTGATGTCCCAGAAGTCCGCGGCATACGCCGGCGAGAAGCCGGGCCGGTCGAACGCCTCCGGCGGGAACAGCCAGGCGCACTCGATCCAGGTGCGGTCGTGCGCCAGCGGCACCAGCCGATGGGTCATCAGATAGTCCGGATGCAGGCTGAGCAGGAGGTTCGGCAGCAGGGCCACGTAACCCACCTCGCGCCGCCGGTGCTCGGGCAGGCCCGGTATCGGCACGCCGAGGCTCTCGCCGGTCAGCGACATCGTGGCCGCGTGCTCGCGCAGCAGCATCGGCCCCCCGACCCAGACCCCGGACGGCGGCAGGTCGTACGAGCCGCCCGACTCGGGCGGGGTCACCGTGCACAGCTCCGGGTGGATGCTCGAGCAGTGGTAGCACTCGTTGTAGTTCTCCACCACGATCTTCCAGTTCGCGGCGATCTCGTACTCATGACTGGCGGCGACGACAAGCCGCTCGGGCCCGTAGTCGGCGACGACGGCGTCCAGGTTGCCGACGTGGTCCTCGATCGAGCCGGCGTCGCCGGAGACGTTCGCGAACACCCAGCCGCGCCACTGCGCCACCGAGGCCGGCACGAGGCCGAACTCGCCGCGATCGAAGCCGCCCGGCGCCGAGCCGGCCTCCTTGCCATAGCGCGGAGTGGCCCGGCAGTCGCCGTCGAGGTCGTAGACCCATGCGTGGTACGGGCATTTGACGCCGCGAGCATGGCGGGCGCCACCGGGTTCGAGCAGCTCGTGCCCGCGGTGCCGGCAGACGTTGTGGAAGCCACGCAGCTCCCCGTCGTCGCCGCGGACGAGCAGGATGCTGAGCGAGCCGATCCGAACCGCGCGCTGGTCCCCCGGCGCGGCGAGGTCGGTCGCCCGGCCGAGGCACAACCACGAGCCCTGCACGAAGTGCCGCTGCTCCCAGGCGAACACGTCCGGCGATGCGTACGCCGTGCCCGGCAGCGTCCGGGCCCGCTCGATCGGCTGCAGTACGCGCTCCAGCGACGCCGGGTCGATCGGCGCGGCGGTTCGTTCCCACATGGACGCTCCTCCTCAGAAGTCGATCCGCATGACCACCCGCCGCAGGGTGGGGCGGCTGACCTCCACGAACCCGGCGGCCTCGAAAACCTGCCGGGCCCCCACGTGCAGCTCGCCCCAAGTGATCTCCTTGCCCGGCTGGGTGATCATCGGATAGGCCTCGAGCGCCCGGGCGCCGCGCTCGCGGGCGAAGTCGATCGTGGCCCGGGCGAGGGGATAGGTCAGGCCACGGCCCCGGTAGCCCTTCCGGACCACGAAGCAGGTCACCGCCCAGACGGTGTCGTCGTGCCTGTCCTCGTGTCGGCCGCTCCACTGCACACGACGGGCGCCCAGGTTGGGGTACGCCGTCCGCGGCTCGACCGCGACCCAGCCCGCCGGCTCGTCGTCGGCGTAGGCCACCAGCCCGCTGGTGGCCGCGGCGTTCGGGTCACCGCAGGCGGTCTGCGCCCGGAGCATCGCGGTCCGCTCGTCCCACGTGGTGTCGCGCCACATCCAGCCGACGACCTTGAAGCGCTGGCACCGGCACCGGCCCGGATAATCGGCGGTGCCGAAGATCGCGACCAGGTCGTCCCACGACGCCTCGTTGGCCGGGACGATCCGCACCTGCTCCTCGGTGATCGGCCCGCTCGTCCGCACGGTGGTCATCGTGACTGCGGCGGGTCCTCTCCCACCAGACCGTCGACGGCCTCGCGGAGGAGGTCGGCGTGGCCGGTGTGGCGGATGTACTCCTCGATCATGTCGACCAGAGCGCGGCGGAGGTTGGGGTGCTCGCCGGAGGGGGTAGTGAACGTCGACGGCTGGTCGAGCCCTCCATCGGCGAGCACCCGCCCCCATGCCGCCCGGGAGCGCTCGACAGCGCCCCGCCAGAGTGCGTAGAGCTCCTCGGGTGTGTCGTCGGCGGCCGTACGCCAGGCCCACGCCCAGTTCTCCTCGGCGTCGCGCGCGTCCCACGGTGGCCCGAGCGGCTGGCCAGTCACGAAGTCGGTGAGGCGCATGTCCTCGGCCAGGGCGAGGTGCTTGAGCAGGCCGCCCAGGGTCATGGTCGACGGCGGGTGGGGCTTGCGCAGCCCGGCCGCGTCCAGGCCGCCGCACTTCCAGGCGAACTGCGCGCGGGCGCGGTCCAGGGCGAAGAGCAGCATCTCGACCTCGCCTGCCGTCATCGACGGCTCGTGAATCGTGGTGTCCAGAACGTTGTCCTCGGTCATGCTGCGGCACGCTACGCTACGTTCCGGACATTCCACTTCCGGATTGGTGGGAGACTGTGCAGCCCGACGCGAGTCCCACGGCTCGGGCGCTGCTGGCCCTCGAACTGGTCCAGGACAGCCCGGGCATCACCGCTGACCGGCTCGCCGACAAGCTCGGCGTCTCCGAACGCGCCGCCCGGCGCTACGTCGGCATCCTGCGCGAGGCCGGCATCCCGATCGAGTCCGTCCGTGGGCCCTACGGCGGCTACCGCCTGGGCCGCGGCCTGCGGCTTCCGCCCCTGATGTTCAGCGCCGCCGAGGCCCTCGGCCTGGTCATGGCCGTGCTCGACGGCCACCATGACGCGAGCGATCCCACCGACCCGGTCGGCAGCGCGCTCGGCAAGATCATGCGGGCACTCCCGGAGCCGGTGGCCGCCCAGGCCGAGGTCGTCCGTCGGACCACGGCGCCTGCCCCCGACCGCGCCGCCGCCCGGCCCGACCCCGGGACCACGACCGCCCTCGTGCAGGCCTGCTCGAACCACCGACGGGTGCGGCTCGGCTACCGCTCCGAGGCCGGATCGGAGTGGGTCACCGAGGTCGACCCGTGGGCGGTCGTCGTCCGGCACGGCCGGTGGTACCTGCTGTGTCGGTCGCACACCACGGACGCCCGGCGGGCATACCGGATCGACCGGGTCCGCGCAGTGGAGGTGCTCGACGACACCTTCAGCCCACCCGCCGACCTCGACCCGGTCGCCATGCTCGAGGCACATCTCGCCGTCGGGTGGGAGTTTGACGTCGAGGTCGTCGTCGACGCGCCGTTCGACAAGGTCGCGCCGTGCCTTCCCCGCGCCCTCGGGCGGCTCGAGCCGCTCGATGCCGAGACCACCCGCCTGGTCGGCAGCACCAGCAACCCGGTGTGGTACGCCGAGCAGCTCGTGGTGCTCCCGGCGTCATACCGGATCGTGCGGTGCCCCGAGCTCCAAGAGGCCGCGCGGGTCCTCGGGCAGCGGCTGCTGGCCGCGGGTGTGGGCGCACGTCCCTAACCACGGCGACATCCCGGCGGATCGCTGCCCCGCTCAGCCGGCGGCGGGCGGCTCGGGGCCCCGGCGCGGCGAGGTCGGTCGCCGGGCCGAGGCACAACCACGAGCCCTAGATGCGGGAGCGCCGCGGCCGGCAGTGGCGCGGGATCAGCGCCAAACGCCGGTGGCCGCGGCGGCCCGTGCGTAGTCCGCGAAGTCGCGAGGCGGCCGGCTCAAGGCTCGCTGCACCCCGTCGGTCAGGTGCTCGTTGCGGCCGTCCAGGACCTTTGTGAAAAGGTCGGTCAGCATCGTGACGAAGTCCGGTGGGAGCCCCTGCTCGGCGAGGACGGAGGCGTACTGCTCCGGGGAGACCGGCACGTACCGGACCTCTCGACCAGTGGCCTTGGAGAGCTCCGCTGCCGCTTGCTCGAACGTCAGCAGCCGCGGGCCGGTGATCTCGTACAGCTGGCCGGCGTGCCGGTCCTCGGTCAGCGCCGCCACCGCCATGTCGGCAAGGTCGTCCGCGTCGACGAACGGCTCGGCGACGTCCCCGGCCGGAAGCGCGATCACTCCGCTGCGCACCGGCTCCTGCAGGTAGTCCTCGCTGAAGTTCTGGGAGATCCAGCTCGACCGCAGGATCGTCCAGTCCACACCGGACGCCTGTACGGTCTGCTCGCTGACCCGGGCCTCCTGCTCGCCCCGTCCGGAGAGCAGGACGAGCTGCCGCACGCCGCGATCGACCGCGAGGTCGACGAACGACCGAACCGTCTCGGCCGCCCCCGGGAACGCCAGGTCCGGTCACCGCCGAGGGCGTGGAGACCGCCATCCAGGCCACCCGGCTACGCGCGATGGGCTGCGACTGCGCCCAAGGCTGGCACTTCGCCCGCTCCGCGCCGCCGGAGCAGATCACCCGAGTCCTGGCGGAATAGCCCAAGATCGGCCTACCCGCAACCCCCGCGCGACGCGGGTCAGCCGCCGCGGTCGACCGCGTTCGTCAACGGGGGGCGCAATCGCAGGCGTCGGCACATCGGCAGGTCGCGGCGACGGGGCCGCAGCACGCGTCGCCGCGCCAGGCCTGCACGCCTTCCCGAGTGGCCAGGGCGGCGATCGCGAGGGCGGCGAGCGGGTCGGCCCAGGTCCAGCCGAGCGTCGCGGTGAGGACGAGCCCGGCCAGCAGCACGGCGGACAGGCCGGTGCAGAGCAGGGTCTGGGTCGAGTCCGCGAGCACGGTCGCCGACCCGAGTGCGTTCCCGACCCTCCGCTTGGCCCAGGCCAGCGCCGGCATGACGATCAGCGAGGCCACCGCGAGCCCGATGCCGACCGGGCTGGGCCGAGCCTCGCCGGCACCGAGCAGCGCGCGCAGCGCGCCGACGGTGATGTAGCCGGCGAGGGCGAGGAAGGAGATCGCGATGAGGCGCAGCGTGCGCCGCTCGCGCGCCGCCGGATCGCCACGCCCGCCGAACTGCCACGCCAGCGCCGCCGCCGAGCCGACCTCGACCGCCGAATCGAGCCCGAACGAGATCAGCGCCACCGAGCCTGCCGCCACACCGGCGGCTATCGCCACGACGCCCTCGGCCGTGTTGTAGCCGATCGTCAGCCACGCCAGGGCCCGCGCCCGCCGGTCCAGCGTGGACCGTCCACTACGGACCTCCTGGACCGGCTCGGTCACGACTGAGCTGCTCATCGCGGCTCGTCCAGGCAGTCCTCGTCTTGTTCGACGGCGAGCACCATGACGAGCAGGTCGCCGAGCGCGTGCCGCAGGTTCGGGTCGGCCAGCTCGTACCGCATCTGCCGGCCCTCCGGCACGGCGACCACGAGCCCGCAGCCGCGAAGGCAGGCCAGGTGGTTGCTGACGTTCGACCGCGTCAGGCCGAGCTCGGCGGCCAGCCGCGCCGGGTACCCCGGCGCGTCGAGTAGCGCGAGCAGCAGCCGGCACCGGGTCGGGTCGGCCAGCGCGCGGCCGAGCCGGGTCATCGCGGCAAAACGCGTCTCAAGCGTCAGCATTCGCTGAACTATACAGTCCACGCTGACGCATCGGATCGGCTGTCGCGGATGAGTGCCCCCGGTCGGGTTCGAACCGACACCGGAGCCCTTTTAAGGGGCCTGCCTCTGCCGAATTGGGCTACGGGGGCAGGGCCAGGGTAATGCGATCGGTCACCCGGTGTGCCGGCTTTCGGCGCAGGCGCGGCCGACCGGGGCACTGGTTCGGTCCGAAGGGACGAACGAGTGTCAACGGAGCGATACAACCTCGATGAGGCCGGTGTGATCGTCGGTCCACACCGACGCCGACGCCCGGCATGACTCCCACCCGGGCACGCCGGCCAGCCCGCCCAGATCCGTCGCGGATCGGGCCAGCACCACCCAGTGCGACGCCGACCGGGCCAGACCCGGCCCGTCATCGGCGGCGCGCGCACCGTCTGGACCGGCACCGTCCGAGCCGGTCCCCTCCCGGTCGGCCCGCACCGAGTCGACCCGGTCCAGGCAGCGCAGGCCGGCGTCGGCGGCGAGGCGGCCGAGCACCGGCTCCAGGTCGCCGTACCGGTTCGAGACGTGCACCGCGATGGCCCCGCCGGCGCGCAGCCGCGACAGGTAGAGGTCGACGGCCTGCCGGGTCAGCAGGTGGGTCGGGATCGCGTCCGAGCTGAACGCGTCGAGCACGATCAGCCCGTACCGGTTCGGGCTCGCGGCCAGCGACAGCCGCGCGTCGCCGAGCACGATCGGGTGTCGCCCCGGGCAGTCACGCAGGAACGTGAACAGCGCGGGGTCGCGGGCCAGCCGGACGACCATCGGGTTGATCTCGTAGAACGTCCACGTCTCGCCCGGCTGGGCGTGGCACGCGGCGGTCCCGACGCCGAGACCGACCACGGCCGCATCGGCGGTGCGCCCGGACCGGCGCAGCGCGGTGACGACGTCGCCGAGCGGGCCGGCGCGGCTGTAGTACGTGGTCGGCTGCAGCACGTCGCCGGTCAGCGCCTGAGCGCCGTGCAGCGTGGTCCCGTGCAGCAGCATCCGATGCCCGTCAGGCGCGGAGTCGCGCACCTCCAGCGCCCCGTAGAAGTTGCGGTCGCGCAGCAGCACGTCGCTCGTCGCGCACCCGGCGATCGTGACCGCGCCGAACACCGCGACGGCGGCGAGGCCGGCGATGGCCGGGCGCCGCATCAGCGCCATGCAGGCCACGAGCGCGCAGCCGCCGAGGAAGGTGACCATGCTGACGGCGGCGCCGTCGTCGCTGAACCAGCCGCCGGTCAGCGCCGCCACCGCGAGCACGCCGCCGGTCAGCGCCGGCAGCGCCGGTCCGACCCAGCGGAGCGGGCCGGCCGGCGCCGGCCCGCGCCTCGGCAGCAGCCAGAACGTCGCGAGCAGCGCGATCGGGAACTCCAGCACCGACGGCAGGAGTTCCGGCGCGAGCAGCCCGTTCAGCACGCCGCCCAGTGCTCCGCCGAGCGCGATGCACAGGTAGTAGCGGGTCAGCGCGTGGGGGTGCGGGCGCAGCTCGGCGAGCCGGCCGTGGCAGAGCATCGCCCCCGCGGTGAACGCGGCCAGGTAGATCAGTCCGATTAGCCACAGTGGGCGGGTCGCGTCGAGCAGCAGCAGCGCGAGGGCGGGCAACGCGAGCAGCGGATAGCTCCACGCCGCGGCGCGCCGCGCCGCCCTGGCCGCGGTGCCAGCGGAGAACGCGACGACGAAGGTGAGCAGGTAGATGCCGAGCGGCACGACCCACAGCAGCGGCATCGGTGCGATGTCGACGGTCAGCGTGGTGGTCACGCCGAGCAGGAGGCTCGAGGGCACCATGGCCAGCACGATCCACCGCAGGCTGTCTCGACCGGACGGTCCCGCCTGGACGCTCCCGGCGACGGCCTCGCCGTGGTGCGCGGCCGCGGCCGGCTCCTCCGGCACTTCGCGCCGCGCCCGCAGCACGCCGGCGGCGCAGACGACGACCAGCACCGACCAGAGCAGGTAGCCGGCCGTCCACAGTCGAGCCTGGCTGCGCAGCGGCCAGGCCGGCTCGATCAGCAGCGGGTAGGCGAGCAGGCCGAGAAAGCTGCCGGCGTTGCTGGCCCGGTAGAGGAAGTACGGATCGGCGGCACGCCGATGTGGGAGCTCGGCGAACCAGCGCTGCAGCAGGGGCGCGCCGGTCGCGAGCGCGACGAACGGCAGCCCGACGCCCCAGGCGAGCACCCCGAGCAGCCACCACGCCGGGTGCGCGTCGACGGGGGGCGCCCAGCCGGCCGGGATGCCGATCGGCAATGCGACCAGCGGTACCAGCAGGAGACCACAGTGGACCATCGCCTGCCGCCGCGGACCGAGCCGCCGCACCGACCAGTCGGCGTACGCGTAGCCGGCCAGCAGGGCAGCCTGGAAGAACATCACGGCGACCGTCCACACCGCGGGGCTCCCGCCCACCAGCGGCAGCGCGAACCGGGTGAACATCGGCTGGACCGCGAACAGCAGGCCCGACCCGAGCACCAGTGCGGCCGTGAACACCGCCGGCCCCACGAGCAGCCGCGGACCGCGCGGGGTGGCAGCCCGGTCCGCCACGAGTGGCTCGACCGCCGCGGCCGGGCCAGCCTGCCTTGCCTGGTCCGTCCCGTCGCTCATCCGCGGCGGACCGGCCTTAGCTGCCGGTCGGCAGCGGCGGCTGGGCGGCCGGTCGCGGAGACACCGCGGGTGGAGGCTGGGCAGCCAGCTCGAACTCACGGCGCGGCTGCTGCAACTGTCCCAGCGAGACGACCTCGCGGCTGAAGAACAGGGCCAGCGTCCAGTCGGCGACCACCCGCGCCTTGCGGTTGAGCGTCGGCACCCGGCTCAGGTGGTACGTCCGGTGCATGAACCAGGCCAGCCAGCCGCGGAGCTTCACCCCGTACACCTCGGCGACGCCCTTGTGCAGCCCGAGGCTCGCGACCGAGCCGGCGTACGCGTGCTTGTACGGCTTGGTCGCCTGGCGGCGCAGGGTCGCCACGAGGTTGTCGGCCAGCCGCTTCGCCTGTCGCACCGCGTGCTGTGCGGACGGTCCGGTGAGCGCGTCCGGGTCCTCGGCCAGCTTCGTCACGTCCGGCACCGCGGCGCAGTCGCCGGCGCTCCACACCCCGTCGACACCGCGCACGGTCAGCTCGGCGGTGCACGGCAGCCGGCCCTTGCCGTCCAGCGGGAGGTCGGTGCGAGCGAGCATCGGGTTGGCCTTCACGCCGGCCGTCCACACGATCGTCTCGGCGTCGAACTCGTCCCCGTCGTCCAGTACGACATGCCCGCCGGTCAGCGATGCGACCCGGGTGTTGAGCCGGATATCCATGCCGCGCCGAAGCAGCTGGCGCACCGTGTAGTCGGCCATCGCGACGCTGACCTCGGGCAGGATCCGGCCGGCCGCTTCCACCAGCACCCAGCGCATGTCCTCCGGCGCGACGTTGTCGTAGTACCGGGTGGCGTACCGGGCCATGTCCTCCAGCTCGGCGAACGCCTCGATGCCGGCGTACCCGCCGCCGACGAAGACGAACGAGAGCGCCCGGCGGCGGCGGGCCGGATCGTCGATCGACGACGCGAAGTCCAACCGGGACAGCACATGGTTGCGCAGCAGGATCGCCTCGCCGATGGTCTTGAAGCCGATCCCGACCTCGGCCAGTCCGGCGATCGGCAGCGTGCGAGCCACCGAGCCGGGCGCCACCACGAGCAGGTCGTACGGCACCTCGACCTCAGCGCCCTCCAGCGGCAGCATCGTGACGACCTTGCGGGCGTGCTGGATGCCGGTCACCGTGCCGGTGATCACCCGGCACTTGTGGAGCACCCGGCGGAGTGGCACCACGACGTGCCGCGGCTCGACCGAGCCGGCCGCGGCCTCGGGCAGGAACGGCTGGTACGTCATGTGGTTCTGGGGGTCGATCACCGTCACCGTGGCCTCGCCGCGGCGCAGCCGCTTCTGCAGCCGAAGGGCCGTGTACATGCCCACGTAGCCGCCGCCGACGACGAGGATGCGCGGCCGGTCCGCCATGCCACCGAGCCTATAGCCCGGTAGTGAGCACTTCCCGCGCGAGTGAGCGGCTTCACGCGCTCACTCGGCCCCGAAGTGCCCACTCACGGTTATCGCCGGGCGTTCCTGCCGAGCAGCGCGGGGACGGCCGCAAGCAGCACGACGGCGAGGATGCCGGCGAGCTCCAGCGGCACCGACGCCGCCGGCCGGCCCGCCGCCGACACCGCCAGCGCGACACCGCCGGCCAGTGCAAGCACCACGACGGTGTGCCCGATCCAGCGCAGCACCACCTCGGGCTCGATCCGGGCGGTCGGCGGCACCGCGGCGGCGAGGGCGGCGGCGGTGTGGTGCAGGTACAGGGCGGCGGCGAGCAGCAGGGTGGCGCCTGCCGGCGCGGGATCCGAGCCGTAGCGCAGCGCCCAGGCGAACGCGGCCACGCCGAGCACCACGGTCGGTCCCGCCCCGCCGGGCTGGATCACGCCGGCGACCAGTGCCGCCGCGGCGGCGATCGCGAGCAGGCCGGGCACGACCAGCCGGCCACCGGGCGCGACGAGCAACGCGAGTGCGCCGCTGGCCAGTAGCACCGCTCGCAGCACCAGCTGCACGATCGGCATCCGCCGCAGGCCGGCGCGCGCCGTCCGCCACGCCGCGCCGAGCGCGCTCACCGGGGCAGCCTCGGGGCCCGGGCCGCGCGGCTCACGTCCCGCAGCACCTGGTCCAGGCTGCCGGCGCCGCGCCATTGCACCACCGGCAGGCCGAGCTCGCCGAGCCGGGCGAGGTCGGACGCCCGGTCCAGGGCCCAGATCCGGTGGGCGAGGTCGGTCCACGGCCCGTGCCGCAGCGGCCGGGCGCCGGACGGCAGCGTGTCGACCACGACGACCGCCCGGCCGGACCGGGCCAGCACCGCGAGCACCCGGAAGATCGCCTCGCCAGCGAGCGGGCTGAGCACGACGACGAGCGCACCCTCCGGTGCACCGGCGGGTACGTCGTGGCCAGCGACCCACATCGTCTCCCTGCCGGTGCCGTCGGACCGGCGCGCCGGGCGTACGTCCAGCAGCAGGTCGAGAATGCGCACGAGGTGGGCCCGGCCGTTCGCGGCCGGCACCCGCCGGGCGAGCTGGCCGAGGTCGACGAGGCCGACCCGATCGCCGGCGCGCAGGTAGTGCTCGGCCACCGCGGCCGCGGCCCGGACCGTCGTGTCCAGGCTGCTGTCGGGCGGGCGGCCGAAGTCGTACCTGCTGTCCAGGCAGAGCAGGACCTCGGCGTCGCGGTCCGAGTACGTGGCGGTCACGTGCAGGTCGCGGGTGCGCGCCGTGACCCGCCAGTTGATCCGGCGCAGCCGGTCCCCGGGCACGAACGGCCGCACGCTGGCGAGATCGGTGCCCTCGCCGGACCGGCGCGAGCCGTGCAGGCCGACCAGCCCGGCGGCACGCGGCACCGCGTCCGTGGCCACGAACCCCTGCCGCAGCGGCCAGGTCGTCAGCGGTCCGGTCCCGCTCTCGTACGGTCCACAGTGGAGCATGCCGTACCCGCCGGTGGCGCGCAGCACGGCCGGGCCGAGCCGGCGGCGCCCCCAGCGGGTCGACCGGAGCCGGAAGGAGATGTCGGCCTCCTCCGCCGCGCCGACCCGGACCGCCTGCCGCAGCGGCGTCCCGTCCGCCTCCACCCACGGCGGCGTGAGCAGCTCGACGGACGCGACGTCGACCCGGTCCGGCGCGGCCACCGTCGCCACCGCGGCGAGCCGTTCCCCTTCCAGCACCGCGTCGGCGGGGACGGCGAGGTGGACCTCCGGCACGGCTCGTGGACGGCCGGCCAGCGCCACGGCCGCGCCCAGCGCGAGCGGCGCGCCGACGATCACCAGGTCGGGCCGGCGCAGCAGCACGGCCGCGAGCAGCAGACCCGCGGCG
>JBKOXW010000262.1:0-4692 GCA_046744115.1 Actinomycetota bacterium | reverse complement strand
TCCGGCCGGCGCGTCGGCGGCGGTACCGTCTGCCGCTGTGACGGCCCGGCGGCATTCCGCGACCCTGCGACGGTCGATCCGGCTGTTCAGCGACTTCCGGGTCGAGCAGACCGACCCGGACCGGTTCTACCGGAGCCTGGCCGCCGACTCGGTCCGGCAGCTGTCCGCGTACGCGCCGCTGCCGGGTGCCGTCGTGCTGGACGTGGGGGGCGGGCCGGGCTACTTCGCGGAGGCGTTCCGGCGTGCCGGCGCCCGGTACGTGGCCATCGACTCCGACGTCGGCGAGCTGGCCGCGCGGGGTGAACCGGGGCCGGGCACCGTGCTCGGCAGCGGCATGCGCCTGCCGGTGCGCTCCGGCGCCGTCGACATCTGCTACTCGTCCAACGTGCTGGAGCATGTGCGGGAGCCGTGGCGGATGGCCGGCGAGATGATCCGGGTGACCCGCGGCGGCGGCATCGTGTTCCTGTCGTTCACCAGCTGGCTCTCGCCGTGGGGCGGGCACGAGACCGCGCCGTGGCACTACCTCGGCGGTGGGTACGCGCGGCGGCGGTACCTCCGCCGGCACGGCCGGGAGCCGAAGAACCGGTACGGCGAGTCGCTGTTCCGGGTCGGCGTCGGCGAGGCGCTTTGCTGGGCACGCGGCCACGCCGGCGTCGACGTGGTCGACGCGTTCCCGCGCTATCACCCGTGGTGGGCACGCGGGGTTGTCGCCATCGCCGGCCTCCGCGAGTTCCTCACCTGGAACCTCGTGCTCGTCCTGCGCCGCCGAAGCGGCCGGTAGGCTCGCCCCGTGGCGGGACCGGGGGTGCAATGGCGTCTCGACACGATGGTCCGGCATCGGGCCGGGCCCACCCGCCGCCTGGCCGTCGCGGTCCGCCGCGCGTTCGAGGACCCTGTCGAGCGCGCCGCGTACGTGCTGGTCGCGGTGCATCTGGCGGTCTGGTGCTGGACGGTGTCGAGGTCATACTTCCGCCAGGACGACTTCATCTACCTCTACCGCGCCGCGCAGAGCACGCTCAGCTCCGACTACCTGCTGCAGGACTACGGCGGCCACCTGATGCCCGGCCAGTTCCTGCTGTTCTGGGTGCTGGTCCGGGTCGCGCCGCTGAGCTGGACCGTGGCGCTCGTCGTCCCGTTCGCACTGCGGCTGGTGGCCACCGTCGGCTTCGTCCGCCTGCTGGTGCAGCTGTTCGGTCGCCGAAACGGGATCCTGGCGCCGCTCGCGGTCTTCCTGTTCTGCCCGCTGGTCGTGCTGCCGTCGCTGTGGTGGGCCGCCGCACTACAGGCCCTCACGCTGCAGGCGAGCATGGTGCTGGCGCTGCTCGCGCACGTCCGCTTCCTGCGCACCGGGCAGCTCCGAGACGGCCTGCTCGGCGTCGCCGCGGTGGCCGGCGGCCTACTGTTCTGGGAGAAGGCGCTGCTGGTCCCGCTGGTGCTCGTCGGTGTCGAGCTCGTCGCCCGCCGGGTCGGCCTGCCGGTGGCCCGCGGCCCGCGGGGTCGGGTCTGGCTCGCGCACGCGGCCGTCGTCGGCGGGTATCTCGCCGCGTACCTCGCGCTGACCGAGGCGGTCGGCGCGCGCGCCGCGGTCGGCGACGCCGCGGAGATGACCCGGGAGGCGGTGTTCCGCAGCTTCATGCCGGGCATCGTCGGCGGGCCATGGACCGACGACTTCGTCGGCCTGACGATCGCGGCCACGCCGCCGCTTGCGGCCGTGGTTGTCGCGGCCGCCATCGTCACCGCGGCCATCCTCGTGACCTGCGTGATCCGGCCGCGTGCTGCGGTGCCGGCGTGGCTGCTGCTCGGCGTGTATCTCGGCATCGATCTCGGCCTCATCGCGGGCCTGCGGCTGGACTTCTTCGGCCCGCTCATCGGGCGCGATCCGCGCTACGTCGTCGACGCGGTGGTGGTCGCCGCGCTCGTGCTCGGACTTGCCATGCTGCCGGTGGCCGGTGCGACGGCCGAGGTGGCGCCGTCGCGCTGGTGGGCCGGGTTCCGCTCGTCCCGCGCGCGCGGGACGGGCGTCCTGAGCCCCACTCCCGGCTGGCTCGTGCTGCTGCCGGCGTACCTGGCCAGCTGCCTGCTGTCGACGGTGCTTGCCACCCAGCACATGGAGGAAACGGCCGGGCGGGAGTTCGTGCTGACCGCGCGGCAGGAGCTGCAGCGCCAGCCCGGCGCGGTGGTGTGGGACGGCATCGTGCCGGAGAACGTCATGACCTTCCTCTTCGGCGCCGACGCCAGGGTGTCCCGGGTGCTCGGCTCGCTCGACGGGCCTCCGCGGTTCGGCGAGCCCACCGAGGACCTGCGGATGTTCGACGGCTACGGGCGGCTCCGCCCGGTGGACATGATCCAGGCGACTACGTCGCCGCCGGGGCCGGCGAAGGACTGCGGCTATCCCGTGCACGCGACGCGGACCACGACCGTGGCCCTGCTCAGCCGGCTGCCGCCGGGCGAGCACGCCGTCCGGCTCGGCTATTACACCGGCGCCGCGGCCGCGGGCAGCGTCCGTGTCGAGGGCGGCGAGGCTCAGCAGGTCGCCTTCCAGACCGGCCTGCACTACCTGTACCTGCGGGCGAGCGGCCCGTTCGACACGGTCGACCTGAGGCTGGACGACTCGGAGGCCGGTGCCGGTGTCTGCATCACCGACGTGGTGGTCGGTCGGCCCTGGCCGCGTCCGGGGACATGACACGAGCGCGATTCACCTGACATCACGCGAACGTGGACCTGACTCACTGGTAACCTCTCGCCGCCGATACCTGCGATCGGCCTCGTAGCCGCTCGGAAAGCCGTCGTCAGCGGGCCGTCGCGGGCCGCCGACCCGGCGAGAAGGGGAGTCGACATGCGTCGCGCGGTGGGTGGGATCCTCGTCGGCCTCGGGGTGTTCCTCCTCGTGATGGCGGGCATGTTGCGGTTCTACGTGGCCGACCGCCTCGTGGTCACGCCGATCAACCAGTTCACGCAGACGGTCGCCCCCGGCCCCGGCACGTACTACGACACCGAGGCCGGCACCGAGCGAACCGCCGACCTGGTGGCGACCCGAACGCTGAAGGGCGATGTCGACGCGAGCAGCGAGGACACCGCCGTCTGGGACGTCTCGGTCGTCGTCGACACGAGCGACGGCGACTTCGTCCGGGCCAGCTACGACCGCGTCGCGGTGGACCGCAAGACGGGGGAGGCGGTGAACTGCTGCGGTGCGGCGGTCGACTCGGAGCCGACCGAGCACAGCGGGATCAGCTACAAGTTCCCGTTCGACACCGAGCAGAGCACCTACCAGCTGTGGGACGTGAACTCGCGCCGGGCGTGGCCCGCACGGTTCAGCGCGGAAGAAGAGATCCAGGGCCTCACGACGTACAAGTTCATCCAGGAGATCCCGGCCACGCAGCTTCGGGTGCAGGAGAACGTTGGGCCGGTGGTCGGTGAGCCGGCCGACTTCGACGCGCCCGTCTGGTACCAGAACACCCGCACGGTCTGGGTCGAGCCGCGGACCGGGGTCATCGTCAAGGGCTCCGAGCAGAACAAGACGACACTGCGCAACTCCGCCGACGAGGACCGGGTCATCGTCCTGGAGGCGAACTTCACGTTCGACGAGCAGACCCAGGAGAACCAGGCCGAACTGGCCAAGGACGGCATCTTCGAGATCAACCTCGTCACCTGGATCCTGCCCCTGGTCGCGCTCGTCGTGGGCCTCGCCCTGATCGTCGTGGGTCTGCTGGTGATGCGCCGTGCTGACCGGCCTACCGGGGGCGCGCACGCCGCCAACAGGGATCTGGTGCCGGCCGGCGGTCCCGGCACCGAGCAGGACATCATCGACGAGGAGATCGAGCAGACCCGGGCGCGCTCCGGCGGCTGAGCGGCCGCGAAGGACCGGAGGCCACCGTGAGTTAGGCCAATCGGCGAGTTGCGCCAGCACGCGTCATTGGTTAGGACTACAGTCGCCCGAGCATTGGGCGAGTCATGGGTAGCGTCCATCCGCGGCGGTGACAGGTCAGCGCCGAGGTCGGGGTTCGGATGGCTGCAGCCACACGGGGGAGAGCGGCCCCACACGCCGTACGAACAACGACCGTAGGGAGTGGCATGCAGGGCTTACGTGTACGTTCCGGACTTCTCGCCGTTGCCGCGGGAGTCGCACTCCTCGCCGGGGGGTTGCTGGCAGCTCCCGTCGGCGCCGCCCCTGGCGATCCTCCGGAGTCAGGTGACCCCCGGGCGACCGCCTTTGCCGGGAACGCGACGACCTGCGCCGATGCGAATCTGCCGGGCGAGATCATCACGGTGGGCTTCACGATCGACGCCACCAACAGGTTCGTGACCATCACCAGCGTGCCGGACGGGCTCACGCTGACCGGGGTGGTCGTCAAGGGCGGCCCCGCCTACAACGTGTACGTGGGCGATGTCCGGACGGCCCTGCACGCACCGCTAGGCCCGAACGGCCAACCGGCCGGGATCAGCCACTGGTTCGCCTGCGGCATCACGGCGACCTCGTCGCCGACACCGACGCCGACGCCGACCACGACGCCGACCACGACGCCACCGCCCACCAGCCCGAGCGTCCAGCCCGCGGCTCCGCCGCCGCCCGCAGCGGGCCTTGCCGAGACCGGTCAGCCGCTCGGTGTCCTGGCGGCTCTGGGCCTGGTCCTGATCGCGACCGGTGCGATCATGCTGACCTTGCCGGTGCTGCGCCGGCGTCTGCTCGGCCCG
>JBKOXW010000143.1:0-17297 GCA_046744115.1 Actinomycetota bacterium | reverse complement strand
GCTCTGAGACGATCTCGGCGTGACCGCGACGGCAGCCGCGATCCCCGCGGCATCCCCGGCAGGCGCCGGGGCCGGCGATCACCTCCGCCGGGTCACGCTGGCCGGCTTCGCCGGCTCGGTGCTGCTGCTGCTGGGCTCGTTCGGCTCCGGCGCGCTGCCCTCCTTCGACCCGGTCCGGCGCACGCCAGTGCTGTCCTGGCTGCGCCAGGGCGTCGGCGAGCAGGTCGCGCTCGGCATGGTGTACGCGGGGCTGGCCGTGCTCGCCTTGGCCTGGCTGCACCTCGGCCGCGCGGTGCGCCGGCGCGAGCCCGGCACCGAGGAGAGCCGGTTGCTCCGCATCGGCGCGCTGTGGGCCGCGCCGCTGCTGGTCGCGGTGCCGCTGTTCAGCCGCGACCTGTACAGCTACGCGGCGCAGGCGCACGTGACGGCGGCCGGGCTCGACCCGTACAAGCACGGGCCCGCGTCGCTGCCCGGACCGTTCCTGGACGAGATCTCCCGGATGTGGGTGGACACGCCGGCGCCGTACGGGCCGCTGTGGTTGACCCTCGGCCGGATCGTCGCGCTGCTCATCGGCGAGCACGTCCTGATCACCGTGCTGGCCATGCGGCTGCTCGCGGTGGCCGGCGTGCTGCTGCTCGCCCGGTACCTGCCCCGGCTCGCGGTCGCGTGCGGTGCCGACCCGCGGGCCGCGCTGTGGCTCGGCCTGCTCAACCCGCTGGTGCTGGTGCATTTCGTGGCCGGCGGCCACAACGACGCGCTCATGCTCGGGCTCGTCGTCGCCGGCGTGACGATTGCGGTCGAGGCGACCGACGAGCGCTGGCTCGCTGCCGGCGTCGCGGTCACGACGGCGGCGGTGCTGGTCAAGGCGCCGGCGGTGATCGCGGTCGCGTTCCTCGCCCCGCTGTGGGCGGCGCGGTTGCACGGAAGGGCCCGCCTGCTCCGCGCGTGCGTCCGGGTCGGCGCGGTGGCGGCCGTCACGTTCGCCGCCGTCACGCTCGCCAGCGGGCTGGGACTGGGCTGGGTGCGGGCGCTCAACGCGCCCGGCCAGGTCGTCACCTGGCTGTCCATCCCGACCGGCCTCGGCATGCTCGTGGAGTGGCTGCGCGGCGTGGAGGACATCGTCACCTCCGCCGACCCGGCCATCCGCGCGTTCCGGGTCGTCGGCCAGGTGGTCACCGCGGTCCTGCTACTCCTGCTCTGGCTGCGCGCGAGGCAGCCGCGCGCCTACCCGGTGGCCCCCCAGGCGATGGCCATGGTGCGGGCGCTCGCGCTGGCGCTGCTGGCCGTCGTGATGCTCGGCCCGGTCGTGCAGCCGTGGTACGTGATCTGGCCGATCGCGTTCGCCGCGGTGATCCGGCTGCCGCACCGGGTCTGGCTGCTCGCCGCCGGGTCGAGCGTCTGGCTGGCCATGATGATCACGCCGCAGGGCGCCAACCTGTTCCTGGAGCCCGCGCCGGTGATCGCCACCGGCGTCGCGACCGTGGTCGCGACCTACGCCGTGCTCGGGCACGAGCGCGGGGTCGGGCCACGTCCCGCCCGGCCGCTGAAGCCGCTGGAGCCGGTGGAGCCGGCCACCTCGTGACCCGCGCGCTGGACGCGGCCGGCATCACCGCCCCGGCGCTGCGCGCGTCGTACCGGTGCTGCCGCCGACTCAACGCCGAGCACGGCCGGACCTACTTCCTGGCGACGCAGCTGCTCCCGCCGGCGAAGCGGCCCTACGTGCACGCGCTGTACGCGCTCGCCCGGTACGCCGACGAGATCGTCGACGATCGGGACCCCGCGGCGACCGCGGAGCGCAAGGCGGCCCGGCTGGCCGACTGGAGCCGGCAGCTGGTCGCCGGACTGCGGGACGGCCGCAGCGACCATCCGATCGGCCGCGCGGTCGTGGACACCCTGCGCCGCTGGGAGATCCCGCCCTCGCACGTCGAGGACTTCCTCGCCGCGATGCGGATGGACCTGACGGTCACCTCGTACCCGACGTACGAGGACCTGACCCGCTACATGTGGGGCTCGGCGGCGGCGGTCGGGCTGCAGATGCTGCCGGTGCTGGAGCCGGTCGTCGACCGGGAGGTGGTCGCGCCGTACGCGGTCGACCTCGGCATGGCGTTCCAGCTGTCGAACTTCATCCGCGATGTCGGGGAGGACCTCGACCGCGGCCGGCTCTACCTGCCGCTGGCCGACCTCGACCACTTCGGCGTCGACCGGGACCGGCTGGCCCGGCGGGTGGTGGACGGGCCCGTGCGCCGCCTGCTGGCATACCAGATCGCCCGGGCCCGCGAGCTGTACCGCAGCGCGGAACTGGGGGTGCGGCTGCTGCACCCGACGAGCCGGGACTGCATCAGCACCGCGCACCGGCTCTACCGCGGCATCCTCGACGAGGTGGAGCGGGCCGGCTACCAGGTGCTGGACCGGCGGGTGTCGGTGCCGCTGGCCCGGCGGCTCGCCATCGCCGGGCCGGGGTGGGGCCGGGCCGTCGCGACGCGCCGCCGTGCGGGTGGCCGGGCCGCCGCCGTTCACTGAGCCATTTGTCCTGCCTGCTGCCCAGTTGTACATGCAACGATGCAGGGTGTTGTCATCCGGTCCGGTGAGGAGGTGCCCGATCGGTGGCAACGTTCTGCATAATCCCGCCAGGCAGCGGCCCCTCCCGCCGCCGACCCAGCGTTGGATCGCGCATGCCAGGTCGGCCGCATCAGGCGGCGGCCGAGTGGCGGGGAGGATGCAGTGAGCGAGCGCGAGGGCCCGCAGCGCGAGCGGGGAGCGAGGCCGCCTGACCGGCTGGCGGGCACGCCCGCCGGGCCGACGGGCGAGCGGGCACAGTGCGAGCGCGAGGGCCCGCAGCGCGAGCGGGGATGGCGGCAATGACGTCCGCCGATCCGCGGAACGTGGCGCCACCGCTGAGCAACTGGCGGTTCTGGCTGCTCGTCGGCACGGTCGTCGGCGCGGCCGCGCCGGTCCTGGTGTACCTGGCGACCCGGCTGGAGCTGCCCAGCGTGCACACGGAGTCGTTCCTGGTCGTCGCCGCGCTCGCGCTCGCCGCCGAGTTCGTGCCGATGATGGTGGCCGGCCACCGGCTGCCCGGCGGCCTCGTGGTCGGCCGGACGTTCGTCTTCGCGATCCTGCTGCACTGGGGCCTGCCGCTGGCCGTGTTCGTCCGGCTGGCCGGCGTGCTGCTGTGGAGCGGGCTGCGCAAGTGGGTGTGGTGGCGGACGCTGTTCAACATCGGCCAGTTCACCCTCGGCTGGCTGGCCGCCGACCTGGTACTGCAGGCGTTCGGCCGGCATCCGACGCCGGCCGCCCCGGTCTCGGTCACGGGCGCGGACCTGGTCCCGATTCTGCTCGCCGCGACCGCGTTCTTCGTGGTCAACGCCGGCTGCGTGTGGCTGGCCGTCGCCGCCAAGAACGACCTGCCGGTCGCCGCGGTGATCCGGGCCGAGGGGCCCTCGACCGTGCTGTCGACCGGCGCGCTGCTGGCGCTGTCCCCGCTGGTGGTGCTGACCGCCGAGCGCAGCCCGTTCCTGGTCCCGCTGATCGTGGTGCCCCTGATGGCCGTCCGCCAGGTCGCGACGGTCTCGCTGCGGCAGGAGTACGCGGCCGAGCACGACGCGCTGACCGGCCTGCCGAACCGCACGCTGCTCGTCGGCACGGCCCGCGCGGCCGCGCGGCAGGCCGGCGTGACCGGGGAGTGCGTGGCCCTGCTGCTGCTCGACCTGGACCGGTTCAAGGAGGTCAACGACGCGCTCGGGCACCCGGCCGGAGACGAGCTGCTGCGCCAGGTCGGGCGCCGGCTGTCCGGCGCGGCGCGGCCGCAGGACACGGTGGCCCGCCTTGGCGGGGACGAGTTCGGCGTGCTGATGCCGGGGCTGCCGGCCGACGGCGTCCGGGTCGCCGAGGACGCCGCCCGGCGCATCGCCGACCTGCTCGACGAGCCGTTCGCGGTGGACGGCATGGAGCTGGGCGTCGGCGGTTCGATCGGCATCACCGTCTACCCGCAGCACGGCGAGGACGTCGACCTGCTGCTCGCCCGCGCCGACGTGGCGATGTACGTGGCCAAGGACGGCCCCACCCCGTACGCGGTCTACTCGGCCGATACGGACAGCAACAGCCCGTCGCGGCTGGGCCTGCTCGGCGACCTGCGCCGGGCGCTGCTGGACGACCCGGCGGCGCTCGCGGGTGCCGCCGGTCCGGAGTCGCTGGTGCTGCACTACCAGCCGCAGGTCGTGCTCGGCTCGGGCGCGGTGACCGGCGTCGAGGCGCTGGTCCGCTGGCAGCACCCGGTGCGCGGGCTGCTCGAGCCGGCCGACTTCCTGCCCCGGGCCGGCCACGGCGCGCTCGTGCACGAGCTGACCCGCCTGGTGCTGGACCGTGCGCTCGGCCAGCAGCGCCGCTGGCTGGACGCCGGGCTCTCGCTCTTGGTCTCGGTCAACATCACCGCCTGGGACCTGCACGACGCGGACCTGCCCGGCTTCCTGGACCGCCGCCTGACGCACCATCGGGTGCCCGCCAACCTGCTCACCCTGGAGGTCACCGAGACGGCGCTGATGGCCGACGCGGCCCGGATCCTGGCCACGCTGCAGGCGATCGACGACCTCGGCGTGTCGGTCAGCCTGGACGACTTCGGCACCGGCTACGCGTCGCTGTCGCACCTGCGCGGGCTGCCGGTGCGGGAGGTCAAGATCGACCGGTCGTTCGTCGGCCGGATGAACATCGACGCCGCCGACGCGACCGTGGTCCGGTCGATCATCGACCTCGGCCACGCCCTCGGGCTGCGCGTCGTCGCCGAGGGCGTCGAGGACGACGCGACCGCCCGCCGGCTCGCCTCGCTCGGCTGCACCGAGGCGCAGGGCTGGCTGTTCTCCCGCCCCCGCCCGCCCGACGAGCTCACCACCTGGCTCGCCACCCGCCCCGCGCCCGCCGCTCCGCTCCCCCGGGCCGGCTCCCAAGCCTGACCCGCCGGCCCGGACGGCCGTCCACTCTCGACACTAGTGGCGGCGGCCGAGCCAGGTCCAGGTGGACAGGGTCAGCGTGACCATGGCGAAGCCGAACAGCAGGTCCTCGACCGGGGCGTAGGCCAGGCGCAGGCCGACGATGACGTCCGGGTCGTAGGTGACGATCCTGCGGCCGGCGAGGATGCCGTTCACGACCAGCTGGAAGAGCAGCACGATCGCGTACGCGGTCCAGAAGATCCGCCGGCGCAGCAGCGCGGTGCGCAACAGCACGAGGTCGACCAGTGCCGCGCCGGCCACCCCGAGCACGGCGAGCAGGCTGTACGTCACGGCTCGTCGCCCGCCGGCCAGCCGGTGACCGCGCGCACGGCCTCGAACGCGAGGATCGCGCACGTCGGCACGACCACGAAGAACAGCGCCTCCTCCAGCGGCAGCCGGCCGAGCAGGACGATGCCGGTCGTCTGGGCGCTGTCGTACGCCCAGTGGCCGGCCGAGATCGCGTAGAGGTCCCACGCGGCGAAGACGGCGAACGTCGGCGCAAGCGCCAGCAGCCACCGACGCCAGCGCGCGTAGACCCGGGTCCGCAGCAACATCTCCAGCGGCAGGGTGGCGAGCAGGCAGGCGGCGAGCACCGCCAGGTAGGTCAGGTGCCGCATCGGCAAGCCGGCCGCTCAGGCGGCCGCGTCGAGCCGGCGACGCAGCGCGCGGGCGGCGGCCTCGGGGTCGGAGGCCTGCGTGATCGCGCGGACCACGACGACCCGGCGGGCGCCGGCGGCCAGCACGTCCTCCAGCCGTGACTGGTCGATCCCGCCGATGGCGAACCACGGCCGGGCGGCGCCGGCGTCACGCCCGGCATCGAGCGGGGGCGCGACCGCGGCCGCGTGCCGCAGGAGGTCGAGCCCGGGCGCCGGCCGGCCGAGCTTGGTCGGGGTGGGCCAGCACGGGCCGACGCAGAAGTAGTCGACGCCGGACTCGGTCGCGGCAACGTCCACTTCGGACTCGGCGTGGGTGGACCGGCCGATCAGCGGCACCGCGCCGAGGATCCGGCGGGCGACGGGGACCGGCAGGTCGTCCTGGCCGAGGTGGAGCATGTCCGCAGCGGCAGCCAGGGCGAGGTCGGCGCGGTCGTTGACGCACCACAGCGCACCGTGCCGGCCGGCGGCATCCGCGACGACCTCGGCGTACCCGAGCTCCTCCCGGGCCTCCAGCCCCTTCTCGCGGAGCTGGACGATGTCCACCCCGCCGCGCAGCGCCGCGTCCAGGAACTCGGCCAGGTCGCCCTGTCGCCGCCGGGCATCGGTGCACAGGTAGAGCCGCGCGCTCTCCAGGCGGGTGCGCAGCCGCCGCCCGACCTCGGCCCCTGCCGCGGCCACGGTCTCAGCCACCGGCGACGGCACGGACCAGTTCCAGGCGGTCCCCGGGCGCGAGCACGACGCCGCCGAACTCGGATCGGGTCAGGGCGTCTCCGTTGCGCTCCACCACCACCGAGCCCGGCCGCAGCCCGAGCGCGGCGATGAGGTCGAGCAGCGTGGTGCCCTCGTCCAGCTCGCGCACGGCCCCGTTCACCGTGACGTTCATCGGCATACCGCCGACCCTACGTCGGCGCGCCGGTCAGAAGCCCAGGGCCTGGGCGCGGCGCTTGACCTCCTTGCCCCGGTCCGTGCGCAGCGCGGCGATCGGGGTCCCGGGCAGGCTGTCGTCGGCGGTGTGCAGCCAGCGAACGGACTCCTCGTCGGTGAATCCCGCGTCGCGGAGCAGGGTCAGCACGCCTGGCAGGCCCTTCACGATCGTGCCCTCGGCGAGGAAGTCGGCCGGCACCCGCAGCACGCCGTCCGTCCCGCGGGTGCCGGCCAGGCTTCCGGCTCGCAGCAGCTGCTGGACCCGGGTCGGCGGCAGGCCGAGCACGTCGCCGACCTCGCCCACCGTCAGCCACTCGATGCCCTCGGTCACGACCGCCAGCCTGCCATGGCCGGCACCGACGCCGCCCGCATCCCGGCTCAGGTGTCCCGAACGGCCACACCGGGGTCGGCGAGCCGGCGCCCGTCCGGCACGTGGCCGGTGGCGATGAGTCGGCGCGCCTGCATGGCGTCCCGCGGCCGGTCGACGGCGAGGAAGCCGGTCAGCCGCCCGTCCGGGGCCAGCCAGCCAGCGGCCCAGGTGTCGTCGGCGGTCGGGTCGCCGCGCCAGACCGCCGGGTCGGCCGCCTCGCGCCAGCCGGCCCATTGCAGGTACCGGCCGAACTGCTCGGACCATACGTACGGCACCGGGTCGTACGTCGCCTCCTCGTCGCCGAGCAGCGCGGCCGCCGCGGCCTCGGGCGCGCGCAGCGCGTCGTCCCAGTGCTCGGTGCGCACCCGCCGGCCGATGCGCGGCGACCAGCGGGCGGCGCAGTCGCCGACCGCGACGACGCCGGGCAGCGTGGATCGGCAGCCCGCGTCGACCAGCACTCCCCCGCTGGCGCCATCGATCTGCACGCCCGACCCGTTCAGCCAGTCCAGCCGCGGCCGCACGCCGATGCCCTCGACCACCACGTCGGCCGGCAGGTGCTCGCCGGTCGCCAGCGTCACTCCGGCACTGTCCACTCGGGACACCGGGGCGTTGACCCGCAGGTCCGCGCCGGCCGCGGCGTACCAGCCGACGGTCCGCCGGCCGGCCTCGGTGCCGAGTGCCACCGCCAGCGGGGCCGGACCCGCCTCGACCGCGGTGACCCGGCAGCCATGCCGGGCGGCCGCGGTGACCACCTCGGCGCCGATCCAGCCGGCGCCGACGACGACCACGCGGGCGCCGGGGACCAGCGCCGCCCGCAGCCGGAGCGCGTCGTCGGCGGTGCGCAGCAGGTACGCCCCGCCGTCGCCGGGCAGCCGGCGGGGAACCGCGCCGGCCGCGAGCACCAGCCCGTCCCAGGGCAGCTCGCCGCGGGTGGTGGTGAGCTCGCCGGGCCGCAGCGCGGTCGCCGTCACGCCCAGCCGCATGTCCGCGCCGGCGGACCACGCCGGTTCCAGCGTCGTGTCGTCCCGCTCGCCGAGCAGCACCGCCTTGGACAGCGGCGGCCGGTCGTACGGCGGGCGGGTCTCGGCGCCGACGAGCACCAGCGATCCGGCGTACCCGCGGGCGCGCAGCTCGGCGCAGGCACGGACGCCGGCCAGCCCGGCGCCGACGACGACGATCCGGTCCACCGCCGGTTACCGGACCGGCCGCCGCGCCCGCACGCTCACGGCGCCCAGACTAGGTGCCCGGACGACGCGTGCCAGGATCGGATCATGACCGAGGCACCGCCGGCGGCGACCGCCGAGTTCCGCATCCTCACCGCTGGCTACATCCGCCATGGCGCGGAGCACACCGTGGCGAGCACCGTCGGGTATGTCGCCGACGGCGACCTGCGCCTGATCGTCGACCCCGGGATGGTCGCCGACCGGCGGCTCATCCTCGACCCGCTGCGGGCGATCGGTGTCGACCCCGGCGAGGTCACCGACGTCGTGCTCAGCCATCACCACCCCGACCACACGCTGAACGCGGCGCTCTTCCCGAATGCCCGCGTCCACGATCACTGGGCGGTCTACCAGGACGACCGGTGGGACTCCAGGGACGCCGAGGGTGCGGTGCTATCCGACTCGGTGCGGCTGATCCGCACCGCCGGGCACACCGTGGAGGACATCAGCACGCTGGTCGGCACCGCCGGCGGGCTGGTCGCGTTCACGCACGCCTGGTGGACCGCCGAGGGCCCGGCCGACGATCCGTACGCGCCCGACCGCGACGTGCTGCGGGCCAGCCGGGAGCGGCTACTGGAGATCGCCGACCTGATCGTGCCCGGGCACGGCGAGCCGTTCACCCCGGGGTCGGAGACGCCCCGCTGACCGGCCCGGCCGGCGGCTCCGGCCCGACCGGCGGATCCGGTGCGGCCGAGACGACTGGCGCGGCCGCCGGCTCCGGTGCGGTGGCGTCCAGCGCGTAGCTGACCGCGTCCGCCGGCCGCATCGCGGCGCCGACCTCGCGCTCGGCCCGGTACGCCTCCTCCCCGAGCGCGGCGCGCAGGGCCATCACCAGTTGCTCGGCGAGCGGCCGGAGCAGTGGCCACACCGCCACACCAACGACCTGCCTGATCCGGGCCGCGGCGCCGTGCAGCCGGGCGGCCACCGCCGGCCGGCCCAGCCCGACGGCGACGCCGGAGAGCCCGTCCAGGCAGTTCGCCAGGCCCTCCTGGTCAAGCAGCCGGCGATGCACGGCGGCCGCGGCCGCGTACCAGGACCGAGCCGCGGGCACGTCGCCAGCCATGAGGGCGTCCAGTCCGAGCTGGGTCAGCGCCTGCGCCCGCAGGTGGTTGTTGTCGATCCGTTCGGCCTGCTGCAGAGACTCGCGGTGCAGCGCGGCCGCCCTCACCAGGTCGCCGGTCCGCAGCACGGTCAGACCGAGCGGGAGCAGCGCGAACGACAGGCCCCAGGCGTCGTCGAGCCGGCGGAACGTGGCTACCGCCTCCTCGAGCGGCTCCCGGGCCGCGCCCACCGGCTGATCCTCGACCTGGGCAAGCCCGAGACTGGCCAGGGAGAGCGCGAGCAGCCGCTCGTCGCCGAGCTCCCGCGCAGCCGGCACCAGCCGGCGCAGGAACGGACCGGCTTCGGCCAGGCTGCCGACCGTGGACCGGAGCACCCCCCGGCACCAGAGCAGTAGCGCGGCCGCGTCGGGCGGCAGACGTTCCGCGGACGGGAGGGCCGCGGTCTGCTCGGCCAGCGCGAGCATCTCCCGGAGCAGGCCGCGGCTCCACCAGAACGGGTATACCGGCGCGGCGATGCGGATCACCGTCTCGGCGTCGTCGACCTCGACCGCCCACCGCAGCGCGGCGCGCACGTTGTCGAGCTCGGCGTTGATGCGCTCGATCCAGGCCCGGTTCTCCTGGCCGATCATCCCCGACCCGGCGCGGGCGCTGAGCTGGAGCAGGTAGCCGGCCAGCCGCCGCATCGCCGGCGTTCGCTCGTCCCGCTTGTCCAGCCGCTCTCGGGCGTACTCGCGCACGGTGTCCAGCATCCGGAACCGAGGGTCGTCGGTCCGCTGCTCGTCCGCCGTGACCAGGCTGTGCGCGACCAGCGCGGACAGCGTGTCGACGACGTCCAGGTCCCCGTCAACCGCTCCGACAGCCTCGGCGCCGTCGAGCGTCCACCCACCGTCGAACACCGAAAGCCGGGCGAGCAGCGCCTGCTCGGCCGGGCCGAGCAGGCTGTGGCTCCAGTCGATGGTGGCGCGCAGCGTCCGCTGCCGCTCCGGCACGTCCACCTGCGGCGCGGGCAGGTCGAGGCGGGCAGAGAGCCGCCGGAGCAGGACGGCCGGCGACAGCACCCGGACCTGCGCGGCAGCGAGCTCGATCGCCAGCGGGACGCCGTCCAGCCGGCGGCACACCTCTCCGACAGCCCAGACGTTGTCGGCGCTGAGCGCGAAGTCCGGGCGGACGTCCCGAGCCCGGGCAAGGAAGAGCTGCACGGCTGGCGAGTCGGCCACCGCGAGATCCGCGGTCGGCGTGCGCAGCGGCGGCAGCGGGAACTCGTGCTCGCCGCGGAGCCGCAGTGCCGTCCGGCTCGTCACCAGCAGGCACAGTCCCGGGCACGCCGCAAGCAGCCGGGCCAGCGCCGGAGCAGCGGGAAGCACCTGCTCGAAGTTGTCGATGACGAAAAGCGCGCGCCGGCTGCCGAGCCGGTCGGCGAGAACATCCAGGATCGGCCGCTGGCTCTCGGACCGGACGCCGAACGCGTCCGCCAGGCGGGCCGGCACCAGGTCCGGGTCGGTGACCGGAGACAGGTCGACGAACCACACGCCGTCCAGGTCGTCGACGGGCAGCCCCGCGGCGACTTCCAGGGCGAGCCGGGTCTTGCCGATCCCGCCGGCTCCGACCACGGTGATCAGCCGCACGTCGGGCCGGCGTGCCAGGCGTCGCAGTGCCGCCACCTCGGCGTCCCGGCCGAGGATGCCGGTCGGCGGGACCGGCAGCCGGGACGGACCGAGGTCCGCCGGGCCACCGGCCCGTGCCGAGAACCGCTCGGTCAGCAGCACCGCGAGGTCGTCGGCGAGCAGATCCTCCAGCTCGGTCGCATCGGCAAAGCGCCGGTACGACGCCCGGTCGTCGCTCTGGACGCGGGACAGCAGCTCGGCCAGCCGGGGTTCTCGACCCTGCGCCGGAGTCTTGACGTAGATCAGCTTCGGCCGCTCGCCGGCGAGCAGGTACTCGTCCTCGAGGCCGGACACCGTCTCGCCCGGTGCCACCCAGCCGTAGCGCTCCCAGTAGATGGCCACGAACACATCGCTCTGTGCCAGGTAGGCGCGGTACAGGTCACGCGGTGGGTGCGGCCGGGCACCGAGTTCGAACATCACGGGGGTCAGCCGCAGCCGGACGATCGCGGCCCGGGCGGCCCGTCGCTCGTCGGCCAGCTCGGCGAGGGTGGATGAGACGAACACGCGGACCCGGCGGTCCGGCGTGTGGATCGGATCTGAACTCGACGGTGCAGCGCCCGGTTCGGCCGGAGCTTTCAGTCCGCTCGACTCGACCACGACTCTCCCCGACCGAACGCGGGACACCCGACCGGGCGAAGTCTAGTGGGCTCGGCCGTCGAGGGCCGTGCGGAATCACTTGTGAGATGGACTCCGGGAAACGGAATGACATTCATGCGTTGTCATGTTCGACTAGTTCGGTGGTCGGCGCCGGTCGCCGCGCGGAGTCCGGCGTTCCAGCCGGAGGAGGGGAGATCGATCGTGAGCGACGCCGGCGGCACGGCGCCGCGTCAAGTCCTGCCCGCTATGCGGGCAACGCTGGTGCTCTTCGCCGCCCTGACCTTGCTGGGCTTCACGTCGCTGTTCATTCTCGCCGACGGCACCGACCGGACGTTCGCGTGGACGATGCAGCCGGCGCTGACCGCGGCGTTCCTCGGCGCTGGATACGGCGCCGGCCTCGTGCTCATGCTGCTCTCGCTGCGTGCCCGGCGGTGGTCGCAGGTGCGGGTCACCACGCTGACCGTGCTGGTGTTCACGGTGGTCACGCTGGCCGCGACGCTGCTGCACTCGGAACGGCTCCGGCTCACCTCGCCGGTCCTGGTGACCCGGTTCGCGTCCTGGATCTGGCTGGTCGTGTACCTGGTGGTGCCGGCAGGCATCGCCGTCATGGTGGTCCTGCAGGAGCGCCTGCCCGGAACCGAGCCCGGTCCGCGGGCACCGCTGCCACGGTGGCTGGCCGCGCTGCTGGCCGTGCAGGGCGCGACCATGCTGGCGGTGGGTGCGAGCCTGTTCGCCGCGCCGGGCACGGCGCGGGTGCTGTGGCCGTGGACGCTGGCGCCGATCGCGGCCCGGATGGTCGCCGCCTGGCTGCTGGCCTTCGGCGTCGCGTCCGCCCTCGCGCTGCGGCTGAACGACCTGCCGCGACTGCGAGTCTCCGCCGCCGGCTACGCGGCGTTCGGCGCGCTGGAGCTGGCCGCGCTCGCGCGATACGTCGACGACGTGCGGTGGGGACACCCGAGCGCGTGGATCTACCTCGGGCTGGTCATCAGCGTCCTGGTCGCCGGGGCCGTCGGATGGGCGGCGGCCTCGCGCCGGCGTAGCCGCCCCGTCAGCGGGTCGGCCAGCCGGGTGAGCACCGGCCCGGCCACGGCCATGACCAGCACGTAGCTGGCGGCGAGCGGGCCGAGCGCGGGCTCGGTCCCGGCGGCGACGGCCAGCCCGGCGATCACGATGCTGAACTCGCCACGGGCAACCAGGGTGAGGCCGGCCCGCAGCCGGCCGGCGCGGCCGATTCCGGCCCGCCGCGCTGCCCACCAGCCGGTCACCACCTTGGTCAGCACCGTGACGGCGGCGAGCCCCAGCGCGGCCAGCAGCACCGGCGGCAGCTCGCTGGGATCGGTCTGCAGCCCGAAGAACACGAAGAACACCGCGGCGAACAGGTCGCGCAGCGGGGAGAGCAGCGCCCGCGCGCTCTCCGCCGCCTCCCCGGACACCGCGATGCCGAGCAGGAACGCGCCAACCCCGGCGGACACCTGCAGCTGCTGCGCGATCCCGGCGACGAGCAGCGCAAGGCCGAGGATGCGCAGGAGCAGCACCTCGTCGTTGGGGACGAACACCAGCCGGCTGATCAGCCCCCCGTACCGGATCGCGGCGAGCAGGACCAGGCCGACGACGGCCACCGCGACCACGACCGTGAGCGAGCCGGTGAGCAGCCCGACGCCCGCGAGCAGCGCGGTGAGCAGCGGCAGGTAGAGCGCCATCGCCAGGTCCTCGACGACGAGCAGCGACAGCACGACCGGCGTCTCCCGGTTCCCGAGCCGGCCCAGGTCGCGCAGCAGCTTCGCGACGATGCCGCTGGAGGTCACCCAGGTCACGCCGGCCATCGCGACCACCGCGACCGGCTGCCAGCCGAGCATCAGCGCGACGACCGCGCCGGGTGTCGCGTTCAGCACCAGGTCGAGGATGCCGGCGGGGACATTCGCGCGCAGGCTGCCGGTCAGCTCGTCCGGCGTGTACTCCAGGCCGAGCGAGAGCAGCAGCAGGATGACCCCGATCTCCGCGCCGACCTCGATGAACTCCTCGGTCGCGTCGAGCGGCAGCAGCCCGCCCCGGCCGAACGCGAGGCCGGCGAGCAGGTAGAGCGGGATCGGCGACATGCCCGCCAGGGCGGCCAGGCGGCCGAGCACGCCGAGCGCGAACAGCACACCGCCGAGCTCGAGCAGGACCACGGTGGACTGCATCGCCGGCGAGCTATCCGTTGGCCAGGATGTCCGCGACCGCCTCGGTGCCCTCGGTGGTGCCGACGACGACCACGACGTCGCCGGCGCGGAAGGTGAAGTCCGGGCCGGGTGACGGGTGGACCTCGTGCCCGCGGATGACCGCGACGATGGATGCGCCGGTGCGGGTCCGGACCCGGGCGTCGCCGAGCGTCCGGCCGTCGTACGGCGACCCCGCCTCGATCAGCATCTCCTCGCTGACCAGCCCCTCCACCTGCCGGTGCAGGGCCTCCAGCCGCTCCACGATCCGGGGGGCGCCGAGCAGCTCGGCCAGCGTGTCGGCCTCCTCGGCGGTGAGCACGAGCGAGTCCCGGCACGCGTCGGGGTCGTCCCGGTCGTAGAGGGCGAGCTCGCGCCGGCCGTCCCGGTGGAACACGACCCCGACCCGCCGGCCCGACTCGGTCAGCAGGTCGCGCCGGACGCCGACCCCGGGCAGCCGGGTCTCCTGCACCTGGACCGCGTGCATGGCACCTCCGATCCCGACGTCGTCATCGGTACAGCTAGCCTGCCGCGGACACGTCGTACAGCGGGAACGAGTCCTTCCAGACCGGCTCGTAGCCGGCTGCGGAGAGCATGGCCGCAACCTCGGCCGGTGTCCGCTCGTCGGAGATGGCGAACTGCTCGGTGGCCTCTCCCGGGTGGGAGTACCCGCCCGGCTCGGTGGACGAGCCCGCCGACATGTGGGTGACCGCGATCCGCACCAGCCCGTCCCGCAGCGCCGGCGGCTCCCGGGTGGACAGCACGATCCCGGCCTCCGGCTCGTACAGCCGCAGCGCGGCGAGCGCCTGCACGTACTCGGCGTCGGTGACCGGCACGTCCGGCTGGTACCCGGCCGCGGATGGCTTGATGCGGGGCAGCGCGACGGTCACCTCCGTCCGCCAGTACGACCGCACCAGGAACGCGGCGTGCGCGGCCAGCGCCAGCACGTCGGCGCGCCAGTCCGGGTTCAGCCCCAGCAGCGCGCCGATGCCGAGCCGGCGCACCCCGGCCGAGCCGGCCAGCTCGGTGGAGTTCAGCCGGCGGTCGTAGTCGCGCTTCCAGCCGGCCCGGTGCACCTCGGCGTACCGCTGCCGGTCGTAGGTCTCCTGGTAGTGCACGACCCCCTCCAGCCCGGCCGCCACCAGTCGGGCGTAGGTGTCGTCGGACCAGGTCTGCGTCTCGATCGACAGGGACGGTACGAACGACCGCAGCCGCTCGACGACCGCGACCAGGTAGTCCTTCGAGACCTCGACCCGGTGCTCGCCGGAGACCAGCAGCAGGTGCCGGAAGCCCCGCCCGACGAGCAGCCTCGCCTCGGCCTCGACCGCGTCGACGGTGAGCGTCCGCCGGGCGATCGGCAGGTCCTTCGCGAAGCCGCAGTACGTGCACGTGGATAGGCAGGCGTTGGACACGTACAGCGGGGCGAACAGGCGCACGGCCCGGCCGAACCGCTGCAGCGTCACCGACCGCGCCGCCTGGGCGAGTTCCTCCAGCCGGCCGCCCGCCGCCGGCGACAGCAGCGCAGCGAGGTCGGCGAGGTCGATCCGGCCACCGGCGCGGGACAGCACGCCCCGCACGTCCGCGTCGGTGGCCCGCCGCGCGGTCGCGGACAGCCCCGCCAGGTCGATGCGCTCCAGCTCGCGGGCGAACGCACCTTTGGCCGCGCTCACCGTCCCGCTCCCGCCGGGTGTGCCGCGCCGATGGACGTCTGCCCGGAGTCGAGCGCGCCGAGGAAGCCGGTCAGCGGCGAGGACGCGGCGGCCACGGTGGCGGTCCCGGCGGAGCCCCGGCCGGCCCGGAAGCCCAGCCGCCCGGCCTCGGTGGCCAGCGCGAACGCCCGGGCCATCGCGACCGGGTCACGGGCCACCGCGATCGCGGTGTTGACCAGCACCGCGTCGGCGCCGACCTCCATCGCCTCGGCCGCGTCGCTGGGGACCCCGAGCCCGGCGTCGACCACCACCGGCACGCCGGCCTGGGCGACGATCGCCTCGATCCCGTCCCGGGTACGCAGCCCCCGGTTGGACCCGATCCAGGCGCCGAGCGGCATCACGGTCGCGCAGCCGGCCTCCTCCAGGCGCTTGCACAGCACTGGATCCGCCGAGCAGTACGGCAGCACCGTGAACCCCTCGGCGACCAGCCGCTCGGCGGCCCGCAGCGTCTCCACCGGATCCGGCGCGAGGGTGCGCGGGTCCGGCGTGACCTCGAGCTTGACGAGGTCGGTGCCGGTGCCGGCGCGGCCCAGCCGGGCCAGCCGGACGGCCTCGTCCGCGTCGACCGCGCCCGAGGTGTTCGGCAGCAGCGCGACGCCGGGCGGCACGAAGTCGAGGATGTCGCCCTCGCCGACCCGGTCCAGGTCGACCCGGCGCAGCGCGACGGTGACGATCTCGGCCCGGCTGGCCAGCACCGCGTCGCGCATCACCGCGTGCGAGGCGAACTTGCCGGTGCCGACGAGCAGCCGGCTGGCGAACTCGCGGCCGGCGATCAGCAGCGGGTCATCCACGCGATCTCCACTCCCCTCGCGGGCATTACCCCGATCGGGTGCAACGGGTCGTCGGCGGTCCCGGCCGACCTCTCAGCCCGCCTACCGCGGGCTCCCCGGTCCTGACCCGTCCATCCTACGGCGGGCGGGCCGGGATCACGCCTGGGCCACCGCCGGGCACGGCGGGGGTAACGGTTCGACCCCGATCGCCAGGCGTGCCGGGGGTGCCGGGCCGGCGGCGACCGTAGACTCGCCTGACGTGTACACCGCCCTCGCCGACCCGCTCGTTGGGACGACGCTCGACGGGCGATACCGGATCGACGCCCGGATCGCGCGCGGCGGCATGTCCACCGTCTACTCCGCGCTCGACCTCCGGCTGGACCGGCGGGTCGCGGTCAAGGTGATGTCGCCGGCGCTGGCCGGTGATCCCGCGTTCGTCGAGCGGTTCGGGCGGGAGGCGCGCGCGGCCGCCCGGCTGTCCCACCCGAACGCGGTGGCCGTGTTCGACCAAGGCAGCAGCGACAGCCGCAGCGGTCCGGTCGTGTTCCTGGTGATGGAGCTGGTGACCGGGCGCACGCTGCGCGACCTGCTGCGCGAGCGCGGCCGGCTGAGCGCGGACGAGGCGGTCTCGCTGCTGGAGCCCGCGCTTGCAGCGCTGGCCGCCGCGCATCGGGCCGGCCTGGTGCACCGCGACGTCAAGCCGGAGAACGTGCTGCTCTCCGACGACGGCGTGGTCAAGGTCGCCGACTTCGGCCTGGCCCGGGCCGTGGCCGCGCCGAGCGCGGCAACCCAGGCCGGCACGTTCCTCGGCACGGTCGCCTACATCGCCCCGGAGCAGGTCGCCCGGGGCACCGCCGACCCGCGCACCGACGTGTACGCGGCCGGCATCGTGCTGTACGAGATGCTCACCGGCGCGCCGCCGTTCGACGGCGACTCGGCGATCTCGGTGGCCTACCGGCACGTGCACGACGACGTGCCGGCGCCGTCGACGGTGGTCCCGTCGATCCCGCCCGCGCTGGACGAGCTGGTGCTGCGGGCGACCCGCCGCGAGCCGGGCGCCCGGCCGGCCGACGCCGGGGCGTTCCTGGCCGAGCTCGCCGACCTGCGCGCCGACCTCGGCCTGCGGCGGGTGCCGGTGCCGGTCCGGTG
>JBKOXW010000184.1:0-3594 GCA_046744115.1 Actinomycetota bacterium | reverse complement strand
GTCGCCGCGGTCTCGTCGCCGGTCGCCGGACGCGGCAGGGCGGCCGGATCGTCGGCCTGCAGCGCGTCCAGATCGGACGGTCTGGTCGTCGGCCGCTCGTAGACCGGTCCCTCGTGCGCGACCGTCCGGGGTGGAACGTCCACTATCGACTCACCGTGCCAGGCGACGTGTAGTCGCCCGGTTTCGGTGACCTCGCCGAGGACGGTGGCGAGCACGTCCCACTTCGCGCACACCGCGAGGAACTCGTCCACTGCGGACGGTGGGACGATGGCGCACATCCGTTCCTGCGACTCGCTGGCCAGCACCTCCTCCGGGGTCATCGACGGCTCGCGCAACGGCACGCGGTCCAGGTCGATGCGCATGCCACCCTCGCCGGCGCTGGCCAGCTCGGTGGTGGCGCAGGACAGCCCGGCGCCGCCGAGGTCCTGGATGCCGACCACCAGGTCGCGCTCGAACAGCTCGAGGCAGCACTCGATGAGCACCTTCTCCGCGAACGGGTCGCCGACCTGAACCGACGGCCGCTTCGCCGGCTTGCCCTCGCCGTCGAAGGTGGCGCTGGCGAGCACCGACACTCCGCCGATGCCGTCCCGGCCGGTCTTCGCCCCGAACAGGACCACCTTGTTGCCGACGCCCGAGGCGTGCGCCCGCTTGATCCTGTCGGCCCGGAGCACGCCCACGCACAGCGCGTTCACCAGTGGGTTGCCGGCGTAGCTGGGATCGAAGACGACCTCGCCGCCGACGGTGGGCAGGCCGAGGCAGTTGCCGTAGCCGCCGATGCCGGCGACCACGCCGGGCAGGACGCGGGCGGTGTCCTTCGCGGCCGCGGGGCCGAAGCGGAGGGGGTCCAGGATCGCCACCGGCCGGGCGCCCATGGACAGGATGTCCCGGACGATCCCGCCAACGCCGGTGGCGGCGCCCTGGTACGGCTCCACATAGGACGGATGATTGTGCGACTCGATCTTGAACGTGACTGCCCAGCCATCGCCGACATCGACCACGCCGGCGTTCTCGCCGATGCCGGCCAGCAGCCGCTCGCTGCCCGGCGGGGCGTCGGCGAACCGTCGCAGGTGGATCTTCGACGACTTGTACGAGCAGTGCTCGCTCCACATCACCGAGTACATCGTCAGCTCGGCGGCGGTCGGCCGGCGGCCGAGGATCGCACGGATGCGCGCGTACTCGTCCTCGGCGAGGCCCAGCTCGGCGTACGGCTGCGGCTCGTCCGGGGTCTTCTCCGCGTACTCCACGGTGTCGACCCGCGGCGGGCCGGTCCTGCCGTCGGTCATGCCGCCGCCCGCTGGTCGAGGACACTGGTGAAGATCCGCAGGCCGTCGTCGCTCGGGCCGGTCAGCCCGTCGATCGCGTGTTCGGGGTGGGGCATGATCCCGACCACGGTGCCGGCCTCGTTGCGGATGCCGGCGATGTCGCGGTAGGACCCGTTGGGGTTGTCGCCGACGTAGCGGAGGACGACCCGGCCCTCGCCTTCGAGCTCGTCCAGGGTGCGCTGGTCGGCGACGTAGCCGCCCTCGCCGTTTTTCACCGGCACCACGATCTCCGCGCCCGGCGGGTAGCCGCTGGTCCAGGCCGAGTCCGCGCTCTCCAGGCGGAGCCGCTGGTCCCGGCAGACGAACCGGCGCACGTCGTTGCGGATGAGCGCGCCGGGCAGCAGGCCCGCCTCGCAGAGGATCTGGAAGCCGTTGCAGATGCCGAGCACGGGCATTCCGTCGTTGGAGGCTTCGATCACGGACGCCATCACGGGCGCGAACCGCGCGATGGCGCCGCAGCGCAGGTAGTCCCCGTACGAGAAGCCGCCGGGCAGCACTACCGCGTCGACACCGTGCAGGTCGGGGTCGCCGTGCCAGAGCCGGACCGCCTCGCCGGCCGCGCGCTGCACCGCCCGTGCTGCGTCCCGGTCGTCGAGACTGCCAGGAAACGTCACGACGCCGATCCGCAGTGCCACGTGCTCAGGGTATCGGGGGGCATGTGTCCTCCGGCGGTGCGACCCGGGGTGCGGCGCGTCTGTCTGGATCGCCGGATTCGCCTGGTTTCTCGGCCCGGAGTCGCTGTGGCGTTGCTCCTCGCCGGGACCATGTGGTGCTGGAACCCGATGGCGCAGCGCGATATTCACGTCGCTGTGCCATGAGGTGCCTCGCGAGACATGGTGGTGACGCACGGTGGAGGACCCGCTCGCCGCTCGGCTTCGCGCGATCGTGGGCGACACGCATGTGCTGACCGATCCCGCGGTGACGTCGTCGTACACAGTGGACTGGACCGGTCGCTGGCGCGGCGCCTGCCGGCTGGTCGTGCGGCCGGGCTCGGCTGCCGAGGTCGCCTCCGTGGTGGCGGCTTGCGGGCGCGTCGGTGCGCCGATCGTGCCGCAGGGCGGGAACACCGGGCTTGTCGGCGGTGGGGTGCCGGCCGGCGGCTCTGCGTCCAGGTCGGTGCTGCTGTCGCTGCGCCGGCTGGACAGCATTGGGCCGGTCGACCGCGACGCGGGGCAGGTGGTCGCCGGCGCGGGCGCCACGCTTGCCGCGGTGCAGCGGCGGGCTCGGGAGGCCGGCTGGGACTTCGGGCTCGACTTCGCCGCGCGCGACTCGGCCACGGTGGGCGGGGCAGTGGCGACGAACGCCGGTGGCGAGCGGGTGCTGCGGCACGGTCCCGCGCGCGCCCACGTGCTCGCCGTGCAGGCCGTGCTCTCCGACGGGCGGATGATCTCGCGCATTTCCGATCTCGCGGGCGGCGGGCCGGTGAAGGACAGTGCCGGGTACGACCTGGCCGCGCTGCTGGTGGGCAGCGAGGGCACGCTCGCGGTGATCACCGCAGTCCGGCTGCGGCTGGTGCCGATGCTGCCCGCTCGGGTCGTGGCGTTGCTCGCGGTGCCGACCACCGACGCTGCGCAGCGGGTGGTCGGGCTGCTGCGGCGACGACTGGACACGCTGCAGTCGGCCGAGCTATTCCATGCCGACGGGCTGGCGCTCGTGTGCTCCGAGTTGGGCCTGCCGCTCCCCTTCCCGGAGGAGCATCCGACCTACCTGCTCGTGGAGTGCGCGGGCCGAACCGACCCGACCGACGGGTTGGTCGAGGCGCTGGCGGGGGTGAGCGAGGTCCGCGACGCCGCCGTCGCCGCGGACGCCGCCGGCCGGGCCGCGCTGTGGCGTTACCGGGAGGGCCACACCGAGGCAATCAACGCAGCCGGTGTGCCGGTGAAGCTCGACGTCGCCCTGCCGCCGGCGCTGCTCGCTATGGCTGAGGGCGAGATTTCCCGGGCCGTCCGGGCCGCGGCGCCGTCCGTGCGGGTAGTCCTCTTCGGACACATCGGGGAAGCGAACCTGCACGTGAACGTCCTCGGCGCGACCGACGTCGCGGACGCTGTGACCGAGGCCGTGCTGCGCACCGTGGCCGGGCTCGGCGGCAGCATCAGCGCCGAGCACGGAATCGGCCGGGCGAAGGTGCGGTGGCTGCCCCTGTCCCGGTCCGCGGAGGAGATCGCCGCGATGCGCGCGATCAAGGCCGCGCTCGACCCCGCCGGGCTGCTGAATCCCGGCGTTATCCACAGCTGACATCCGGGACCTGCGCCGAGCGGGCGCTGCCGTCTAC
>JBKOXW010000294.1:0-16440 GCA_046744115.1 Actinomycetota bacterium | reverse complement strand
TCGCGCTCGCGCAGGATCACGTACAGCTCGCCGTGCACCTCGACCTCCTGCCGGTCCTCCGGGTTGAACAGGACCCGGTCACCGACCTCGACGGTGCGGACGTGGTTGCCGACGGCGAGCACCTCGGCCCACACGAGCCGGGTGGCCACCTGCGCGGTCGACGGGATCACGATGCCGCCGCTGGACCGGCGCTCGCCCTCCTCGCGGGGGATCCGGACGAGGACGCGGTCGTGCAGCATCTTGATCGGCAGCCGGCCGTCGTCGGAGACCACGTCGCCCGACGCTACCTCACCCCCAACCGAGCTCGTGCAGCCGCTCGTCGTCGATGCCGAAGTGATGCGCGATCTCGTGCACGACGGTGACCGCGACCTCGTCCACCACGTCGTCCTCGGTATCGCAGACCGCCAGGATCGGCACCCGGTATACGAGGATCCGGTCGGGCAGCATCCCGGCGTAGTCGGTGCCGCGCTCGGTCAGCGCCACCCCCTCGTACAGCCCGAGCAGGTCCGGCTCATCGGGGTTCCGCTCCTCCACGAGCACCACCACGTTGTCCATCAGCCCGGTCAACTCGGTGGGGATCTCGTCCAGCGCGTCCGCGACCAGCTCCTCGAACCGCGCCACCGGCATGTCGATCACACCGGCCATTCTGGCCGCTCGGCACGGCACGGCACGGGGGTGGGCGCCGCCGGGCCGCGCACGCCCACCCCCAACCCGGGTCGACGCCGGGGGGTACGCCGACCCGGGCTGGTCGGCGGGCCCTGACTCAGCGAGCCTTGACCACGCCGAGCGGGGTGACCTTGTGGTCGGGGAAGACCTTCGCCAGGTCGCCGACGCCGGCCCGCCTGGACAGGATCTCGCCGACCACGCTGCGGTAGTCGGTGGTGGCCGCGAGCGAGTTGTCGTACCCGTCCCGCGGGGACAGCCCCGGCCACTTCGTGTAGACCTTGCCACCGTTCACGCCGCCGCCGGCGACGAGCATGGCGAACCCGCGGCCGTGGTCGGTGCCGACGTTGTTGTTCTCGTGCACGGTGCGGCCGAACTCGGTCAGCGTCACCAGCGTGACGTCGGCGATCTTGGTGCCGAGGTCGGTGAGGAACGCGGTGATCGCCCCGTTCAGGTCATCGAGGTGGCCCGTCATGTCGCCGCCGTCGACCCGGCCGAGACCGGTGTGCATGTCCCAGCCGCCGAGGTCGAGCGTGGCGATGCTGAGCCCGATGTTCGCCTTGATCAGCCCCCACTGCGACCACCTCGTCCCGACACAGAGGGGATCGTGCTGAGGGACTAATGACGCTCCGCACCGTGGAACGTCGGCGGGGAGGCTTCCGAAGGTCACGACTTGATGTCAACCCTTACGTGCCCTTGTTCACCCTAACGGGCCACATTGGACACTCCCGAGGTTGCAGAGCGCGATCATGACGTTCTCCAGCGTTGCCGCCCGACCTGCGGACGGCCTGCCCGGGAAGGGTTTCCGACCACCGCCTACCCTGGGTCGTCGTGATTGACCTCCGGCTGGTGCGCGACGACCCGGACCGGGTGCGCGCGTCGGTGCGCGCCCGGGGGCAGGACGATGCGCTGGTCGACGCGCTCGTCGCCGCGGACGAGCGCCGCCGGGCCGCGGTGGCCGCGGCCGACCGCCTCCGCGGCGAGCAGCGGGCGCTGTCCCGACAGATCCCGCGCGCCGGCGGCGAGGAGCGCGACGAGCTGCTCCGCCGGGCGAAGGTGCTCGCCGACGAGGTCAAGGCCGCCGAGGCCGAGCAGGCGGCCGCCGAGCAGGCGCTGCGGGAGGCGCACCTGGCGGTGCCGAACCTGGTCGAGGACGGCGTCCCGGCCGGTGGCGAGGACGACGCGGCGGTGCTGGAGACGGTCGGCGCGATCGGCGGGTACGACTTCCCGGTGCGCGAGCATGACGAGATCGGCGCCCGGCTGGGCGCGATCGACATCGACCGTGGCGCGAAGGTCTCCGGCGCCCGGTTCTACTTCCTTACCGGCGTCGGCGCCGAGCTCGAGTTCGCCCTGGTCAACCTCGCGATGGCGCATGCGACGGCGGCCGGTTTCCGGCCGATGGTGGTGCCGGCCCTGGTCAAGCCGGCGGCGATGGAGGGCACCGGCTTCCTCGGTGCGCACGCCGAGGAGGTCTACCGGATCGAGCACGACGACCTGTACCTGGTGGGGACGTCCGAGGTCGCGCTCGCCGCCTACCACGCCGACGAGATCCTGGACCTGTCCGCCGGGCCGCTGCGCTACGCCGGGTTCTCGCCGTGCTACCGCCGCGAGGCGGGGTCGTACGGCAAGGACACCCGCGGCGTGTTCCGGGTGCACTGGTTCGACAAGGTCGAGATGTTCACGTTCTGCCGGCCGGGGGAGGCCCACGACGAGCACCGGCGCCTGCTCGCCCGGGAGAAGGACTTCCTCGGCCTGCTCGAACTGCCGTTCCGGGTGGTCGACATCGCGGCCGGCGACCTCGGGTCGAGCGCAACCCGCAAGTTCGACTGCGAGGCCTGGTTCCCGGCGCAGGGCCGCTACCGGGAGCTGACCTCGACCTCGAACTGCACCACCTTCCAGGCCCGCCGGCTCGGCATCCGCTACCGGGACGCGGACGGGAAGCCGCAGGTCGCTGCGACGCTGAACGGCACGCTGGCGGCGATCACCCGAACGATCGCGTGCCTGCTCGAGGCGCACCAACGCCCGGACGGATCGGTGTACGTGCCGGCAGCCCTGCGCCCGTACCTCGGCGGCCGGGACCTGCTCGAGCCACCCTGATGCCGGTACGGCTCGTCGCGACGGACCTGGACGGCACCCTCGTTCACGCGGACGGCACGATCTCCGCGCGCACCCGGAATGCCATGCGGGCGGCCGAGGACGCCGGGCTGCTGCTCGTGCTCGTCACCGGCCGGCCGCCGCGCTGGATGGCGGTGATCGCCGAGGCCACCGGCCACACCGGCCTGGCGATCTGCGCGAACGGCGCGCTGCTGTACGACATGCACACCGAGACCGTGGTGGCGTCCCGGCTGCTCGAACCGGATGTGCTGCACCGGGTGACCAGGCGGCTGCGGTCGGCGATACCGGGGCTGGTGTTCGCCGTGGAGTACGGGATGGACTTCGCCCGCGAGCCCGAGTACCGGCATGGCTGGGACATCGGCCTGCCGAACGTCCGGGTGGCCGACCTGGACACGATCCTGGACCGCCCGGCGGCGAAGCTGCTGGCCCGCCATCACACGATGGACCCGGACGAGCTGCTGGCGCGGGCGATCACGGTGCTCGGCCAGGACGCGACCGTGACGCACTCGTCCAACCACGGGCTGATCGAGATCTCCGCGTACGGCGTCACCAAGGCCTCCGGCCTGGCTGAGCTGGCGGCGCAGGCCGGCGTGCCGGCCGAGGACGTGCTCGCCGTCGGCGACATGCCCAACGACCTGGCGATGCTCGCCTGGGCGGGCCGGTCGGTGGCGGTGGCCAACGCGCACCCGCGGGTGCTGGCCGCCGTCGACGAGGTCACCGCGAGCAACGACGACGACGGCGTAGCGCTCGTGCTGGAACGCCTGCTCGCCGACAGCGAGTGAACAACAGGCCCGTAGGGCCGAGGAGCGGAGCGAGCGCGGAGGCGAGCCGACCGGCACTGCCTGGCGACGAAGGAGCCAGGTCCGGACTAGGAGGCCGCTGAGCAACGGCTCGCGACGGGCGGGATTGTTCAGCAGCCTCCTAGAGGTACTGGCCGGTGGCCGGGGTCTGGTGCGGGTTGGCCGGGGCCGGAGCGCCCGGCAGCGCCCGCCGGCGCATCTCCTCCAGCTGCGCTCGCGCCGCCATCTGCTGGGCGAACAGCGCGGTCTGGATGCCGTGGAACAGGCCCTCCAGCCAGCCGACGAGCTGCGCCTGCGCGACCCGGAGCTCGGCGTCGCTGGGGGTGGACTCCTCCTCGAACGGCAGGGTCAGGCGCTCGAGCTCGTCGCGGAGCTCCTCGGACAGCCCCTGCTCCAGCTCCCGTATCGACGACTGGTGGATCTCGCGCAGCCGGTTGCGGCTGGCCTCGTCGAGCGGCGCGGCCCGTACCTCCTCCAGCAGCTGCTTGATCATGGTCCCGATCCGCATCACCTTGGCCGGCTGCTCGATCTGCTCGGCGAAGTCGGAGGCCGCGTCCTCCTCCGCCTTGTCCGGGACGGGCAGCTGGCCCACCGGCCGACCGTCGGGACCGACCACGACGACCCGGCGCTGCTCCTGGGGCTCGCTCATCGGTCCATCCTCGCTCATCGGCCGGCGCTCGTCCCGGCGGGATCCCTCCCCCGATGAGCGGGCACCGTCGCCGGTCACGGACGGCGACGGCTTCTTGCCTGCCCGGTTGTGTCGGCTCGTACTGTCTACCCATGTCGTTCGACGTCGCGCGCGTCCGGGGGCTCTTCCCCACGCTCGGCGACGGCTACCTGCACTTCGACGGGCCGGCCGGGACGCTGATCCCGGAGAGCGTCGCCCGGGCGGTCAGCGCGGCGCTGCGCGTGCCGCTGTCCAACCGGCACGGCCCGTTCCCGTCATCGGCACGCGCGGACGCGCTGGTGGACGCCGCACGGCGGGCGTTCGCCGATCTGGTCGGCGGCGAGGCCGCCGGGGTGATCCTCGGGCCGAACATGACCACGATCACCTACCAGCTCGCCCGCGCGCTCGCGAAGACCTGGAAGGTCGGCGACGAGGTGATCGTCAGCCGGCTCGACCACGACGCGAACGTCCGCCCGTGGGTGGTGGCGGCGAAGTCGGCCGGCGCGATCGTGCGCTGGGCCGAGATCGACATCGAGACGTGCGAGCTGCCGGAGTGGCAGTACGACTCGCTCATCACCCCCCGGACCCGGCTGGTCGCGGTGACCGCGGCGAGCAACGCCGTCGGCACCCGGCCGGACGTCCGCGCCGTGGCCGAGCGCGCGCACCAGGTGGGCGCGCTGGTGCATGTCGACGGCGTGCACGCCACCGCGCACATGCCGATCGAGATGTACCAGCTCGGCGCCGACTTCTACGCCACCAGCGCGTACAAGTGGGGCGGTCCGCACGTGTCGGCGACGGTCGCCGCCCCCGCGCTGCTCGACCAGCTGCTACCGGACAAGCTGATCCCATCGCCGAACACGGTGCCCGACCGGTTCGAGACCGGCACCCCGGCGTTCGAGCTGATGGCCGGCGTGGTCGCCGCGGTCGACCATCTCGCCTCGCTGGACGACGCGGCTGCGGGTGGCCGCCGCGCCCGAGTGCTGACGTCGATGGCCGCGGTGGAGCGGTACGAGCGGTCGGTGTTCGGCCGGCTGGAGGCCGGCCTGCGAGGCCTGCCGCACCTGGTCGTGCTGGGGTCGCCGCGGCGCCGCGCGCCCACCGTGTCGTTCACGATGGACGGCTGGAAGCCGCGGGCGGTCGCCGAGGAGCTGGCCCGGCGTGGGGTGTGCGCGTGGGACGGTGACTTCTACGCGTACGAGCTGATGGAGAGCCTGGGCGTCGGCGAGCTTGGCGGCGCGGTCCGGGTCGGCCTGGTGCACTACAACACCGAGCACGAGGTGGACCGTCTCCTCGACACCCTCGCCCAGATGCACTGAGCCGTGCCGGATCGCCGCCTGGATCGCGACTCAGGCCGAGAGCGTGAGCACGACCTTGCCGACGTGCTCGCCGGCCTCCACCACCCGGTGCCCCTCGGCCGCCTCCTGGATCGGCAGTACCCGGTCGATCACCGGGCGGATCTGTGCGGCCTCGATCATCGGCCAGACATGTGCCGCCACGGCCGCGACGATCTCGGCCTTCTGCTGGACCGGGCGGGCTCGCAGCGAGGCCGCTGAGACCTGGGCGCGCCTGGCCATGAGCGTGCCCAGGTTGATCTCGGCCCGGATGCCGCCCTGTAGCCCGACGACCGCGAGCCGGCCGTCCACGGCCAGCGCCTCGATGTTCCGGCCCAGGTAGGCCGCGCCGATGATGTCGAGGATCACGTTCACGCCCGCGCCGCCGGTCGCGGCGCGCACTCGCGCCACGAAGTCCTCCTCGCGGTAGTTGACCGCCAGCGTGGCGCCGAGCTCCTCGCACCGGCGCTGCTTGCCGGCGGTGCCGGCGGTGCAGAACACCCGCGCGCCACGCTGGCGGGCAAGCTGGATGGCGAACGTGCCGATGCCGCTCGCGCCGCCGTGCACCAGGATCGCCTCGCCGGGCTGGAGCTGGGCCTGCATCACGACGGTCGACCAGACGGTGCAGGCCACCTCCGGCAGCGCGGCCGCGTCGGCCAGCGACAGGCCGACCGGGATCGGCAGCAACTGGCCGGCCGGCGCCACCACCCGCTCCGCGTACCCGCCGCCGGCGAGCAGCGCGCACACCTCGTCACCGACCCGCCAGCCGGTCACCCCAGGGCCGAGGGCGAGGATCCGCCCGCTGCACTCGAGGCCCGGGTACGGAGGGGCGCCCGGCGGGGGCGGATAGTGCCCCTGGCGCTGGAGCAGGTCGGCGCGGTTCACCGCCGTCGCCGCCACCTCGATCAGCACCTCGCCGGGCGCCGGCTCGGGATCGGGCACCTCGGCCCACGTCAGAGCCTCCGGGCCGCCGGGCACGGGGATGGTCATCGCGTGCACGCCGGCCAGCGTACGGATGGGCGCCGCGGAGGCGCCCCGACCGGACAGCCGGGCGGGGCGCCTCCGGGCTGGCGAACTGGTCTCCTATGCCTCCGCGCCGGCCAGCGCGAGCTCCCGCTCGCTCACCGGCTCCTCGTTCGGCCGGGACGGCGGGCGCACACGGCCGAGCCCCACGAGCGCGACCACCGCGCCTACCGCGAGCACGACAGCCCCCACCGCGAACGTGTACGCGAAGCCGTCGGTCGCCGCGGAGGCCGGGTCGGTGCCGGCCGCGAGCTCGTCGGCCGTGCGGGAAACCGCAAGCGAGACCAGCGCGGCCAGGCCCACCGCGCCGCCGACCTGCTGGCCGGCGTTGAGCAGGCCGCTGGCCAGCCCGGCGTCCTCGCCGTCGACGCCGTCGACCGCCGCGATCGTGCTGGTCACGAACGTCGCGCCGGCGCCGAACGAGAACACCAGCATCGCCGGCAGCACGTCGGTCAGGTACGCGCTCGTTGGCTCGATCTGCGAGAACAGCCACAGCCCGAGCACGCCGAACGCGAGCCCGCCGGTCATCACTGGCCGGACCCCGATCCGGGGCACCAGCTGCGAGGTCAGCGCGATGCTGGCGAGCAGCGAGGCGCCGAACGGCAGGTACGCAACCCCGGTGCGCAGCGGGGAGTAGCCGAGCACACCCTGCATGTACAGGGTGAGCGTGAAGAACATGGCGATCATCGCGGCGCCGAACAGGATCGACACCAGGTTCGCCGTCGACCGGGTCCGCGACCGGAAGATCCGCAGCGGCACCAGCGGGTGTGAGATCCGCGACTCCACGACCAGGAACGCGGCGAGGAGTGCCACGCCGGCGGCGAGGCGGCCGAGCACGGTCGCCGAGGTCCACGCGTCCGTGCCCTTGTCCAGCAGCGCGAACACGATGAGCGACAGGCCCGCGGTGACCAGCACGGCGCCGACGACGTCGAGCCGGCCGCGCTCGGCGGCCTTCGACTCGCGGAGCAGCCCGGGCGCCAGCAGGAGGGCGATCGCCCCGACCGGCAGGTTGATGAAGAAGACCCACCGCCAGTCCGCGAGGTCGGACAGCACGCCGGAGATCAGCACGCCGAACGTGCCGCCCAGTCCGGCCAGGCCGCCCCAGATGGACAGAGCCCGGGTCCGCTCCCGGGTGTCCGTGAACAGCAGCGTGACCAGGGACAGCGCGGCCGGCGCGATGAGCGCCGCGGCCACGCCCTGGGCGAACCGGCTGGCCACCATCATTCCCGGGCCCGTCGCCAAGCCGGCCGCGGCCGAGGCGGCGGTGAACAGCACGATGCCGAGCAGGAAGAGCCTCTTCCGCCCGTAGTAGTCCGCCATCCGCCCGCCGAGCAGGAGCAGCCCGCCGAACGTCAGCGCGTACCCGTTGACGACCCACGCGAGCCCAGCCTGGGAGAAGCCGAGGTCGCGCTCCATCGACGGCAGCGCGACGTTCACCACGGTGATGTCGAGCACGAGCATGATCTGGACGAGGGCCAGCACGCCGAGCGCGCGCCAGCGGCGGGGATCGAGCGGAGGAGCGTCTGGTGCGCGGTCTGGTACGGTCGTCGCCGAAGCCATGAACCTCTCCATGGTTGAGATGTGTGATCCTTGAGATCTTCAAGTGCTTTCGAGTCATGCTATGACCTCGATAGTTGAGGTTGTCAAGTGAATTGGCGTACGCTCTCAGCGTGAAAAGCACGGAGCCGACCGAGGTGCCTCAAGGCTGCGGCGGGATGACCGAGCGCGGCGAGCGCATCATCGAGCTGGTGTTCACGCTCGTTGGTCAGCTGAGCGGGCAGTTCATCGAGACCGCGGCCCGGCACAAGCTGACCACGATGCAGGCCAAGGTGCTGTGGCTGGCCGAGACGCCGACCGCGATGCGACTGATCGCGCAGGGCCTGCACTGCGACGCGTCGAACATCACCGGCGTCGTGGACCGGCTGGAGGCGCACGGGCTCGTCGAGCGGCGCAGCGACCCGGTCGACCGGCGGATCAAGCAGATCGTCCGTACTCCGGCCGGCCGCGAGGTGGCCGACCGGCTCCGGGCCGAGATGTACGCCAGCGTGCCCGCGTTGCAGCGCCTCGACGAGCAGCAGCAGTGCCAGCTCATCGCCCTGCTGGAGACGCTCACCGGCACTGCGCCGGAGCCGGAGCCCGCCGTCCGGGAGCCCGCCGTCCGGGAGCCCGCGCTCCGGGAGCCCGCCGTCCGGGAGCCCGCGCTCCGGTAGCCCGCGTTCCGGGAGCCCGCTGTCCGGGAGCCCGCTGTCCGGTAGTCCGCGCTCCGGTAGCCCGCTGTCCGGGAGTCCGCGCTCCGGTAGTCCGCGCTCCGGTAGCCCGCTGGGCCTTAGCCGGGCTCGCCGCGGCGCTTCCGGCCGGTGATCACCACCAGGTCGACGAGCGCGACCAGCGCGAGGACGGCGAGCAGGCCCGCGAACACGGGCTGGTCCGCCACCGCGAGCACGACCGCCGCCGCGCCGCAGAAGACCAGCCCGAATGCGGCAAGAATCAGCCGCAGCGTCAGCGCGCTGCGGGCCGGCGGCGCGCCACCGAAGCCGGCCGTCGGGTCGTGGTAGTCGTCCAGCCCGCGCCGGTAGTCCGGCTCCTCGTCGCGCACGCCGTGTGCATACCCGGATCCGGTCGTGCTCAGACGGTCAGTACGAGCGCGGCAGGCCGAGCGTGTGGGTGGACACGAAGTTCAGGATCATCTCCCGGCTGATCGGCGCGGTGCGGGTCAGCCGGGCCGCCCCCCACAGCGTGGCCAGGCCGTACTCGGTGGCGAACCCGTTGCCGCCGTGCACCTGGATCGCCTGGTCCACGGCGAGCACCGCGGCCTCCGCGGCGGCGTACTTGGCCATGTTCGCCGCCTCGCCGGCCGCGACGTCATCGCCGGCGTCGTAGCACCAGGCGGCCTTCGCGGTCATCAGCCGGGCGAGCTCGACCTGGATCGCCGCGTGCGCCAGCGGGTGGGCGAGCCCCTGGTGGGTGCCGATCGGCACCCCCCAGACCCGCCGCTCGGTGGCGTAGCGGGACGCCTTGCGCAGCGCGTACCGGCCGATGCCGTTCGCGAAAGCGGCGCCGGTGATCCGCTCCGGGTTCAGCCCGGCGAACAGCGCGTCCATGGCCGCATCGGCGTTCTCCCCGATCAACGCGTCCGCCGGCAGCGGCACGTCGTCGAAGAAGAGCGCGAACTGCCGCTCCGGCCCGGTGATCTCGATCGGTATCGCGGTCCGCTCGAAACCGGGCGCGTCGGTCGGCACCACCGCGAGCACCGGCCGCAGGGCTCCGGTGCGGGCGTCCTCGGACCGGGCGACGACGAGCACGGCGTGCGCCTCGTCCACCGCCGAGATGAACGTCTTCCGCCCGTTGAGCACCCAGCCGGAGCCGGCCGGCCGCGCGGCGGTCGTGATGTTGTGCGAGTTCGACCCGGCATCCGGCTCGGTGATCGCGAACGCCATCCGCAGCGACCCGTCCGCGATGCCGGGCAGCCACCGCTGCCGCTGCTCGTCGGTGCCGTAGCGGGCGATGATCGACGCGCAGATCGCTGGCGAGACGACCACCAGCAGCAGCGGGCACCCCGCGGTGGCCAGCTCCTCGCAGACGATGGCCAGCTCGCTGATGCCGCGGCCGCCACCGCCGTACTCCGCCGGGACGTTCACCCCGAGATAGCCGAGCCGGCCGAGCTCGTCCCACATCTCGCGGGTCTTGCCGCCGCTGCGCGCCTTCTCCAGGTAGTAGGCGTGGCCGTAACGCCCCGCCACTTCGGCGACCGCACGACGCAGCAACGCCTGCTCGGCCGACTCGGCAAAGTCCATCAGGCCTCCCGATCCGGATCGCCGGTGACCACCGCGAGGACCTGTCCGGCCTCCACAGTGGACCCCTCGGTGACGGCGAGCTTCGCCACCGTGCCGCTGGCCGGCGCCATCACCTCGTGCTCCATCTTCATCGCCTCCAGCGCGAGCAGCGGCTCGCCGGCCTCGACCCGGTCTCCGTCGGACACCAGCACGCGCAGCACGATCCCCGGCATCGGCGCGGTGAGCGAGCCCGCCGGCAGGGCAGAGCCGGGCGCGGGCAAACGCTCGACCTCGGCCAGCTCGATGCCGCCCTCCGGTCCGTCCACAGCGGAGGTACGCCCGACGTGGTGCACGCGGTACGTCTGGCGGACCCGTTCCGACTCCAGTTCCACCCGCTCCGGCGTCGCGGAGACCACCCGCACGCCGGGCGGCGTCGGTCGGTAGTCGACCTCGATCCGGCCGGTCGGCGCGTCGAAGGCCGCCGTGGCCGGCGCCGACGGGTTGTTCCGCCAGCCGGTCGGGAGGGTGCGCAGCACGGGCGCGGAAGCACGGCGACGTTCTGCTCCGGCCAGTGCCGCGACCAGCGCGCAGCGCCGCGCCTCCTCGTCGCCGACGAGCGGCCGGGCGAGGCCGGGGTGCTCGTCCAGGAACCCGGTGTGCGCAGCCCCGGCGGCGAAGTCGGCGTCGCGCAGCAGCCGTACCAGCAGGTCCCGGTTGGTCCGCACGCCGTGCAGGCGGGCGGCCGACAGGGCGGCGGCGAGCAGCCGGATCGCCTCGTCCCGGGTGGGCGCCCAGGCGACGAGTTTGCCCAGCATCGGGTCGTAGTGCGGCCAGACGACCGAGCCGTCCTCGACGCCGCAGTCCAGCCGCAGGGCGGGCATCGACGGCGGCACCGCGAACCGGGCGGTCACGCCGGGGACGTCGACCCGGTGCACGGTCCCGGTGGACGGCCGCCACCCCGCCGCCGGATCCTCCGCGTACAGGCGCGCCTCGATCGCGTGCCCGCGCGGGGCCGGCGGCGCGTCCGGCGGGAACGGCAGCGGGCGGCCCTCGGCGATCCCGATCTGCAGCGCGACCAGGTCCAACCCGGTGACGCACTCGGTGACGGGATGCTCGACCTGCAGCCGAGTGTTGGCCTCCAGAAACGCGATGTCGCCCTTCGGACTCAGCAGGAACTCGATCGTGCCAGCGCCGACGTACCTGATCTCCCGGGCCGCGACCGTCGCCGCCGCCGCGAGGCTGGCCCGCAGCTCCGGCGAGACCGCCGGCGACGGCGTCTCCTCGACGATCTTCTGATGCCGGCGCTGGATCGAGCAGTCGCGCTCGCCGAGCACCGCCACCGCGCCGTGCGTGTCGGCGACCACCTGGACCTCGACGTGGCGCGGGCGCTCCAGGTACGGCTCGACGAACACGTCCCCGTCGCCGAATGCGGCCGCGGCCTCCCGCCGTGCGCTGCGCACCGCCGCATCGAGTTCCGCCGCCGAGTCGACGACCCGCATGCCGCGGCCGCCGCCGCCGTAGGTCGCCTTGACCAGCACCGGGTTCGCCCCGGCCGGCACCGACTCCGGCGTCCAGGTGGGCAGCACCGGCACCCCCGCCGCGGCGAGCCTGACTTTGGCGTCCACCTTGGACCCCATCGCGGCGATCGCTTCCGGCGGCGGGCCGATCCAGGTCAGGCCCGCATCGAGGACCGCCTGAGCGAAGCCGGCGCTCTCGGCGAGGAAGCCGTAGCCGGGATGAACCGCATCGGCGCCGGTGCGCCGAGCGGCCTCGACCAGCAGGTCGGCTCGCAGGTAGGTATCGGCCGGTGCGGCGCCGGGCAGCCGGACCGCGAGGTCGGCCTCGGCCGCGTGCGGCGCACCGTCGTCCGGATCGGCGAAGACGGCGACCGGCGAGATGCCGAGCCGCCGGCAGGTCTGGCCGATCCGGCGGGCGATCTCGCCCCGGTTCGCGATCAGCAGCCTCTGAATCATCCGGCCGCTCACATCCGGAACACGCCGTAGCCGCGCACGCCCTGCCACTGTCCGCTGTGGATCGCGGACAGGCAGAGCCCGAGCACGGTCCGGGTGTCCCGCGGGTCGATGATCCCGTCGTCGTACAGCCGGCCGGTCATGAACAGGGCCAGCGACTGCTCCTCGATCTGCGCCTCCACGGCCTCCCGCATGGCCCGGTCACCGGCCTCGTCGTAGTCCTGGCCGCGCGCCTCGGCCGCCTGCCGGGCAACGATGGACAGCACCCCGGCGAGCTGCTGTGGCCCCATCACCGCCGACTTCGCATTCGGCCAGCTGAACACGAACCGTGGCTCGTACGCCCGGCCGCACATGCCGTAGTTGCCCGCGCCGTACGACGCTCCCATCACGACGGTCAGGTGCGGCACCCGCGAGTTGGATACAGCGTTGATCATCATGGCGCCATGCTTGATGATGCCGGCCTGCTCGTACGCGGCGCCGACCATGTAGCCGGTCGTGTTCTGCAGGAAGACCAGCGGGGTGTCGGCGACGTTCGCGAGCTGGATGAACTGCGTCGCCTTCTGCGACTCCGCGCTGAACAGCACGCCCCGGGCGTTGGCGAGCACGCCGACCGGATAGCCGTGGATCGATGCCCAGCCGGTCACCAGCGATGTCCCGTACCGGGGCTTGAACTCGTCGAACCGCGAGCCGTCCACGACCCGGGCCAGCACCTCGCGGGGGTCGAACGGGACCCGCAGATCGGCCGAGGCGATGCCGACCAGCTCCTCCGGGTCGTACGCGGGCTCGTTGGCCGGCTCGCTCGGCCCCGGTCCGAGCTTGCGCCAGTGCAGCCGCGCCACGATGCGCCGGCCGATGCGCAGCGCATCGAGCTCGTCCTCGGCGAGGTAGTCGGCGAGCCCGCTGGTGCCCGCGTGCATCTCCGCACCGCCGAGCGACTCGTCGTCGGACTCCTCCCCGGTCGCCATCTTGACCAGCGGGGGACCGCCGAGGAAGACCTTTGCGCGCCGCCGGACCATGACCGTGTAGTCACACATGCCGGGCACGTACGCGCCGCCGGCGGTGGAGTTGCCGAACACCAGCGCTATGGTCGGGATCCCGGCCGCGGACAGCCGGGTGAGGTCGCGGAACAACCGTCCACCCGGGACGAAGATCTCCGCCTGGCTCGGCAGGTCGGCGCCACCGGACTCGACGAGGCTCACCACGGGCAGCCGGTTCTGCCGGGCGATGTCGTCGGCCCGGAAGATCTTCTGCACCGTCCACGGGTTGCTCGCCCCGCCTCGCACCGTCGGGTCGTTCGCCGAGATCAGGCACTCGACGCCGGAGATCACCCCGATGCCGGTGACGATGCTGGCGCCGACCGGGTAGTCGGTGCCCCAGGCGGCGAGCGGGGACAGCTCGAGGAACGGCGAGTCCCGGTCCAGCAGCAGCTCGATTCGCTCCCGGGGGAGCAGCTTGCCGCGGGCGTGGTGCCGGTCGACGTACTTCGGGCCGCCGCCGGCGCGTGCCCTGGCCAGCTCGCCGTCCAGCTCTTCCAGCTTGGCGAGCATCGCCTCCCGGTTCGCGGCGTAGCCGGGCGAGCCGGCGTTCAGGGTGGACTCCAGCACGGTCACGGCTCGTCCCGCTGGTCCCGCTCGGCGAGCAGCCGGTCGGCCACGAGCTCGTTCATGATCTCGGTCGTGCCGCCGCCGATGCCGAGAATGCGGCTGTCCCGGTAGTGCCGCTCGACCTCCGCGTCGCGGAGGTAGCCGAAGCCGCCGTGCAGCTGCACGGCCGCGTCGACCACGGTGTCGCACGCGGCGACCGCGGTGTTCTTGGCCATCGACACCTCGGCGACGACGGGCTCGCCGGCCGCCAGCCGCACCGCGACGGCGCGGGTGTAGGTGCGGGCGACATCGGTGAGCCGGGCCATCTCCGCCAGCCGGTGCCGGACGACCTGGCGGGTCAGCAGAGGACGGCCGAAGGTCTCCCGGTCCCTGACCCATCGCAGCGTGAGCTCGAGGCAGCGCTGCGCGGTGGCGTACGCCTGCACCGCCATCGACAGCCGCTCGGTCTGGAACTGCGCCATCAGCTGGACGAACCCGGCGTCCTGCGTGCCCACGAGGTTCGTCACCGGCACCGGGCAGTCGACAAAGGACAGTTCGGCGGTGTCCGAGCACTCCCACCCCATCTTTGCCAGCCGCCGGACGACGGTGAATCCCGGCATGTCCCGCTCGATCACCAGCAGCGAGACGCCACCGTGCCCGGCGCCGCCGGTGCGCACCGCGGTGGTGACGAAGTCGGCCCGCGCCCCCGAGGTGATGTACGTCTTGGTGCCGTTGACGACGTAGTGGTCGCCGTCCCGGACGCCGGTGGTACGCAGCGCCGCCACATCCGAGCCGCCGCCGGGCTCGGTGACCGCGAGCGCGCCGATCCGCTGGCCCGCGAGGGTCGGCTTGACGAACCGGTCGATCAAGTCCGCGCCGCCCGTCGCGATGATGTGCGGCAGTGCGATCCCATGCGTGAACAGCGCCGCCACCAGGCCGGACGAGCCACCGGCCTGGATCAGCTCCTCGGTCACCACGACCACGTCGAGCAGGTCGCCGCCGGAGCCGCCGACCTGCTCGCTGTAGCCGACGCCGAGCAGGCCCGCCGCCGCGGCCCGCTCGTGCAGCGAGCGCGGCACCTCGCCAGCCCGCTCCCAGTCGGCCAGGTGCGGCGTCACCTCGCGCTCGACGAACTGCCGGACCATCGCCCGCAGCGCCCGGCGCTCCTCGGTCGTGAACGGATCGGTGTGGCCCGTCATGGCAGCAGCACCTCGGGGATGTCGACGTACCTGGACCGCAGCCACTCGCCGAGCGCCTTCGCTTGCGGGTCGAACCGGGTAGACGCTGCGACGCCCTCACCGAGCAGTCCATCGAGGACGAAGTTGACCGCGCGCAGGTTCGGCAGCAGGTGCCGGGCGATCGGCAGCGGCGCCGCCTCGGGCAGCAGCTGCCGGACCCGCTCGACGGTCAGCGTGTGCACGAGCCACGGGTAGGCGACGTCAGAGCGCGTCCAGACCCCGAGGTTGGCTGCGCCGCCCTTGTCTCCGCTGCGCGCGCCGACGACAAGGCCGAGAGGCGCCCGCCGCGTCGGACCGAGATCGCCCGGCGCGGGTGGTTCCGCGGCCGGCTCGACGCCGTCGGCTGCGGACGACGAGCCGGGCGGCTCGATGGGGATGCGCTTCCCGCCCGGCAGCACGGCAACCTGCTCGACGGTCCCCTGTGGAACGTAGGCGGCCCGGTAGACGCCGTACGGCGAGCCGTCGCCCGGCGGTGCCGTCACGTGGAAGCCCGGGTACGAGGCGAGCGCGAGCTCGACTCCGGCGCGGGAGAACGACCGGCCGACCCGGCTCGGGTCGGAGTCCTTCGCCACCACGTGCAGGAGCGCGCTCGCCGCCTCCTCGGTATCCGTGTCCGCATGGTCCGTCCGGGCGAGCGTCCACTCCAGACTCTTCGGCGGCGCCTGCTCCAGCGCCGCGGTCAGCTGGGCGCGGACCAGGTCGGCCTTCGCCTCGATGTCCAGCCCGGTGAGCACGAACGTGAGCGCGTTCCGGTGCCCGCCGAGGGAGTTGACCGCGACCTTGACGGTGCCCGGTGGCGGGCCGCCGCGCACGCCGGAGACCCGTACCCGGTCCGGACCGTCGGCGGCGAGGGCGACGCTGTCGAAGTGGCTGGTCACGTCGGGCCCGAGGTACGAGGGCTCGGCGATCTCGTAGAGCAGCTGCGCGGAGACGGTGTCCACGGTGACGGCGCCGCCGGTGCCGGGGTGCTTGGTGATGACGCTCGTGCCGTCCGCGTGCATCTCGGCCAGCGGGAACCCGGGATGGCGCGCGTCGGCGAGCTCGGTGAAGAACGCGTAGTTGCCGCCGGTGGCCTGGGCGCCGCACTCGAGCACGTGGCCGGCGACGGTGGCGCCGGCGAGGCGGTCCCAGTCGTCCCGTGCCCAGCCGAAGTGCCAGGCGGCCGGGCCGACCACCAGGGACGCGTCGGTGACCCGCCCGGTGACGACCACGTCCGCGTCGCCGCGGAGGCACTCGACGATCCCCCAGCAGCCCAGGTACGCGTTCGCGGTCAGCGG
>JBKOXW010000088.1:0-10558 GCA_046744115.1 Actinomycetota bacterium | reverse complement strand
CTCCTTGCCCTGCCCCAGCTGGTCGCCCTCGTAGGTGTACCAGGCGCCGGACTTGCGGATGATCGACTGCTCGACGCCCATGTCGATGAGCGACCCCTCGCGGCTGATCCCCTGCCCGTAAACGATGTCGAACTCCGCTTGCTTGAAGGGGCTGGCGACCTTGTTCTTCACGACCTTGACCCGGGTGCGGTTGCCGATCGCCTCCTGGCCGTCCTTGAGCGTCTCGATGCGGCGCACGTCGAGCCGGACCGACGCGTAGAACTTCAGCGCCCGCCCACCCGTGGTGGTCTCAGGCGACCCGAAGAGCACACCTACGCGCTCGCGGAGCTGGTTGATGAAGACCGCGGTGGTGCCGGAGTTGTTGAGCGCACCGGTGAGCTTGCGCAGCGCCTGGCTCATCAGCCGGGCCTGCAGGCCGACGTGGCTGTCCCCCATCTCGCCCTCGATCTCGGCCCGCGGCACTAGCGCGGCCACCGAGTCGATGACGATGATGTCCAGCGCGCCGGAGCGGATCAGCATGTCCGCGATCTCCAGCGCCTGCTCCCCCGTGTCGGGCTGGGAGACCAGCAGCGCGTCGGTGTCCACGCCGAGCGCCTTGGCGTAGTCGGGGTCCAGCGCGTGCTCGGCGTCGATGAACGCCGCGATGCCGCCGCCGGCCTGCGCGTTGGCCACCGCGTGCAGCGCCACGGTGGTCTTGCCCGACGACTCCGGCCCGAAGATCTCCACCACCCGCCCGCGCGGCAGGCCGCCGATGCCGAGCGCCACGTCCAGCGCGATCGACCCGGTCGGGATGATCTGGACCGGGGCCCGCGTCTCGTCGCCCAGCCGCATCACCGAGCCCTTGCCGAACTGCTTGTCGATCTGGGCGAGCGCGACCTCGAGAGCCTTGTCGCGGTCCAGTCCTGGCATCAGTTCACCTCTGCCGAAGTCGTCGAAACGTGTCGCGGCTGACGCTAGGCCGCACCCCCGACGATTTCTGCGGGCGGGCGCCAACCTGTGGATCACCGGTCGAGCTGTGGACAGACTAGACGAACAGGTGTTCGAGGTGCGGCGACGACACGCCGCGGTGGTGGCTCAGCGTTTCGCCCGCGGCACGTCGAACTCCTCGCACACCGCTCGCCACACCGTCTTGGCCTCGACCCCGGCCGCGAGCGCCTGGTCGACGGTGCGGCCGGACAGCTGTGCGAGCACGTGGTCGCGTGCCACCGACTCCGCATAGCCGGGGCCGAAGTGATCCCGCATCCGCCGCCAGAACTCGGACAACCGCACCGGCCCCAGCCTAGTGACCAAGCGAATACTTGAACGCGTTCAGGAGAACGGGGTACGCTTCCGGGCACAAGAACCTGAACGTGTTCAGGATCGGTTGGTCGAGAGGGAGCGGGCCATGAGCCTCGTCGTCGCGACGTACCTCGCCTACCTGGCCATCACGATCGGTCTCACGATCTGGGTGGCCCGCGTGCTCGCCGCGAACGGTCGGCGCGTCCTGGCCCGGCTGCTCGGCGACGAGGCGCTCGGCGGCGCGCTCAGCTCGCTGCTCACGGTTGCCTTCTACCTGGTGACGCTCGGGATCATCGGCCTCACCCTGCGCACCGGCGGGGAGGTGCGCACCGCGCGCGCCGGGCTGGAGCTGCTGAGCAGCAAGATCGGAGTAGTGCTGCTGGTGCTGGGCGCGCTGCACCTGGCCAACCTCGCGCTCGCGGCCCGGCTCGGCCGGCGGATGCGGACCGGGCACGACCCGGAGCCGACCGATGCGTACGGCACCCCGGCCGTCGACGAGCGCGACGTCCACCTCCCCGGCGGACACGCCACAGTCGACGAGCCGGGCGGCCAGCCGCTCATCCGGCACGCTGCCCCGGCCGGTCGGCTCTAGACCGGCCGGATACGCCACTAGGGTCGCAACCGTGCGGGTGGATCGGGCCACGACGCCCCGGGAGCCAGGCGACGCGAGCGGCCCGGCAGAGAGACGGCCGGCCGAGCCGAAGCGGGCGCGCGGGGAGCAGACCCGGGCGCTGATCGTGGAGACGGCGCTGCGCCTGTTCCGCGACCGCGGCTACGAGGCCACCACGATGCGGGCGATCGCCGAGGAGGCCGGCGTGTCGCTCGGCAATGCCTACTACTACTTCGCCTCGAAGGAGCAGCTCGTCCAGGCCTTCTACGACCGTACCCAGGACGAGCTCGCCGCGGCCGCGGCGCCGCTGCTGGCACGGGAGCGCCGGCTGCCGGACCGGCTCGCGGGCGTGCTGCACACCTGGGTCGACCTGATGGCGCCGTACCACGCTTTCGCCGGGAAGTTCTTCAAGAACGCCGCCGAGCCGACCAGCCCGCTGTCCCCGTTCAGCCCGGAGTCCCGGCCGGCGAGGCAGGCCGCGATCGCGCTCTACCGCGATGTCGCCCTCGGTTCGAACGCCCGGCTCACGCGGCAGCTGCGGGACGCGCTGCCGGAGCTGCTCTGGCTGGTCCAGATGGGCGTCGTGCTGTACTGGGTGCACGATCGGTCCGCCGGATCCGCCCGCACCCACCTGCTCATCGACCGGGTCACGCCGCTGGTCGCCCGGCTGATCGGCATGGGGCGGGCGCCGCTGCTGCGGTCTACTGTGGACGATGTACTGGCGCTGGTGCGAGACCTCGGCGCGCCGGAGGAGGGAGCGACGCGGTGAACGTCGACGGGGCGTTCGGCACGCTCGTCGAGGTGGGCTTCGCGCTCTGCCTCGTGGCGCTGCTCGTGCTGCTGGTGCTCGAGTTCCGGCGCTCCGGCCGGCGGCGCGACGAGTAGCGGTCAGCTCGCCACGACCCGCGCCGGGCGGTACGCCGCGGCCCGCCACAGCAGCGGCACGGCCAGGAAGGCCGCCGCGACGTTCAGCACGCCGTACCCGAACGCGCCGACGACCAGCCCGGACAGCGCGCCGGCGGATGCGGCCGCGACGCCCATCACCAGGTCGGCGGCGCCCTGCACGCCGGGTCGGCTGGGCAGCGGCACGGACTCGGTGAGCAGCGTCGAGCCGGCCACCAGCGCGCACGACCAGCCGAGGCCGAGCAGGAACAGGCCGATGCCGAGCTGGACGGACTCGGCCGACCCCGCCGGGCCGGCGACCGCCGTGGCGAGCACCAGCAACCCGGCGCCGAGCAGCACCACGCGGTGCCGGCCGATCGCGTCGGCCAGCCAGCCGACGAGCGGCGAGAGCGCGAACATGCCGGCGACGTGCACGCTGATCACCAGGCCGACGACGCGCAGCCCGACCTCACCGTGTCCCATGTGGACCGGTGTCATCACCATGACCGCGACCATGACGGTGTGCGCGACCGCCATCGCGGTGAGCCCGAGCAGCGCGCCCGGGTACGCGGCGACCGTGCGGAGGGACGCGGCCAGACCGGTGCCCGCCGAGGTGCCGACCCCCACCGTGGCGGGTTCCGAGACGCCGGCGGGCGGGGTGGTCGCGGCGTGCGGCATGGCCTCGGAGCGGGCCAGCAGCAGCGGGTCCGGCCGGAGCAGGAGCATCAGGACGGCGACGGCGAGCGCGTACGCGGCGAGGGAGAACAGGAACGGGCCGGCCAGCCGCGGCAGGTCGAGCGCGTCGGCCAGCGCCGCGCCGGGCTCGGCCAGGTTCGGCCCGAGCACCGCGCCGATCGTCGTCGCCCACACCACTGTGGCAAGTGCCCGGCCGCGGCGGTCCGGCGTGGCCAGGTCGGTGGCCGCGTACCGGGAGAGCTGGGTCGCCGTCGTGCCGGCGCCGAACATCAGCATGCCGGCGAGCACCAGCACGATGGCGCCGGCCGCCGCGCCGACCACCACGACGACGGCGCCGGCCAGGCCGGTGAGGTAGGCCGCGGCGAGCCCGGGCCGCCGCCCGCGCGCGGCCATCAGCCGCGACACCGGTACGGCGAGCAGCGCGGCGCCGAAGACCGCGGCCGTCTGGGCGAGCCCGGCGACCGAGGCGGATCCGGACACGTCCTCGGCCAGCAGGCCGCCGACCGCGACCCCGCTGCCGACGCCGACGCCGCCGAGCACCTGGCTGGCCGAGAGCGTGCGGACCGTGCGCGCCTGCACCCCGGCGTGCGACGGCGCCTCGACAGGCGACCGCGCCTCGACAGGCGACCGCGCCTCGACAGGCGGCCGCGCCTCGACAGGCGGGAGACCGGGCTCGGTCGCCGGGCCCTCGCCCGCTGCGGCCGTCATAGGCCGAGGGTGCGGCCGACGATTTCCTTCATGATCTCGTTGGTGCCGCCGTAGATCGACTGCACCCGGCTGTCCAGCCAGGCACGGGAGATCGGGTACTCGGTCATGTACCCGTAGCCGCCGTGCAGCTGCAGGCACATGTCGGCGACCTTGTTCTGCAGGTCGGTGGTCCACCACTTCGCCATCGCCGCGTCGGCGACGGTCAGCGTGCGGGCGTTGAGCTGGCGGATGCACTCGTCCAGGAAGGTCCGCGCGATCGAGGTCTCGGTCGCGAGCTCGGCGAGGGTGAACCGGTTGTGCTGGAACCGGCCGATCGGCCGGCCGAAGGCCTCCCGGGTGCGTGCGTACTCCAGCGTGATCTCCAGCATCCGCTCGCACGCCGCCACCGCGGCGACCGCGATGGACAGCCGCTCCTGCGGCAGCCGCTCCATCAGGTGGACGAAGCCCTGGTTCTCCTCGCCGATCAGGTTCGCGGCGGGCACCCGGACCGCGTCGAAGAACAGCTCGGCGGTGTCCTGCGCCTTCAGCCCGATCTTGTCCAGGTTCCGCCCGCGCTCGAAGCCCGCCATGCCGCGCTCGACCGCGAGCAGGCTGATGCCGCGGGCACCCTCGGCGTCCGGGTCGGTCTTTGCCACCACGATCACCAGGTCGGCGTTGATCCCGTTGGTGATGAACGTTTTCGAGCCGGACAGCACGTAGTCGGCGCCGTCGCGGCGGGCGTACGTCCGCACCCCCTGCAGGTCGCTGCCCGCGGCCGGCTCGCTCATCGCGATCGCGGTGATGATCTCGCCGGAGCAGAAGCCGGGCAGCCACCGCTGCCTCTGCTCGTCCGTGGTCAGCTCCAGCAGGTACGGCGCGACGACGTCGTTGTGCAGGCCGAAGCCCAGCCCGGTCGCCCCGACCCGGATGATCTCCTCGTCCAGCACCGCGTTGTACCGGAAGTCGCGAACCCCGCCTCCGCCGTACTCCTCGGGCACGTCCGTGCCCAGCAGGCCCTGCTTGCCGGCCTCCACCCACACGTCCCGGTCGACGATGCCGGCCTTCTCCCAGTCCGCATGCCGGGGCACGACGTGCCGCTCCATGAACGCCCGGGCGCTGTCCCGGAAGGCCTGATGATCGCTCTCGTAGAGGGTCCGCTCCATGCCGCCCAGTGTGGCAGGCCGTGCTACTGGTGAGTAGGTCCGCCGTCGGCGCGGTCCGGTGAGGAGTCCTCGTCCGCCGGCTGCGGCACCTGGTGGGGCATCCGCACCGGCCGGTGCACGGGCGGGTCGCGCTCGGTGGACGGCCAGGACGGCGTCGGCCACGACGGGGCCGGCCACGACGGGGCCGGTCCGTACGGCGCGAGTCCGGACGGCGGCGACCCGGCGGTGGACGGACCTCCCCAGGAGTCCTGGTACGGCGCGGGCGCGTACGGCACCGGGTCGTACCAGCCGGGCCCGGACCGCCCCGGGTCAGGCGAGGGTGGGACGTACGGTGGCGCTCGGTACGGCGTGGCGCCGTCCTGCGCCGTGTCGTGGGTCGGCCAGCCGGTCGGAGGCCGGTTCGATCCGCGGCCGCGTCCGGGCGGCCTCCGGTCCTCCACCACCCAGGCGAAGTCGGCGGGCCCGGTGGCGGGGTCCGGCTCGGCCTCCAGCTCCCGCCGCCGCGCCCGGGCGGCGCGGACCCGGCGGCGCCAGGCCACCACAAGGACGAGCGCGAGCAGCACCGCGAGCCCGAGCAGCCCGAGCCCGCCGGCGAGCAGTGCTGTGGACAGCTCGTCGGCCGGCTCGGCGAACGGCGGCGGCGGCACCGCGCTGGCTCGCGCCTGCAGGGTGGTGAGCACGAACGGCCGGATGTCCCAGCTGACCGTGCGCCCGTCGATGCCGCCGTTCCCGGTCAGCACGTCGCCGGGGAACGTGAGCCGGACCCGGACCGTGAACGCGTCCTCGGCCGCCTGCTGCTCCTCCGGAGTGCGCTCGATCCGCTCCCGCTCCCGGAAGTCGAACCTGCCGCCCACCACGAAGTCGTTGCCGTCGCGGCGGATGTCGATCGTGCCGGTCTGCCTGTCCTCGAACCGGACCGGCCGGAACGCGGCGAGGTCGGCCAGCGGCACGCCCTCCAGCCGGTACCGAACCCCCTCGTACTCGCCGTCGTCGTACCTGCTCGCCGTCGCCGAGCCGCGGCTGACCAGCAGGTCGTCCACCGACGTGAGGCCGGAGCCGGGGCGGTCCGGGTTCTTCAGGTAGGCGACCACGTAGTCGCCGGTGATCGTGTTGTCGCTGTTGACCGCGAGGTCGGCGTCCAGCTTGAGGCACCCGGTGAGCAGCACCAACACCGCGGCGGCGAGCATCCGCACCGGGAGCCGGAACGCACCGCCCGGCCGGGTCCCCCACCGCCTCATGCGGTCATCGTGGCACGGCTGCGGCGGGATTGTCGGTGGGCCGCGTCAGACTGGAACCCGTGACCGGACCGTTGGACCGATTCGCGCCCGCGACCAGGGCGTGGTTCGCCGGCGCGTTCGCCGCGGCGACCGAGGCGCAGCTCGGCGCGTGGGCGGCGATCGCCCGCGGCGAGCACACGCTGGTCGTCGCGCCGACCGGGTCCGGCAAGACGCTCGCGGCGTTCCTCTCGTCGATCGACCGGCTGGCCGCCGCGTCGCCGCCCGAGCCGAGCCGCCGCTGCCGGGTGCTGTACGTGAGCCCGCTCAAGGCGCTCGCCGTCGACGTGGAGCGCAACCTGCGCTCGCCGCTGGCCGGCATCCGGCAGGCCGCGGTGCGGCTCGGCCAGCCGATGCCCGACATCTCGGTGGCGATCCGGTCCGGCGACACCCCCACCGAGGACCGGCGCGCGTTCGCCCGCCGACCGGCCGACATCCTCATCACCACGCCCGAGTCCTTGTTCCTGCTGCTGACCAGCGCGGCCCGGGAGGCGCTGCGCGGCGTCCAGACGGTGATCGTGGACGAGGTGCACGCCGTCTGCCCGACCAAGCGCGGCGCGCACCTGGCGGTCTCGCTGGAGCGGCTGGACGCGCTGCTGGACCGGCCGGCGCAGCGGATCGGGCTGTCCGCGACCGTGCGGCCGGTGGACGAGGTGGCCCGGTTCCTGGCCGGCGGCCGGGAGGTCACGGTCGTCCAGCCGCCCACCGCCAAGGTCGTCGAGCTGCAGGTCGTCGTGCCGGTCGAGGACATGTCTGCGCTGGACCTGTCGAGGATGGGCGAGCCCACCGGCGAGCTGGAGGGGTCCGCGGCCGGCGGGCAGTCGCGCAGCTCGATCTGGCCGGCGGTCGAGGAGCGCGTGCTCGACCTGGTCGAGGCGCACCGCAGCACGATCGTGTTCGCCAACTCGCGGCGGCTCGCCGAGCGGCTCACCGCCCGGCTGAACGAGCTGGCCTACGAGCGCAGGTACGGTGCGGCCCCGCAGGAGCCGGCCCAGGACCTCGGCCGGTACGACGATGCGGCGCCGGCCACGCCGCCGGGTCGAATGCCGGCGGAGATCATGGCGCAGTCCGGGCTGGCCGAGGGGGCGCCGTTCGTGGTCGCGCGCGCCCACCACGGCTCGGTGTCCCGGGAGCAGCGGGTGCTCGTCGAGGAGGAGCTGAAGTCGGGCCGGCTGCCCGCCGTCGTCGCGACCAGCAGCCTCGAGCTCGGCATCGACATGGGCGCCGTCGACCTGGTCGTGCAGGTGGAGGCGCCGCCGTCCGTGGCGGCGGGGCTGCAGCGGGTGGGCCGGGCCGGCCACCAGGTCGGCGCGGTGAGCAAGGGTGTGTTCTTCCCGAAGTACCGCGGCGACCTCGTCGAGTCCGCGGTGGTGGCCGAGCGGATGCAGGCCAGCCTGATCGAGGCGATGCGCTACCCGCGCAACCCGCTCGACGTGCTGGCCCAGCAGGTCGTCGCCATGGTGGCGACCGAGCCCTGGCAGGTGGACGAGCTGGCCGCGCTGGTCCGCCGCGCCGCGCCGTTCGCGCAGCTGCCGGCGTCGGCGCTGGAGTCGGTGCTGGACATGCTGTCCGGCCGCTACCCGTCCGACGAGTTCGCCGAGCTGCGGCCGCGGCTGACCTGGGACCGGGTGAGCGGCACGCTCGCCGGCCGCCCGGGCGCCCAGCGGCTCGCGGTGACCAGCGGCGGCACGATCCCGGACCGCGGCCTGTTCGGCGTGTTCCTGGTCGGCTCCTCCGGCGAGACCGGACGCCGGGTGGGCGAGCTGGACGAGGAGATGGTGTACGAGTCCCGCGTCGGCGACGTGTTCCTGCTCGGCTCGACCTCGTGGCGGATCGAGGACATCGGCCACGACCGGGTGCTGGTCTCCCCCGCTCCCGGCGAGCCCGGCCGGATGCCGTTCTGGAAGGGCGACGCGCCGGGTCGGCCGGCGGAGCTGGGCCGCGCGCTCGGCGCGTTCCTGCGCGAGCTGGCCGGGTTGCCCGCCGAGCGCGCCACCGACCGGATCCGGGCCGCCGGCCTGGACGAGTGGGGTGCTGCGAACCTGCTCGCGTACCTCGCCGAGCAGCGGGAGGCGACCCGCCACCTCCCCGACGACCGCACCATCCTGGTCGAGCGGTTCCGCGACGAGCTCGGCGACTGGCGGCTCGTCGTGCACTCCCCCTTCGGCGCCCAGGTGAACGCGCCGTGGGCGCTGGCGATCGCGGCCCGGCTGCGCGAGCGGTACGGCCTGGACGTCCAGTCGATGCACTCCGACGACGGCATCGTGCTGCGGCTGCCGGAGACCGACGCCGAGCCGCCCTCGGGTGAGATCGCGGTGTTCGACCCGGACGAGGTGGAGCCGCTGGTCACCGCCGAGGTCGGCGGGTCGGCGCTGTTCGCGGCCCGGTTCCGGGAGTGTGCGGCGCGCGCGCTGCTGCTGCCGCGCCGCGACCCCCGCCGGCGCACGCCGCTGTGGCAGCAGCGGCAGCGAGCCGCGCACCTGCTCCAGGTGGCCAGCGGGTACGGCTCGTTCCCGGTCGTGCTGGAGACGATGCGGGAGTGCCTGCAGGACGTCTTCGACGTGCCGGGCCTCGTCGAGCTCATGCGGCAGCTGCGGTCCCGGGCGGTGCGGGTGGTCGACGTGGAGACTCCACAGCCGTCCCCGTTCGCCCGCTCGCTGCTGTTCGGGTACGTGGGGATGTTCTTGTACGAGGGCGATGCGCCGCTGGCGGAGCGGCGGGCGCAGGCGCTCTCCCTCGACTCCGCCCTCCTGGCCGAGCTGCTGGGCCAGGCGGAGCTGCGCGAGCTGCTCGACCTCGACGCCGTGGTCGACGTCGAGCTGGAGCTGCAGCGGCTCGCCGACGGGCGGCAGGCGTACGACCTGGACTCCACCGCCGACCTGCTGCGCCTCGTCGGCGACCTCGGCACCGACGAGGCCCTGGCCCGCGGCGCGACCCCGCCGTGGCTCGCCGAGCTGGAGTCGAGCCGGCGGGCCATCCGGGTCCGCATCGCCGGGGCGGAGCGGTGGATCGCGATCGAGGATGCCGGCCGGGTGCGCGACGCGCTCGGGGTGGCGCTGCCGGTGGGCGTGCCGGAGGCGTTCACCGAGCCGGTGCGCGACCCGCTCGGCGACCTCGTCGGCCGGTACGCGCGCACGCACGGTCCGTTCCACGCCGCAGACTGCGCGGCCCGGCTCGGACTCGGGGTGGCCGTGGTGTCGGCCGTGCTCGAGCGGCTGGCCGACGCCGGCCGGGTGGTGGCCGGACAGTTCCGGCCGGGGGGCGCCGGGGCCGAGTGGTGCGACGCCGAGGTCCTGCGCCTGCTTCGGCGGCGCTCGCTGGCCCGGCTGCGGCGGGAGGTGGAGCCGGTGCCGGAGCAGGCGCTGGCCCGGTTCCTGCCGGCGTGGCAGGGCATCGGCGCCGGCCGGTCCCGCGGCGCGGAGGGCGTGCTGCGGGCGGTCGAGCAGCTGGCCGGCGCGGTCGTGCCGGCGTCGGCGCTGGAGTCGCTCGTGCTGCCCGGCCGGGTCGCCGACTACGCGCCGGCCATGCTGGACGAGCTGACCGCGGCCGGAGAGGTGACCTGGTGCGGCGCCGGGTCGCTGCCTGGCAACGACGGCTGGGTGGCGCTCGCCCCGGCCGACGCCGCCGACCTGCTGCTGCCACCGCCGGACGGGGAGCTCACCCGGACGCCGTTGCACGAGGCGGTGCTCGCGGCACTGGACGGCGAGCAGGCGCTGTTCTTCCGCTCGCTGGCCGATCGGAGCGGGTCCACCGACGACCAGGCGCTCGCGGCCGCGGTCTGGGACCTGGTGTGGGCCGGGCTGCTCACCAACGACACGCTCGCCCCGTTGCGCGCGCTGCTCGGCCCTGGCCGCACCGCGCACCCGACGCGGCGACGTCCGACCCGGGCGCGGTACGGGCGGATCGGCCGGTGGGCGGCGGGCGTTCCCGGCGCGGCCGAGGCCGCTGGCTCGCCCGCGCTGCCCGGC
>JBKOXW010000109.1:0-9794 GCA_046744115.1 Actinomycetota bacterium | reverse complement strand
CTTCCACGTCGGCATCGAGAACTGGCGGCACGACCTCAACATCGGCACCGTGGTCCGCACCGCGAACGCGTTCCTCGCCCGCGAGGTGCACATCGTCGGCCGGCGGCGGTGGAACCGGCGCGGCGCCATGGTCACCGACCGATACCAGCACATTCGGCATCACGAGACCATCGACGCGCTGCTCGAGCACTGCCGGGCCGAGGCGCTGCCGATCGTCGGCGTGGACAACCTGCCCGGCGCGGTCCCGCTGGAGACGGTGCCGCTCCCGCGCCGGTGCCTGCTGCTGTTCGGGCAGGAGGGCCCCGGCTTGTCCGAGCCGGCCCGGGCGGCGGCGAGCCTGGTCTGCTCGATCGCTCAGTACGGCTCCACCCGCTCGATCAACGCCGGCGTCGCCGCCGGGATCGCGATGCACGCCTGGATCCGCCAGCACGCCCTGCCGCCCGATCCACCGTGAGCCCGCTCCGAGCATACACAATCGATCTTTTCGCGATGTGTATAATCGGCTCGTGCGTACCAATATCGACATAGACGACGAGCTGCTTGCCGAGGCCGCGAAGATCGCCGGCACCAGGACCAAGAAGGACACCGTCGACTATGCGCTGCGGGAGCTCATCCTCCGCCGCGACCGGAAGGAGATCCTGAAGCTGCGGGGGAAGGTCGAGATGCGATCGCTCGAGGAGATCCGCGGACCGGCCAGTGATAGCTGACACCAGCGTCTGGATCGACTTCTTCGGCGACAGAGACACCTGGCAGGTCGACTGCCTCGATCGGGAGATCGCCGCCGACCGGCCGGTCGCGCTCACGGACGTCGTATACACCGAGGTGCTGCAGGGCATCGGCAGCGACAACCACTTCCACTTCATTGAGCGGCAGCTGTTGCGCTTTCCCATCCTCCGTCTCGAAGGCCTCGACGACTTTCGCCGCGCCGCACAGGTCTACCGAGAAGTCCGGCGACAGGGCCACACGGTCCGGCGTACCTCGGACTGCCTCATTGCTTCGGTCTGCATCCGTGACGAGCGGCCGTTGCTTCACTCCGATGTGGACTTCGACCGGATCGCGGCCTGCACCGGCCTGCGGGCGGTCGAGCCTGGGTGAACGCGGCCTAGGGCGTCACGCCCTAGTGGTCGCGGGCGTGCTGGTCGACGTGGCCGGCCTCGTCGATCGGCTCCTCGATGAGGATCTCGGCGGTCATGCCGCGCTGCCGCCGGCGGCGCCAGATCTCGATCGCGGCCGGCGCCATCGAGAGCACGATGATCCCGATCAGAATCGGCTCGATGAGCGGCTCCAGGGTGTCCCGGACGAACGGGATCTGGCCGAGGTAGTAGCCGAGCGCCGTCACGCCGGCGCCCCAGAGCACGCCGCCGATCACGCTGAAGGTCGCGTACGTGCGGAAGCGCATCCGGCTGGCGCCGGCCATCACCGTCGCGAACGTGCGCACGATAGGGACGAACCGGGCGAGCACGATCGTCCGCGCCCCGTACCTTTCGAAGAACTCGTGCGACCGCTCCACGTACTCCTGCTTGAACAGCCGCGAGTTCGGCCGGTTGAACACGGCCGGGCCCGCCTTGTAGCCGATCCAGTAGCCGACGAGGTTGCCGAGGATCGCGGCGATCGGGATGAGCAGGAGCAGCACCCACAGCGGCACCTCGAACCGGCCGGTCGCGGCCAGCAGCCCGGCGCTGAACAGCAGCGTGTCGCCCGGCAGGAAGAAGCCGATCAGCAGCCCGCACTCCGCGAACACGACGATGAGCAGGCCGATCAGGCCGAACGTGTCGACCAGGTAATCGGGATTGAGCAGGTCGGGCGCGGCGAGGGTGTGCACGACGGCTAAGGCTACCTGTCGCGCTTCGCGCGACCGTGGCTACGCGGCCCGTTCAGGCGGCTTGCTCGCGCCAGGCGGCCAGCAGCTCCGCCTCGCGATCGGGCGCGAGTCCGGGACTCTCCCGGTACCGGCCGCCCGGCGGCGTGCCGGTGCCCTCGCGCAGCCACACGGCGACGTCGGTGACGGTGTCCGCCACCGGGCGGCAGCGCAGCCCGGCCGCCTCGGCCGCGCTGGTGTCCTGGTCCCACAGCGCCGGTGCGCGGGTGGCCGGCGACCACAGCGGCAGCTCGGTCCACGGCGTGACGCCCTGCACGACGAGGAAGTCGTCCGGCACCCAGGTGAAGGTCGCGTCCGACCCGGTCGCCGCGCGGGGCAGGTAGCCGGACGTGTCGACGACGATGTCCCAGTCGCGGTCGCGCAGCAGCGCGAGTCCCTCGGCGGTCTCTCGATCGCCGTGCAGCGCCTCGACCCCGTCCGGCGGCGAACCGGACACGCCTCGGGTGAACGTCGTGACCTCGGCGCCGGCCGCGAGACCGGCGGCCGCCACGCCGCGGCCGAGGAAGCGGGTGCCGCCCAGCACGAGCAGTCGCATGCCGGCCAGGGTCGGACCGGCGGCGGCACGGCCGCCAGCGGTTCCGCGCTCGGCGTAACGGCCGCCGGCGGGTGTCGACCGGCGGTCCGGGCCCGTTCCGGCCGGTCGCGCGGGTGCGGGATACTCGCCGGTGGAACGCCGGAGCTGGAGTCGACGGAGGTTGCCATGCCCATCGCCACCCCCGAGGTGTACGCGGAAATGCTCGACCGGGCGAAGGCGAACGGGTTCGCGTACCCGGCCATCAACGTGACGTCGTCGGAGACGCTGAACGCCGCGCTGCGCGGCTTCGCCGAGGCCGGCAGCGACGGGATCGTGCAGGTTTCCACCGGCGGCGCCGAGTTCATCTCCGGCACGAAGGTGAAGGACATGGTCACCGGTGCTGTCGCGCTGGCCGAGTTCGCGCACGTGGCCGCGGCGAAGTACCCGGTGCACGTCGCGCTGCACACCGACCACTGTCCGAAGGACAAGCTCGACGGCTACATGCGACCGCTGCTCGCGATCTCCGCCGAGCGGGTCGCCACGGGTCGGGAGCCGCTGTTCCAGTCTCACATGTGGGACGGGTCGGCGGTGGAGCTCGAGGAGAACCTGCGGATCGCCGCCGAGCTGCTCGACCAGTGCGCGAAGGCGCGCGTGGTGATGGAGATGGAGATCGGCGTCGTCGGCGGCGAGGAGGACGGCGTCGTCGGCGAGATGAACGAGAAGCTCTACAGCACGCCGGGCGACGCGCTGCGCACCGCCGAGGTGCTCGGCACCGGTGAGAACGGGCGCTACATGCTCGCCGCGACGTTCGGCAACGTGCACGGCGTCTACAAGCCGGGGAACGTGAAGCTCCGCCCCGAGATCCTCAAGGAGATCCAGGACGCCGTCGGCGCGAAGGTCGGCCGGGAGAAGCCGTTCGACCTCGTCTTCCACGGCGGCTCGGGCTCGCTGCTGGAGGAGATCCGCGAGGCGCTCTCGTACGGCGTGGTGAAGATGAACGTCGACACCGACACGCAGTACGCGTTCACCCGGGCCGTCGCCGGCCACATGTTCACCAACTACGACGGCGTCCTGAAGGTCGACGGTGACGTCGGCAACAAGAAGGCGTACGACCCGCGCAGCTACCTGAAGCTCGCGGAGGCGAGCATGGCGAGCCGGGTCGGCACGGCCTGCGCGGACCTCATGTCGGCCGGACAGTCGATCTCCGGGTAGCCCGGCCGGCCTCCAGCCTAGCAGCGTCGAACGGCCGCACTTTCGTCACAGCGCTCTGGGCCAAACGGCGTAGCATGCCCTCCTCCGAACGGGCCTTAGCGGTGGACCGCCGTCTCTCGGTCTGAGCGCCTCTCTGATCAGCTCGTCCACAGTGGATGGAACCCCGATCCTTCGGAGTTTGCGAAGGATGCTTATCACGTAGGGCATTTCTGACGATGAACCAAGCCTGGGGTCCAGAGTGGATAATGCGTGAGCGTCAAGATCGCCTATCCCATAGGCTATTTCTGATCGGTTACGCAGTGTGCGTGTCGCACGCCCCTTTGCCGTGACGTGCGACACGCGCTGCCGCTCGCTGTTTGTGATCTACCGCCTCCACTGTGTACGGTCCCGTCCGGCAATCAATCCGTGATTGCGCGGCGGTCGGCAACGCCAAGTCCCGTCCGGGCCTGGCCGTCGCAAGTGGACTCCGACAACGGTACATCGGACGGGAGCGGGGGACCCACTAGGACCCGGCGCACGCAGTAGTCCCGGGTACCACGGCCGGAAGTCCCGGCCTTGGGGTGAAGCCGCTGGTCGCAGTGCGACCGCGTCACGGACGGCGCGTCGCTCACATTCCTCGTGCGACCCGGCCGGGCGATCTTCCCCGCCCGAACCCGACAGCTCACCTCGCAGGCGTGGGGAAAGGACCCACCACCATGTCTCAGGCTGCCTCGCGTTCCGGCATGCGCCGGAGCGCCCGTCGAGGCCGACATCGCAAGCCGGCCGGCAGTACCGTCGCCGCGCGAACCGCTGCTCTCACGGCGGGCGTCGCGGCGGCAATGATCGCGAGCACCGCCAGCCCGGCGGTCGCCGCCAGCGGCGACCCGTGGTACCGGCTGCGCGTCTGCGAGTCCGGCAACAACTACCGGATCAACACCGGCAACGGCTTCTACGGGGCCTACCAGTTCAACCTCGGCACCTGGCGTGCCTACGGCGGCACCGGGTACCCGCACCAAGCGTCGCCGGCCGAGCAGGACTACCGCGCCAAGTTGCTCTACCGCGCCCGCGGCTGGTCGCCATGGCCGGCGTGCTCGAGCAAGCTCGGCCTCCGCAACGACCCGGCGTACGGGCGCGTCGCGCCGGTCGCGGTGAAGCCGACCATCAGTGGCCCGGCCGGTACGTTCTCCGGTCACCGCGTCGCGGTGCGGGGGACCGCACGCAAGTCCGCCCTCGTGCGGTTCTACGTGCGGGAGTCCTACCGGGACAGCTTCCGCTATGTCCGGAGCGTGCGGGCCAACTCGGCGGGCAAGTGGGCGACGTCGTTCCGGCTGCGGATGACCACGCAGTACTTCGTCAAGGCGGACGGCCAGCGCAGCCGCACCCGGACGACGCGGTGGCTCATCCCGACCTCGATCAAGAGTCCACAGTCGACTGCGCTCGGCGGGTACCAGTGGATCACCGGTCGGGCACGTCCGAACAGGACGGTGGGCGTGTACTTCCAGTCCGGCAGCAACCCGGCGTTCGTGGTCAAGCGCTGGGTCCGGGCGGACCGGTACGGGCGGTGGGCCATCACCTGGTTGACCCGCACCGACTACCGCATCCTCGCCCGCGGCGACGTGCGCAGCCGGGTGGTCAGGAGCCGGGTGACCCCGGCGCTGGCTGCCGGGTCGGCGACGCTGGCCGCGGACGCGACCGCGACCACGATCCAGGGCACGGCTCGGCCGCGGTCGACCGTCGTGCTCTACGTGCGCACCCCCGGCGGCACCCCGTCGGCGGTGGGCCGGGCGGCCGTGTCGTCGACCGGGCGGTTCGGGGTGCGCTTCACGCCCCCGGCCGCGCCGTACGAGTACTTCGTGCAGTCGTCGAACATGAAGCGCTCGCGCGTCCACCAGGTCGGCGCCTAGTCGCCGCATGACCTACCCGCAGGGAGATCCCGGGCTCGGTTCGCCGAGCCCGGGATCTGCTGCTTGCGGCAGGATGACCGGCATGACCTCGCACGAGAACCTGCTGCCCGGCCCGCCACCGACGCTCCTGCCGGCCGACCCCGAGGCCGCGGCCGCGCTGGCGGAGGCGGAGGCCGGCGGCGCGGACCTCGAGGCGGTGGCCGTGCGGTTCCCGGCCTACTCCGCAGCCTGGGCCGCGCTCGCCGACCGCGCCTACGCGGCCGGCCGGGCGGTCGAGTCGTACGCCTACGCCCGCACCGGTTACCACCGCGGCCTGGACGCGCTGCGCCGCAACGGCTGGAAGGGCGCCGGCCCGATCCCCTGGTCACACGAGCCGAACCGGGGCTTCCTCCGCTCGCTGCACGCCCTCGGCCGGGCGGCCGGCGCGATCGGCGAGCTGTCCGAGGCGGACCGTTGCGCCCAGTTCCTGCACGACAGCGACCCCGCCGCGAAGGCGGCCCTACGCGCCTGACGAGCTCACTCGTCCGCAACGCCGGCGTCGGGGACGCCTGCGTCGAGCACGGGCGGCTCCGGCACGGGCCGGCGGCGGGCGGCGAGCAGCCCACGACCGGAGAAGCGGTCGAGCATGTCCGTGGTGCCCCGGAGCGTGGCGACCAGCGGCAGCACGTCGTCGCGGATCCGGCGGATTGTGTCCGGTACCTCGCTGACCATCGGGTCGTCGAGCACGGCGCCGACGCGGCGCAGTCCGGGTGCCAGGTCGCGCACCGGCTCCTCGATCTCGTCCAGGATGCCGTCCAGCCGCTCGCCGAGCCGCTGCAGCCGAGCGACCGCCTCGCGCGCCTCGCGGATGGTGCCATCGAGCTGACTCACCGCCCGGCTCAGCGACAGCAGCGCCCCGGGAAGCGCCGCCATCGCCTCCGCCTGCGCCTGGGCGACCCTCAGCACCTCGGCCGGCGTCGGCACCCTCATGCGGACAGCGTAGGCGGTGGCTCGGGCTCGCCGACCTCTACCCGAGCCGGGTGAACCACGCCGGTTGGCTAGGCTCGTCGGCATGCCCGCGATCGTGCTCGTCGGCGCCCAGTGGGGCGACGAGGGCAAGGGCAAGGCCACCGACCTGCTCGGCGAGCGGGTCCAGTACGTGGTCCGGTACCAGGGCGGCAACAACGCCGGGCACACCGTGGTGACCCCGGACGGCGAGCACTTCGCGCTGCACCTGATCCCGTCCGGCATCCTCGCCCCGGCCTGCACGCCGGTGATCGGCAACGGCGTCGTGGTCGATCCGGCGGTGCTGCTCGAGGAGCTGGCCGGGCTGGAGCAGCGCGGCGTGGACACGTCGCGGCTGGTCATCTCCGCCGACGCGCACCTGATCATGCCGCACCACCGGGCGCTGGACCGGGTGGTCGAGCGCTACCTGGGCAGCGCGAAGATCGGCACCACCGGCCGCGGCATCGGGCCCGCGTACGGGGACAAGGTCGCCCGGATGGGCATCCGGGTCCAGGACCTGCTCGACCCCGGCATCCTCCGGGCCAAGCTCGACATCACGCTCCGGGAGAAGAACCAGGTCCTGGTCAAGGTCTACAACCGCAGGGCGATCGACCTGGACGCGGTCGTCGCGGAGTACCTCGGGTACGCCGAGAAGCTCCGACCGCGCATCGCCGACACCCGGCTGCTGCTGGCCCGGGCGCTCGACCGCGGCGACGTGGTGCTGCTGGAGGGCTCGCAGGGGACGCTGCTCGACGTCGATCACGGCACGTACCCGTTCGTCACGTCGTCGTCGCCGACCGCGGGCGGAGCGGCGGCCGGCAGCGGCATCGGCCCCACCCGGATTAACCGGGTGATCGGCATCCTCAAGGCGTACACGACCCGGGTCGGCTCCGGCCCGTTCCCCACCGAGCTGCACGACGAGCTGGGCGAGTTCCTGCGCAAGGCCGGCGGCGAGGTCGGCGTGACCACCGGCCGGCTGCGCCGGACCGGCTGGTTCGACGCCGTGATCGCCCGGTACGCCGCGCGGGTCAACGGCATCACCGACTTCTTCCTCACCAAGCTCGACGTGCTGTCCGGGCTGGAGACGGTGCCGATCTGCGTGGCGTACGAGGTGGATGGCGCGCGCTACGACGAGATGCCGATGACCCAGACCTCGTTCCACCACGCGCGGCCGGTCCTCGAGCACATGGACGGCTGGTGGGAGGACATCACCGAGGCGAAGGCGTTCGACGACCTGCCCGCGAACGCGCAGGCCTACGTTCGCCGGATCGAGGAGCTCGCCGGCGCGCCGGTCTCCGCGATCGGTGTCGGCCCCGGCCGCGACCAGACCCTGGTGCTGCGCGACCTGGTCTAACCGCGAGCACGGCGCAGCCGTCAGCGGACCGCGCCGACGACGGCCCAGCGGTCGCCCCTCGCCCGCGTGCCGAGCGCGCCCAGGCGGGCCAGCATGAAGCCGCCGAACGCGGCCCACAGCCAGCCGATCCCGGCGCCGGTGGCAAGCAGCACGACCGCGGCCACCCCGAAAAGCGCAGCCGCGCCGACCATCGCCACCGCGAGGAAGCGCATGTCCCCGGCGCCCATCAGCACCCCGTCGAGGACGAACACCACCGCGTTCACCGGCTGCATCACCGCCACGTAGATCAGCAGGAACGAGGCGAGCGCGAGCACGGCAGGGTCGTCGGTGAACGCGTGCGGCAGCACGCCGCGGAGGGCGAGCACGCCGATGCCGGCGAGCACCCCGAACGCGAGGCCGATCTCGATCAGGCGGCGGCTCGCCGACCGGGCACCGGCCGCGTCCCCGGCGCCGAGCAGCCGGCCGACCATCGCCTGGGCGGCGATCGCGATCGCGTCCAGGGCAAGGGCCAGCGTGTTCCAGAGCTCGAGCGCGATCTGGTGGGCGGCGACCTCGACCGCGCCCAGTCGGGCCGCGACCGCGGTCGCGGCCAGCAGCGTCAGCCGCAGCGCCGCGGTGCGGATCAGCAGGTCGACCCCGACCCGGGCGAGCCGGCCGACCGCCCGGGCCGCCGGCCGCAGCGACACCCCGTGGCTGCGGGTCTGCCGGGCCACGAGCGCCAGGTAGATCGCCGCCGCGCCGGTCTGCGCGAACACGGTCGACGCGGCGGAGGCGCCGACGCCGTAGCCGAGCCCGTAGATGAGCACCAGCTCCAGCACCAGGTTGACCGCGGCCGCGCCGATCGAGACCAGCAGCGGCGTGCGGGTGTCCTGGCGGCCCCGCAGGTACCCGACCGCCGCGAGCGTGACCAGCAGCGCGGGCACGCCGAGCATGCTGATCCGCAGGTACGTCTCCGCGTAGCCGGCGGCCGCGCCGGTCGCACCGAGCGCCCGGACCAGCCATCCGGCGCCGAGCATCCCGGTCGGCACGAGCACGGCGGCGATCGCCAGCGCGAGCCAGATGCTCTGCACCGCCTGGTGCGCGGCCTCCCGCTCGTCGCCGGCGCCGATCAGCCGGGCCACCGCGGCGGTCGTGCCGTACGCCAGGAAGATGAACACCGCGTAGCCGGTGAGCAGCACGGACGACGCCACGGCAAGCCCGGCCAGCTGGTCGGTGCCGAGGTGGCCGACGATCGCGGTGTCGGCGAGCACGTACAGCGGCTCGGCGATCAGCGCACCGAACGCCGGGATGGCGAGCCGGGCGATCTCGCGGTCCCACGGGGATCGGAGCCGGGGCCCGAGCCGGGACCGGCGTCGGGACCGCGGCGGGCCGGGTCGCTCGCCGCCCGTCACCGGTCGAACGTGAGCCGGTACACCGGCCGCTTGCCCCGGCGGTCGATCTCGGTGAACCCAGCGCTCTCGAACATGGACGTGACCCCGACGTACGCCGAGCCGGTGTCGGCGCGCCCGTCGCCGGGGTCGATCGGATGCCCCTCGACCGCGCGCGCGCCGTGCGCCTTGGCGTACGCCACCGCGGCGTCGAGCAGGGCGGCGGCGACACCCTGGCGGCGGTGGCCCGGCTTCACCACGAAGCAGAGCACCGACCACACGCCGCCACCCGGCGCCGGCCGGAGGTTGCGGCTCCGCTCCAGTCGGGGGAGGAACTCCTCCCGCGGCGCCACCGTCACCCAGCCGACCGGCTCGCCGTCCTCGCGGTACGCGACGAGGCCGGGCTCGCGGCCGGCCGCGACGATGCCGCGCATCGCCTCCTTGGCCCCCGCGCCCCAGCTGGCCTTCATCTCCTCCGGGGTCTGCCGGAACCACATGCACCAGCAGTTGCTGGCCGCGCCCCGCTCCCCGAACACGTACTCCAGGTCGCGCCAGCGGTCCGGAGTGACCGGCTCGATCCGCAACGTCATGTCGCCCCCGG
>JBKOXW010000259.1:0-34347 GCA_046744115.1 Actinomycetota bacterium | reverse complement strand
GCCGGACGCGAGCGCCTTCGAAACGTCAGGTGGGACCGTGCCGGGCATGTTGGAGTGAATGCCGAGCAACTCCGGAGGTGCCTCTGCACCCATCACATCCGTGATTTGCGCACCCCAATCGCCGCCTTGCGCGACGAATCGCGTATATCCCAGGCGCCTCATCAGCGCGATCCAGGCACCCGCGATGTGGACAGGGTCCCAGCCGGTAGTCGTCGGTTTCCCTGAGAACCCGTAGCCGGGCATCGACGGAACCACCACATCGAACGCGTCCTCCGCGTCGCCGCCGTGTGCCGTCGGGTCGGTGAGCGGGCCGACGACGTTCAGCATCTCGATGACCGAGCCCGGCCAGCCGTGCGTGATGATGAGCGGCAACGCGTTCTCGTGCGGCGACTTGACGTGGATGAAGTGGATGTCGAGACCGTCGATCTCCGTGATGAACTGAGGCAGCGCGTTCAGCCTCGCCTCGAACCTCCGGAAGTCGTACTCGGTGCCCCAGTAGCGCACGAGCTCCTGCATCGTCGCGAGCTGCACGCCCTGTGACTCGTCTGCGACGGTCTCCCTTTCGGGCCACCGCGTGGCCGCGATGCGCGCACGCAGCGCCTCGAGTTCCGCCTCGGGGATCTCGATCGTGAACGGCCGGATCGCTGGGTCTTCGGTCGCGCCGGACATATGGATCCTCCTGGGTTTCAGCGTTTCCGGGTCAGCTGCGGTACGGGGCCAGGAACGTGGTCAGCGCCGCCAGCATCTCCTCGGGAGCCGTCTCGGCGACTCAATGGCCGGTGCCGGGGATGACCACGCTCTGCACGTCGCTCGCGGCGAGCTTCATCGCGTCGCCGACGTGTTCACCCCAGCTTGCCGCTCCGCCGATCGCCAGGACGGGCATCGTAAGCCGCCGGGTCTGACGCTGCTCGTTCTGTGCGAGGGTGGCGTCCCACGCGCGATAGAGCCCAAAGGTGGCGCGCAGGACGTCCTTGTCGCGGTTGTAGAGGCTGACGTAGTACTCGATGGCATACGGCGCGTCGGAGACCGAGCCGGGGCCCTCCGGGGTGGACGGTGGGGCGGAGGATGAGCTCATGAGGATCTCCTTCACAAGGCCTGACGGACTTTGGTGACGCCAAGCCTGCTCGTCTCGTCAGCAGGTCGCACTTCGAAGCCCTGGTCTGCTCCCTAAGGCGGCCCAAGTCCACTGCCCGCCAGCAGGAATCCGGGGACTCCGGTCAGCCGGAGGGGCTTCTCGTCGCGACCGGGCCGCGGCAAGATGGCGGGGAACCTCCTGCGGTCGGGGGTGAGGGCTATGGGTGTGCGCACCTGGATCGAGGCCTGGCCGGTGTACCGGCAGCTCACCGGCGCGGACCCGCTGGGCCGGGGCGCGGCGGCGAAGTCCGCGCGGTCCGCGGCGCTGACCGCGCGCACGGAGACGGCCGAGAAGGTCGCCCGCTCGGTCTGCCCGTACTGCGCGGTCGGCTGCGGGCAGCGGGTGTACGTGACCGGCGGCAAGGTCACCCAGATCGAGGGCGACCCGGACAGCCCGATCTCCCGCGGGCGGCTGTGCCCGAAGGGGTCGGCGAGCAAGAGCCTGGTCACCAGCCCGCTGCGGCTGAGGAGGGTCCGCTACCGCCGGCCCTACGCCACCGAGTGGGAAGACCTGGACCTCGACGCCGCGATGGACATGATCGCGGACCGGGTCATTGACGCCCGCCGGGCGACCTGGCAGGACGTCGACGAGCAGGGCCGCCCGCTGCACCGCACGCTCGGCATCTCCAGCCTCGGCGGCGCCACGTTGGACAACGAGGAGAACTACCTCATCAAGAAGCTGTTCACCGCGCTGGGTGCCCTCCAGGTGGAGAACCAGGCGCGCATTTGACACTCCGCCACGGTCCCCGGTCTGGGGACCTCCTTCGGCCGGGGTGGTGCCACCGGATTCCAGCAGGACCTGGCCAACGCCGACTGCATCGTCATCCAGGGCTCGAACATGGCCGAGGCCCACCCGGTCGGTTTCCAGTGGGTCATGGAGGCCAAGCGGCGCGGCGCCAAGGTCATCCACGTCGACCCCCGGTTCACCCGGACCAGCGCGCTGGCGGACTCGTACGTGGCGATCCGCGCGGGTTCGGACATCGCCTTCCTCGGCGGCGTCGTCAACTACATCCTGTCCAACGAGCTGGACTTCCGGGAGTACGTCCTCGCGTACACCAACGCGGCGACGATCGTCAGCGCGGACTTCCGAGACACCGACGACCTGGACGGGCTGTTCTCGGGGTTCGACCCGGAGATCCGCAGCTACGACATTGCGAGCTGGCAGTACGAGGGCCACGAGCCGAACGGCGCCCGCGAAGACCATTACCTGCAGCGGGAGACGGCCGCCGGGTTGCGGCACGAGTCCCACGGCGCCGCGGTGCATGGCGGCCAGACGGAGCGGGACGAGACGCTGCAGCACCCGCGCTGCGTCTACCAGATCCTCAAGCGCCACTTCGCCCGCTACACCGCCGAGGTGGTCGAACAGGCCTGTGGCGTTCCGCCGGAAGAGTTCGACGAGCTCTGCCGGGCCTGGATCCAGAACTCAGGCCGGGAGCGGACCACCGCGCTGGTGTACTCGGTGGGCTGGACCCAGCACAGCGTCGGCGTCCAGTACATCCGCACCGGCGCGATCATCCAGCTGCTGCTGGGCAACATTGGTCGCCCGGGTGGCGGCATCATGGCGCTGCGCGGCCACGCCAGCATCCAGGGCTCGACCGACATCCCCACCCTGTTCAACCTGCTGCCGGGCTACCTGCCGATGCCGCACCACGCGAAGCACGAGACCTTCCGGCAGTGGGTCGACGGCATCAGGCATCCGCAGCAGAAGGGGTTCTGGGCCCACGCCGACGCCTACTGTGCCAGCCTGCTGAAGGCGTACTGGGGCGAGGCGGCCACGCCGGAGAACGACTTCTGCTACGACTACCTGCCGCGGCTCACCGGTGACCACGGCACCTACCGCCAGGCGCTGGACATGATCGACGGCAAGATCAAGGGGTACTTCCTGCTCGGCCAGAACCCGGCCGTCGGCTCGGCCCACGGCAAGGCGCAGCGGCTCGGCATGGCCAACCTCGACTGGCTCGTGGTGCGCGACCTCGTCGAGATCGAGAGCGCCACCTTCTGGCGGGACTCCCCGGAGATCGGCACCGGCGAGATCGTGCCCGAGGAGTGCCGCACCGAGGTGTTCTTGCTGCCGGCCGCGTCCCACGTGGAAAAGGAGGGCACCTTCACCCAGACGCAGCGGATGCTGCAGTGGCGGGAGAAGGCCCTGGACCCGCCCGGGGACTGCCGGTCCGAGCTGTGGTTCTTCTTCCACCTCGGCCGCCTGGTCCGGGCGAAGCTCGCCGGCTCCACCGACCCGCGGGACCGGCCGCTGCTCGACCTCGCCTGGGACTATCCCGTGCTAGGGGTGCACGACGAGCCGAGCGCGGAGGCGGTGCTGCGGGAGATCAACGGCTACGAGGTGGCCACTGGGCGGCCGCTGTCGAGCTACCTGGAGCTGAAGGCCGATGGCTCCACCGTGGGCGGCTGCTGGATCTACAGCGGCGTGTTCGCCGGCGGGGTCAACCAGGCCGCTCGCCGCAGGCCCGGCCGCGAGCAGGACTGGGTCGCCCGCGAGTGGGGCTGGGCATGGCCGGCGGACCGCCGGATCCTCTACAACCGCGCGTCCGCCGACCCGGACGGGCGGCCGTGGAGTGAGCGTAAGGCGTACGTGTGGTGGGACCCGGAGGCCGGCGAGTGGACCGGGCACGACGAGCCCGACTTCGAGAAGACCAAGCCGCCGACGTACCGGCCGGCCGACGGCGCCACCGGCCCGACCGCGCTCGCCGGTGACGACCCGTTCATCATGCAGGGCGACGGCAAGGGCTGGCTGTACGCCCCGGCCGGGCTGATCGACGGGCCGCTGCCCACCCACTACGAGCCGGCCGAGTCGCCGGTGCGCAACCCGCTCTACCGGCAGCAGGGCAACCCCACCCGCGTGGTGTACGACCGGCCGGAGAACCCCACCAACCCCAGCCCGCCGGAGCAGCACACGGACGTCTTTCCCTACGTGTTCAGCCTGAGCCGGCTCACCGAGCACCACACCGCCGGCGGGATGAGCCGCACCCTGCCGTACCTGTCCGAGCTGCAGCCGGCGTTGTTCCTCGAGGTGTCGCCGGAGCTCGCGGCCGAGCGCGGGCTGACCCACCTCGACTGGGCCCACGTCGTGACCGCCCGCGCAGCCATCGAGGGGCGTGTGCTGGTCACCAACCGGCTCACCCCGCTCCGCGTCGAGAACCGCGTCATCCACCAGGTCTGGCTCCCCTACCACTGGGGCACCGGCGGCCTGACCACCGGCGACTCCCCGAACGACCTGCTCGGCATCACCCTCGACCCGAACGTGCTGATCCAGGAGAGCAAGGTCGGGACCTGCGACGTGCGGCCCGGCCGGCGCCCCACCGGACCCGCGCTGCTGGAGTACGTCGCGCAATACCGACAGCGTGCCGGTCTCGGCCCGGACCACCACACCCCGATCGTGACCGCACCGCTCCCACCGGCCGAGCCCGATGCGGGTGCCGGCGAGACGGAGGATTGAGATGGTCGGCGCCACCAGCCTGTATGGCCCGCTCGATCCGGCCCCGGACGCCGGTTACCCCGATGCGCCGCCGCGGATGGGCTTCTTCACCGACACCAGCGTCTGCATCGGGTGCAAGGCGTGCGAGGTCGCCTGCAAGGAGTGGAACGGTGTCCCGGACCACGGCCTGAACCTGCTCGGCATGTCGTTCGACAACACCGGAGCGCTGACCGCGAACTCGTGGCGGCACGTGGCATTCATCGAGCAGCCGGCGGCGAGAGCCCAACGAGAGACCCAGTTCCTCGGGATGCCGTCGCTCGACCTGCCCGGCCACGACGCCCAGGCGGAACGCACCGACTTCCGCTGGCTGATGATGTCGGACGTGTGCAAGCACTGCACGCACGCGGCCTGCCTCGACGTGTGCCCGACCGGTGCGCTGTTCCGTACCGAGTTCGGCACCGTCGTGGTGCAGGAGGACATCTGCAACGGCTGCGGCTACTGCATCCCGGCGTGCCCGTACGGCGTCATCGACAGGCGGGAGGACGACGGCCGGGCGTGGAAGTGCACGCTGTGCTACGACCGGATCGGCGATGGCCTGACCCCGGCCTGCGCCAAGGCCTGCCCCACCGAGTCGATCCAGTACGGCCCGCTGGAGGAGCTGCGGGAACGCGCCCAGGCGCGGGTGGAGCGGCTGAACGAGGCCGGGGAACCGGGGGCGCGCCTGTACGGCCACGACCCGAACGACGGGGTCGGCGGTGACGGCGCGTTCTTCCTGCTGCTCGACGAACCGGAGGTGTACGGGCTACCGCCCGACCCCGTCGTCACCACCCGGGACCTGCCGGCGATGTGGCGCCGGGCCGGTCTCGCCGCCGCCACCATGGCCGCCGCGGTGGCCGCGGTGTTTCTGGGCGCCCGCTCATGAGCGGCGGCGGGGCCCGGGTCGGGCCATCGAACCGAGGCGAGCGGCGAGGACGGGGCGGGCGCCGCGCCGGCGAGGCCGGCGAGGGCGGCGAGCCGATGAACGTCCCGCCGGCCGAGTTCCGCTCCTACTACGGCCGGCCCATCCTCAAGGCGCCGGTGTGGACGCACGACGTCCCGGCATACCTGTTCACCGGAGGACTGGCGGCCGGGTCATCGCTGCTGGCCGCGGGCGCCGACCTGACCGGGCGGCCTGGGCTGCGGCGTACCGGGCGACTGACCTCGCTCGCCGCGCTCGGCGCCAGCGCCTACTTCCTGATCAACGACCTGGGCCGGCCGGAGCGGTTCCACCACATGCTGCGCGTCGCCAAGCCGACCTCGCCGATGTCGGTGGGCACCTGGATCCTGACCGCGTTCGGCCCGCCGGCCGGCGTCGCGGCCTTGGCCGAGTTCGCCGGGGCGCTGCCGCACCGGGGGTTGCTGGGGCTCGTCCGCCGGGTGCTGCCGCCGGCTGGCCGGGCGGCCGGGGTCGCGGCCGCGGGGATCGCGCCGGCGCTGGCGACGTACACGGCAGTCCTGATCGCCGACACCGCCGTGCCGTCCTGGCACGAGGCATACCCGGAGCTGCCGTTCGTGTTCGCCGGGGGCGCGCTGGCCAGCGCGGCCGGCGTGGGGCTCGCCGGCGCGCCGGTCGCCGAGACCGCTCCGGCACGGCGGTTGGCGCTCGCGGGGGCCGCGATGGAGCTGGCCGCCGTGCACCGCATCGAGACCCGGCCCGGCCTGCTGGCGGAGCCGTACCGAGCGGGAAGGGCCGGCCGGCTGCTGCGGCTGAGCCGCGCGCTGGGCATCGTGGGTGCGGCGGGCGCGCTGCTCGGCCGCCGGAGCCGGATCCTGTCCGCGCTGGCCGGGGCGTCGTTGGTCGCCGCGGCCGCGGCGGCCCGGTTCGGCATCTACGAGGGCGGAGTGGCCTCGGCCAAGGATCCGAAGTACACCGTGCTGCCGCAGCGGGAACGGGTGGACGAGGGCCGGCCGGCGCGTGGTGCCGGATAGCCCGGCTACCCCTCGTCCACGGCTGAGTCCCGTACCTGGCGCAACCGCCCGGCCGTGGCGGCGGCGTGGGCGCTAGCGCCGATGGCGGCGTCTACGCGGCAGCCCGGGCGCTGGTCGACCGGTGCGGGGGAAGGACGCGCCCGCCCGGAAGCAGCTCACCGGTGTCGACGAAGAGCACGACCCCGTTGCAGAGCAGGCTCCAGCCCTGCTCAGCGGCGTGGGATGCCACCACTCTTGCGGCCGCATGATCGGGCGCGTGTGCGGCGGGACAGGGAGGCCAGTGCGTGCACATGGCTGCCTCCGTTGGCTCTGGTGCGCTGCTATTACCGTCAGCATGGCGGGACGGAGACCTCCCCGATACGAGGCCTGCTGGCGTCTTGTCCGACCCGCTAGCTGCAACGCCGGCGGGCGCCCGCCTGGACAAGGCTGGCGAGCTGAGCGCGGTCCGCGCTCAGACGCGGTGGAGGTCGTGTTCGGGCCGCGGGGTCGGTGCGGTCCGGTCGAGACCGTGATGCCGCCGCCGGACCAACTCCGCGACGGCCATCAGCAGCGCCAGCAGCATGAGCCCGGTGGCACACAGCAGGGCGCCGGACACCGCCGTCGGATAGTCGCGGCCGGTGCTGGCGACCACGTGGTAGAAGACCGTCGCCAGTACGGCGGTGCCGATTGCCGCGCCGATCCGCTGGGCGGTCTGCAGCGCGCCGCCGGCCGCGCCGGCCATCGACACGGGTACGTGCTGCAGGGTCAGCGTGATGTTGGGTGAGGTGACCATGCCGCCGCCCAGCCCTGCCACCAGCAGCGGCCCTGCGGCCGCCCACGCGGCCGTGTCCCCGCCCACCTGCCCCAGCAGCAGCGCGGTGGCGACCAGCCCGAGCACCGTCCCGGACAACCCGGACACGGTCAGCCACCGCCCCACTCGGGCCACGAGGCGCCCGGCGATCACCGAGGAGACCGCGATCCCGAGCGCGTACGGGGTCACCGCCAGACCGGAGCGCAGCGGCGAGTAATGCAGCCCGTCCTGGAAGAACAGCGCGAACACGAGCCCGATGCCGGTGAACCCGCTGAAGTAGACCAGTCCGATGGCCGATCCGGCGGCGAAGCCGGAGGTGCGCGCCAGCCGCGGGTCGAGCAGCGGCTGCCGCCCCCGCCGCACCGTACGACCCTCCCATCGGACGAACCCAGCCAGCAGCAGCACGGCCACCCCGAACAGCCACGACAGCCGGCTCAGGCTGCCGTTCTCGGCGTCCACCAGGGGCAGCAGCAGGCTGAGCACACCGCCGCCGAGCAGCACCGCCCCGACCATGTCCAGGTCGATGCCGCGCGAGCGGTCGCCGGTGGGGGACGGCACGAGCCGGGCGGCCAGCACCAGCGCGACCAGGCCGATCGGCACGTTCACGTAGAACACCCACCGCCAGCCATCCGGGCCGGTGAACGCGGCCAGGATCAGCCCGCCGATCACCGGACCGGCCGCGGTGGACACCCCGACCGTGGCGCCGAGGAGGCCGAATGCCCTGCCCCGCTCGGCGCCGCGGAACAGCTCCTGGATCAGCCCCGAGTTCTGCGCGATGAGCATTCCGCCCGCGACACCTTGCAGCAGCCGGGCGGCGATCAACAGCCCGATGGTCGGCGCCACACCGCTGAGCGCGCTGGTCACCACGAACGCCGACAGCGCGATCAGGAACATGTAGCGCCGGCCGAGTGCATCGCCCAGTCGGCCGGCCGGCACCAGCGCCAGCCCGAAGGCCAGCGCGTAGCCGGACACCACCCACTGAACCGTCCCCGCCGCCGCGCCCAGCCCGCGCTCCATGGACGGCAGCGCGACGTTGACGATGCTGACGTCGAGCAGCGCCATGAACGCGGCGATGAGGCTGACCGCCAGCGCCCGCCACCGCCTCGGGTTGGCGCCCTCCCGGAGCGGAACCGACCCTGTCGCCTGCCCCCCGGCCGGTGCCGGCCGCGAGCTCGCGGCAGCCTTTTCAGGCCGCACCGGCGCCGCCGGGGTGTGGTTCATCGTGTCGTTCCTTTCGGTCCGGCAATGCGGCTCGATGCGGCAACCGCGGAGTCGCGGACTCGGCCTGCTGCTCGGTGGTGCGGCAGCGGTTACCCAGGCTGCCGCTCCACCATCGCGGCCAGGTCTGCGCACGTCTTCGCGGCCAGCGCCCAACTCCACCTCCCGCCAGCAGGAATCGGGGACTCCAGTCAGCGGCCGTGGAGGACGGCCGCTGGCGGGGATGCCGCGCCATGGTCGTCGCGCGAGGCTGTCGTCGTGCCGCAAGGCATCCGGTCGGTCCGATTCACAACCCGGCCCGCCCGCCGTGCGACTGCCCGCGTAGTACGGATGAATCTCACGTTTACTGCTTCGCAGTTTCCACCGCTGGCCCTGGGCTTCTACGGCCTGGGCGTGGGCTATCTGATCTGGGGACCGCGCACGGCATTCACTGGTTGGCGCTCGGCTGGAACCGTTACCGCCGCGACGACCCGCGTCCCAACGCGGGAATGTCCTCAGCGGACGACATGGGGGTATCGTGCATCTTTCGCGGTCCGAACGTGCGCACCATCACATGCCGGTCGCTGGTCCGCTGAGATGGGCCTCCTGCCATGCTCGACGCAGCACTCATCAGCAGCCTGGTCACCGCTGGTGACGCCCCCTTCCCACAGGTTGACCAGCAGTACCTGTTCGAGGCTCGGCAGATGCAGGCCCTCTCGCTCGCGGTGCATATCCCGCTTGTCTGCTTCGGCATCGCGTTCCCGCCGATGATCCTGTTCGCCGAATGGCGCTACCTGCGCACCGGCGACCCGCTCTTCCGCACGCTCGCCAGGCGCTGGTCGAGAGTGATGCTGGCACTGTTCGCGGTGGGCGTGGTCACGGGCACGATCCTCAGCTTCGAGCTCGGGCTGCTGTGGCCGGGCTTCATGGCGGCCTTCGGAGACGTGTTCGGGCTGGGCTTCGCCCTCGAGGGCTTCTCGTTCTTCGTCGAGGCGATCTTCATCGCGATCTACGTCTACGGCTGGGACCGGCTCCGGCCGCGACTGCACTTCCTGTCCGGCATCCCGGTCGCGATCGCCGGCGTCACCGGCTCATTCTTCGTCATCTCGGTCAACAGCTGGATGAACCACCCCACCGGGTTCACCCTGCAGGACGGCCGGGCGGTCGACGTGCAGCCGTGGTCGGCACTGTTCGGCAACTCGTACCTCTGGCACGAGTGGGTGCACATGTACTTCGCCGCCTACATCGTCGCCGGCTTCCTGATCGCCAGCTTCTACGCGTGGGGCTACCTGCGCGGGCGCCGGGGCCGCTACCAGCGGACAGCACTGACGATCGCGCTCACCGCCGCGGCGGTCGTGGCGCCGATACAGGTCGTGGTCGGCGACTGGGCGGCCCGCGAGGTCGCGGACAAGCAGCCGGTGAAGCTCGCTGCGATCGAGGGGCTCCCGCACACGACGGCAGGGGCGCCCGAGCACCTGCTCGGCTGGTACAACGGGCACGAGGTCGTCTACGGGATCGAGATCCCGCGGCTGCTGTCGCTGCTCGCCTACCACGACCCCGACGCGACGGTCGAGGGCCTCGACGCGGTGCCGCCCGCCGACCAGCCGCCGGTCAACGTCGTGCGGTTCGCCTTCCAGACCATGGTCGGGATCGGGACGCTGCTGGCCCTGCTGAGCATCCTCTACCTCTACGTCCGATTCCGACGGCGACGGCTTCCCAGGTCGCCCTGGTTTTACCGCGCGGTCGTCGTCGCCGGGCCGCTCTCGGTGGTGGCGCTGATCGCCGGCTGGGTGACCACCGAGGTCGGGCGCCAGCCGTGGGTCGTCTATCGCGTGATGCGCACGTCCGAGGCGGTCACCGGTGCCGAGGGCATCCCCATCGGCTACGGGCTCCTCGTGGCCGTCTACATCGGCTTGTACGCGGCCGTGGCGTGGTTCCTGCGCCGGTTCAGCCGCATCCCGCTGGAGGCCGGCCTGGACGACGCCGCGCCGCCGCACCCGGCTCCGGGAGCCGCGCATGCTGGCTGAGCTCCCGATGGTCTTCATCCTCGTCGGCCTCGCCGCGTACACCGTGCTCGCCGGGGCGGACTTCGGCGCCGGCTTCTGGACGCTGTTCCCCGGCGGCGGACGGGCCGACCGGGCGGCAACCCGCGACCACGCGCGACACGCCATGGGACCGGTCTGGGAGGCCAACCACGTCTGGCTGGTCTTCGTGCTGGTCGTCTGCTGGACCGCCTACCCGGTCGCGTTCGCCTCGATCACCTCCACGCTCGCGGTGCCGCTGTTCATCGCCGTGGTCGGGATCATCCTGCGCGGAACCTCGTACGCGCTGCGCGGCCAGCTCGAGGGGGCGAGCGGGCAACGAGCCGTCGAGAACGTGTTCGCGGTCTCCTCCGTGCTGACTCCGTTCGCGCTGGGCGCCGTCGCCGGCGGGATCGCCAGCGGGCGGGTGCCGGTCGGGAACGCCGCGGGCGACCTCGTCACGAGCTGGCTGAACCCGACCTCGGTGGTGATCGGTACGCTCGCGGTCGCCACCTCGGCATACCTCGCCGCCGTGTACCTGGCCGCCGACGCCCGCCGGTTCGGCGAGCCGCGGCTGGAGGGCGACTTCCGGTCGCGCGCGCTCTGGTCCGGGGTGGTGGCCGGCGCGCTCGCCCTTGCCGGCCTGGTCGTCCTGCGCGCGGACGCCCGGCCGATCTGGGACGGGCTCACCAGCGGAGCTGGGCTGATCATGGTCGTTGTCTCGGCTGCGGCGGGGCTGGCGACGCTCGCGCTCGTATGGCGCAGCCGCTTCGGCCCGGCCCGTGCCTCGGCCGCGCTCGCGGTCGCGGCGATCGTCGCCGGCTGGGCCGCCGCGCAGCGGCCGAACTTGCTGCCCGGGCTGACCGTCAGCCAGGCCGCGGCCGGCCGGTCCACGCTGATCTCCGTCGTCGTCACCGTCGCCATCGGCGCGGTCGTGCTCGTCCCGTCGCTGATCCTGCTCTTCGGGCTGTTCCTCCACGGCCGGCTGGAGCCGGGCACCGCACCCGGCGCACTCAACCTCGATGTGCCCCGCAGCACCGGGACGCATCGACCAGAGCTGCTCGGCGCGTTCGCCCTCGGCGGCCTGCTGGTCGGCGTGGGCCTGATGGTCCTGTCCGATTCCGGCTGGGCGCACGCGGTCGGCATCGCCTGCCTGGTCGCGTTCGCCGCGTCGGCCTTCCTCCTCGCCACCACAACGCCATCGGAGGAGGCGTGACCGGCGAGTCACCGAGTTCGACAACCCGCTGCTCGCACGCCGACCGCTCTGGGGGTGGAGCGAGATGTCGACCAAGCGCCTGCGGGCGCTGGAAGCCGCGATCAGCACGCGCGCGATGCGGGCGGCGCGTGCGCTCGATGTGCCCTACCCGGACCCGGCAGCCTACGGCGGGTTCGACCTTCTACGACCGCAACGGCACCGTCATCGCCGCATACCCGAACGGCCCCTGCTGACAGTCAGCCCGCGCCAATCATCGGTCGGCGGCGTGCACTCCGCGGCAGTGAGCGCGCCCCGCGCGCACCGCGTCAGATGAGGATGGCTCGACTGAGTCGTGATCGAGACACAGGGCCCGGCGGTAACCTCCACGACCATGTTGGTTAGAGATGCCTTGGCGACAGACTGGCCACGGATCTGGCCGTTCTGGCACAGGATCGTCAGTGCGGGTGACACCTACACCTGGGATCCGCAGACTTCCGAGGAAGCGGCGCGCCGGCTGTGGATGGCGCCGTCGGCGCGGGTCTTCGTGGTCGAGAACGGCGAGCACATCGTGGCGTCGGCCTACGTCAAACCCAACTACGGCGGCCCGGCAGCCGCCGTCGCCAACGCTGGCTTCATGGTCGACCCCGCGCACTCCGGCCGGGGTATCGGCCGCCGCCTGGCCGAGCATGTGCTCCGCGAGGCGCGGCGCGACGGGTACCGGGCGATGGTCTTCAATGCGGTCGTCGCGACCAACCCCGCCGTCGAACTTTGGCGGTCGCTCGGCTTCGTCATCCTCGGTACGGTGCCCGACGCATTTGACCATCCTGTCCACGGGCCAGTCGGACTTCACATCATGCACCGGAAACTGGAGTCGACTACGAGCGAGCCGCCGGAAATGGAAGATAGTTGAGGTCTGAAGGCGCTGTCATCGGCATGAGCGCAAGATCAACAGGCCTGCTCAGCTAATGAGGGGTACGACGCGGGACAAGATCTCTTGGACGCGCCTCCCGTCCCTCCCGCGCTCGGCGCTGGTGACATTTCGCGGGAGTAACGTTCATTTGGCGAGCGTGTCGTGCCTAGCCGGGAGCTTGAGGTGGAGGCGCGGCGCTGCTCGTTCCCGCCCGCGGATGTGACGGGTGACGATACGAGAAGGGCGCGGTGCCGGCGTGACTGTGGACGCTCCCGGGCCCGAGATGCTCTGGCGGCCGAACCCGGAGTCGATGCGCGCGACCCGCATCGCGTCCTTCGCCCGCTGGGCGGGTGAGCGCCGAGGGCGCTCGTTCGGAGATCCACCCGACTATGACGCGCTGTGGCGCTGGTCGGTCGATCACCTCGACCAGTTCTGGAGGGAGCTGGCCGACTGGAGCGGTGCGCTGCCAGGCGTGCCCGACGAGGAGGTGCTGACCCATCGGGAGATGCCCGGCGCGGTCTGGTTTCCAGGGCGGAGGGTCAACTACGCGGAGCAGGCGCTGCGGTGGGACAACGAGCGTCCAGCTCTGGTCGTCGCCGCCGAGGACACCGACCCGGTCGAGATCTCCTGGGCCGCGCTGCGCGCCCAGGTGGGAGCGTTCGCGGCGACGTTGCGCCGGCTCGGCGTACGCTCCGGCGACCGGGTGGCCGGCTACCTGCCCAACATTCCGGAGGCCGTGGTTGCCTTTCTCGGCGCGGCGTCGATCGGCGCGGTGTGGTCCTCCTGCGCGCCGGACTTCGGCACCCGGGCCGTCCTGGACCGGTTCGCGCAGATCGAGCCGGTCGCGCTGATCGCAGTCGATGGCTACCGGTTCAACGGTAGGGAGTACCACCGCCGCGACGTCGTGGCCGAGATGCGCGCCGCACTGCCCTCGGTGCGGACGACGATCAGCGTGCCGAGGTTGCGCCCCGACGAGCTGCCCGATGGCGCACTGGCCTGGGCCGAGGCGGTCGCCGACGAGCAGGCGCCGGTGTTCGAGCAGCTGCCAATCGACCACCCGCTGTGGATCGTTTACTCCTCCGGCACCACGGGGCTGCCGAAGGGCATCGTGCACGGCCACGGCGGCATCGTGCTCGAGCAGCGCAAGCTCGCCGAGTTGCACCTGGACGTCGGTCCGGGCGACCGGTTTTTCTGGTACGCATCCACCGCCTGGATCATGTGGAACATCGCCACGTCGGCGTTGCTGTCGGGCGTCACGGTCGTCGTCTATGACGGCGCCCCGGCGTACCCGTCGACCGACGCGCAGTTCGCGCTCGCCGCCCGCACTCGGACGACTTACCTGGGCACCAGCCCCAGCTACCTCGGCGCCTGCGAGAAGGCCGGCGTGCGGCCGGGGGACGTGCATGACCTCTCCACGTTGCGCGGCATCGGCGCGACCGGCTCGCCGCTGGCGGCCTCGACGTTCCGCTGGGTGTACGACGCCGTGAGGTCTGACGTGTTCCTGGGCTCGCTGTCGGGCGGCACCGACGTCGCGACCGGGTTCATCGGCAGCTCACTGCTCCTGCCGGTGACCGCGGGCGAGCTGCAGCGGCCGATGCTCGGAGTCGCTGCGGCGTCGTGGAACGAGCACGGGCAGCCGGTCGTCGGCGAGCTCGGCGAGCTGGTGATCACCAAGCCGATGCCCTCGATGCCGCTGTACTTCTGGAACGACCCCGACGGCAGCCGCTACCGGGAGGCCTACTTCGAGCCCTGGCCTAGCGTCTGGCGGCACGGCGACTGGCTCGAGATCACCGAGGGCGGCACCTGCCTGATCACCGGCCGCTCCGACTCCACCCTCAACCGTGGCGGCGTCCGCATGGGAACGGCGGACATCTACGCCGCCGTCGAGTCCATCCCCGCCGTCCGGGACTGCGTGGTGCTCGGCGTCGAGCAACCCGACGGCGGCTACTGGATGCCGCTGTTCGTGCAGCTCGCGCCCGGACAGGAGCTCACCGACGAGCTGACCGCCGAGATCACAGCAGCGATCCGGACGACGGCGAGCCCGCGGCACGTGCCGGAGGAGATCATCGCCGTCCCCGGAGTCCCCCACACGCGCACCGGCAAGCGGCTGGAGGTGCCGCTCAAGCGGCTCTTCCAGGGCATCGACCCAGCCAAAGCAGTCAACCTCGGTACCGTCGACGATCCTGGTGCGATCGAGCATTTCATCGCCCTCGCCCGCCAGCGCACGAGCGGCTAGTTCGCTCCCACACCGAGCCCGCCAGCTGCGACCGCCACGCCCCGACAAGCCGATCCCGGGCCAACCGGCCGTACGGGTCCGCCGCCGGCGTCACTTCACCTCGCGTCGCAGCGTGCGCATCAAGCCCGCAGCCAGCGGCAGCACCACCCAGATCCCGACCGACGTGAGGATCTGCGGCACGTGCCCCGACCAGTCTCCTTGCAGCATCCAGCCGAATGTCCTGGCGGTGTCCACCCAATCGCGGACGCTGGTGAGAGCGAGAGACACGATGGTCATCAGCGTCGGCAGCGCGAGGTACGCCACGATGGCGCCGGCCGTGTTGTGCAGCAGGGCGGCGAAGGCCATGCCCATGAGGCTGCTGAGCACCACGAACAGGGCGTACCCCGCGAGTTCGCCGGCGGCGATGTCCCAGGCGACGTCCCGGCCCAGCATCTCCGAGAGCGCCAACCCACCGACCGCCAGCAGGAATCCGACCGCACCACCGAGGGCTGCCAGGCCGAGACCGGAGCACAGCTTGGCACCCAGCACCCGGCCGCGGCGGGGCTCCTGCGTGAACGTCGCCAGCACCGTGCGCTGGCTCCACTCGGTCGTCAGGGTCAGGATCGAGACGACCGGCACCAGCAGCGTCACGGCCAGCGACACCGTGGCCAGGTAAGCGGGCAGCGTCTGCGCCGAATCGTGTGGGCGCACGAGTGGCACGGCCACGGCCACGGCAGACAGCAGCACCACCGACAGCAGCAGCCATCGGGCGGCGCGGGTGTCGACGCTCTTGCGCCACTCCACCCTCAGCGACCGGGTGAACGGGATACCCAAGGCGAGGTTCGGTTCGGTATGAAAGACGGGCGCGATAGCTGTCATCGGAATGTCTCCTCCAAGGTGGGCTGGGTAGTCGAGATCGGCTGGGTAGTCGAGGTCGGCTGGGTAGTCGAGGTCGGCTGGGTAGTCGGCTGCGTGGTGAGTGCGAGGAAGAGCTGTTCGAGACCCGCGCGGTCTGCAGCGCGAAGCTCCACGATGAGGACGCCGGCCTCGGCCGCCAGCCGGGCAACCTGCTCGGCCGTGACGCCGCCGCTCGTGTCGACGCTGATCGACCCGTCGATCCGATCGTCGTACGGCACCCGCGCATCGACGAGCGCCCCGACGAGTGCGGCCCGATCCGTTGCTCGTACGACGAGCCCCGGCGTCGACAGCAGGTCGGTGAGGCGTCCATCCGCCACGACGCGCCCGGCATTGATCACGACGAGCCGATCGACGGTGGCTTCGACCTCCGCGAGCAGGTGGCTCGACAGCAACACGGTGCCGCCCCGGTCGGCGAAGTCGCGCAGCAGTCTACGCATCCACGCGATGCCTTCCGGGTCCAGCCCGTTGGCGGGCTCGTCTAGGATGAGGATCCGCGGATGGCCGATGAGGGCCTGGGCGATTCCGAGGCGCTGGCGCATTCCCAGGGAGTAGGTCCCGACCCGCTTGTCGGCGGCCCTGGCGGACAGCCCCACGGTCGCGAGGACCTCGTCCACCCGCCGCGGCGGCACGCCCGCCAGATGCGCCGCCAACCTCAGCGTGTTGCGGCCGCTCCTTCCGGGATGCATCGCGGAGGCGTCGAGCAGGGTGCCGACGACGCAGGAGGGGTTGGGCAGTGCCACGAACGGCCGGCCGGCGACGGTCGCCTGACCGGTGTCGGCCCGCGTCAGGCCGGTCACCATCCGCAGTGTCGTGGACTTGCCGGCGCCGTTCGGGCCCAAGAAGCCGGTGACGGTGCCGGGATCGCACCTGAACGACACGTCATCGACGACGCGGAGGTCGCCGTAGCGCTTGGAGAGGGACTCAGCTGTAATCATGACGGTCAGCGTCGGCCCCGCGGGGCGTCGGCGCATCGGCCGGAGGTTCGCTCGCGGCCTGTCGTGAGTCGGGATTCGCCGCGCCGCCGACCCGACTTTCGTCGACGGAAGCGGGTCCTGCCGTGGCATTTCGTCGTAGGCGGCCGCGTCGATCGTGTCCGGGCGTCGGGTTCCGGCCTCGTCGCGGCGAACCTAGGCTGATCTCGTGTCAGGCGCGGTCTCGGCAGAGCGGGCCCGACGCGGACCCGACCACCCAAGCCTGGTCCCGGCGGCACTTCTCGGTCCGTCCGGCGACCGGGAGGCCTGGCCCATCCGGCGAAGCGGCCGCGACTGGACCGTCGACATCGTCTGCGTGATCTTGTCCGCCGCGGTCGGCGCCTGGCTCCTGATCCTGACCGCCAACGGTCCGCTGTCCCCGTCGTCCGCCCTCCTCGTCATCGACGGAGTCCTCGGCCTGATCTCCTGCGTTGCCCTCTGGTTCCGCCGTCGTCTCCCCGTCGGGGTCGCGGTCCTGACGGCCGTGCTCTCGGTGGTGTCGGTCTCGACGGCGATGGCCGCCACGGTCGCCATGTTCACGGTGGCCGTGCACCGCCGGATGGGCACAGCCGTCGCGATCGGTCTGCTCAACATCGGAACGGCCGCGCTCTTCTTCGCCCTGTATCCGCAGCAGATCGAGGTGAACGGCGAAGACGTCCCGCTCTGGATCCCGATTGTGACCACGGCTGCCATCCTGGCCGCGATCGTGGCATGGGGAATGCTCGTCCGCGCCCGCCGGCAGCTCGTGATGTCCCTACACGAGCGGGCCGAGCGGGCCGAGGCCGAGCAGCGGCTGCTGGCCGAGCAGGCCCGACTTGCTGAGCGCACCCGGATCGCCAGGGAGATGCACGATGTCCTCGCCCACCGCGTCTCGTTGATGGCCCTGCACGCCGGTGCCCTCCAGATCCGCCCGGACCTCCCGCCCGACGAGGTGGAACGCACCGCCGGGCTCATCCGGACGACGGCCCGGCAGGCGCTGGAGGAGCTCCGGGGGGTCATCGGTGTGCTGCGAGACGATGGTTCGCCCGAAGCGCCGCCACAGACCCCGCAACCGACGCTGGCGGACATCGCCCGCCTCGTCGACGACTCCCGTCGAGCGGGTGCGTCCATCGAATACCGCATGGATGTCGAGGGCGCCGACCGAGCACCCGGCGTGCTCGGTCGCGATGCCTTCCGGATCGTGCAGGAGGCCCTCACCAATGTGAACAAGCACGCACCCGGCACGGCGACCCGGGTAACGGTCACCGGCGGCCCGGGAGCCGGGCTGCACGTCATCGTGCGCAACAAGCTGCCCCTGCCGACACCGGCGTCGACCGCCCTGCCCGGGGCGGGGACGGGACTCGTCGGGCTCGCCGAGCGCGCCGGCCTGTCCGGCGGCTCGTTGCACCACGGGCCGACGGACGACGGCGACTTCGTGGTCCGCGCCGACCTCCGGTGGCCAGAGTGAGCGCACCCGTGCCCGCGGTCCGCGTGTTGCTCGCCGACGACGACCCCCTGGTGCGCGCCGGCCTCCGCATGATCCTGTCGGTCGACGCGACGATCGAGGTCGTCGGGGAGGCAGCCGACGGACGCGCCGCCGTCGCGGCGGCGACCGAACTGCGGCCGGAGGTCGTGCTCATGGACATCCGGATGCCCGACATGGACGGCATCACCGCCACGGAACGACTCAGGGCGCTGCCACACCCGCCTCAGGTCATCGTGCTGACGACGTTCCACGTCGACGACTATGTGCTCGCCGCTCTGCGCGCCGGCGCGAGCGGCTTCCTGCTTAAGGACACGGCTCCGACAGAGATCGTCCAGGCCGTGCACATCGTCGCGGGTGGGGAGGCGATGCTCTCGCCCGCGGTCACCCGCACCCTGATCGCCCGCTTCACCGACGACACCACGGACAGCCGGCGTACGCGGGCCGCGGAGCGGCTCAAGGCACTGAGCGAACGGGAGCGTGAAGTGGCCATCGAAGTCGGGCGCGGTCACTCCAACGCCGACGTCGCTGCCCACCTCTACATGAGCGAGGCCACAGTCAAAGCGCACGTCTCACGCCTGTTGACCAAGCTCGATGCCACGAACCGCGTGCAGGTGGCGATCGTCGTCCACGACGCCGGCCTCGTCTGACCCAGGCACGCTCAGGTCACCGCGACCCGCAGTGCGCCGGCCGCTAGGGTGCGGCTGGGTTGGATCCTCGCGCCGTCGCGTCTCGCCCCGGCGATTGCCGAGGAGAAGCACCACAGCGACCGGGGATCACCCGGCCTCGACCAGCTTGCACTCACAAGACTCATCGAGTCCGGCCGGTACGACGCCCACCTGCGCCGGATGCGCAGGGCGTACGCCGCTAGACGGGTCGCACTCACCGAAGCGCTAGGGAACGGTGCTGGACGTGCGTCCGGCGGACGAGTATGTCGCGGGTCATCTGCCCGGTGCGGTCAACATCCCGGTCGATGAGCTCGCCGACCGGCTCGGCGAACTGCCCGCCGAGGTCGATGTGGTCGCGTACTGCCGCGGCCCGTACTGCGTGTTCGCTCACGACGCAGTCCGGCTCCTGGCGCGTCACGGCCGCGGCGCCACCCGGCTGCGCGACGGGGTGGTCGAGTGGCGGCTGGCCGGGCATCCCGTCACCGTCTGACCAACTATCATCCAGGGCCGACACGGTGAAGGTTCTGTCCACCTCGGACTGTTGAGGCCGGCGGCGCACGGATTACCTTGCGCTAGGCGTCCTTCACCGCCGCGACGCGTTCTACCGTGCCGAGTTTCAGCTGCTGTGACTCGGTGACGGTGAGTCCGGCGGCGGCGAGCATCGGCAGCGGCCGGCGGGTCATGTACTCGCCGTTGCGGGCGGTGAACAGTTCGATCAGCCGCAGCACGGCCCACACCGGCCACCAGCGGCTGCCAATGTGGTCCAGCAGCAGCAGCCGGCCGCCGGGCCGGAGTACTCGCGCCATCTCCGCGATTGCCTTGCCGTGGTCGGGAATGGTGCACAGCGACAGCGTGCACACGGCGGTGTCGAAGGAGGCGTCGTCGAACGGCAGCGCCTGCGCGTCGCCTTCGCGCAGGTCGACGTCGCGGCCGAGTTCGGCGGCCCGCTGCCGGGCGATGGCCAGCATGGCCGGGCTCAGCTCGACGCCGGTGATCGTCACGTCCGGCGGGTAGAACTCCAGGTTGCGGCCGGTGCCGATGGCGACCTCCAGCACCTGGCCGGTGGCGCGGGAGCACACCCACTCCCGGCCGCCGCCGAACTGGATCTTCTCGAAGAACGCGATGTCGCGGTCGTAGCGGGGCGCCATCGCGTCCCACACGCGCACGGCTTTGGCGGTGGGGGTTTCACATGCTTTCACGACGTCCTCCGAAACGTGCGCTACGGCGTGGGCGGCAGACAGTCCAGGTTGGACTGTGATGCGGCGGCGGTGAGGACACCGGCGATGACGTGCCGGACCCGGTCGGCGGCAAGATCCGGGTCGGGTTGCCCGGCATCCAGCCAGGCGGTGACGGCCTCGATCGCCGCCGCCGGCGCGAGCTGTGCCGCCCAACGGGCCCAGGCCTGGTCGGGCAGCATCGCCGATATCTGCAGGTAGGCGGCCTGGGTGATGTCGTGCCGGAACTGCTCGGCCTGGGCCTTGAACTCCGGTTCGCGGGCGGCGTGCTGGAACAGCAGCCGGAACCCGGCCGGCTCGGCCGACGCCGCCTGCAGCAGGCCGTCGATGCTGGCGTCGGTGAACCCGCCCACCGGCTCGGCCACGTGCGCGGACAGTACGCCACAGAACCGGTCCAAGACGGCCTGGTACAGGTCGGTCTTCGAGTCGAAATGCCGGTACAGGATCACCCGGGTGATGCCGGCCTCGGTCGCGATGTCGTCCAGGCTGGTGGCGGCGAACCCGCTACGAGCAAACGCCCGCGTCGCGGCGGCGAGGATCTGCTCGCGCCGCTCGGCGCGAGGCAACCTGCGCACCGGCTCTGTCGCGGTGTTGGCCGCCATCGACGTCCTTTCCGCGCTTGTTGACTCCTGAGTGTACTACAGCCTATGTTGACGTCAAGATGTACTTGCCAGTGGCAACACTGGAGGCAGTCGTGGAGCCAATCATCACGGTGGACCGGGTGATCAAGCGGTTCGGCCGCGTGCGGGCACTCGACGGGCTGAGCCTGACCATCCCCGCCGGTGTCATCTATGGGCTGCTCGGCCCCAACGGCGCCGGCAAGACCACCCTCATCCGCATCCTGGCCACCCTGCTGTCCACCGACGCCGGTGTGGTGCGCATCGCCGGGTTCGACGTGCGCGGTAATCCTGACGCGGTGCGGGCCCGGATCGGGTTGGCCGGTCAGCACGCTGCCCTCGACAACCACCTGACCGGCCGGGAGAACACCGAGATGGTCGGCCGCCTCCACGGCCTGTCCCGCCACGACGCGCGAGCCCGCACGTCCAGCGTGCTGGAAGCGCCCAAAGGGTCAACGGCGGCGAACTGCCAGTACGCGTGTAGACCGCGGGTCGCATGGGGGTTGCACCGGTCGAGCATGCCGGGTGTGGGCACGGGGGCATCGGTTCGCTGTCGCCCAGCCACAGCCGCTCAGGTGCGTGGGGCGTAAATGATGACCGCGACACCGGCCAGGCATAGCAGCGACCCGGCGATGTCGTACCGGTCGGGTCGGAACCCATCCAGCGCCATACCCCACGCAAGGGAGCCGGCGACGAAGATGCCGCCGTATGCGGCGAGGATGCGCCCGAAGTACGGGTCTGGCTGCAGCGTCGCGATTAACCCGTACGCGCCGAGCGCCACAATGCCGGCACCGATCCATGCCCAGCCGCGGTGCTCGCGAACGCCCCGCCAGACCAGCCAGGCGCCGCCGATCTCGGCGAGCGCGGCGAGCACGAAAAGCAGCAGGGAGCGAGCGACGGTCATGCCGGCATGCTTCCAGAGCGATTCAGCCAGCGGTCCCGAACATCTCGGCGAGCACACCGGCCGCGTCCTCGGGGGCGCGCACGTCTAGCGTGACCGCGTCGGAGAACGGCTGCAGCGTGAAGGTGAAGAACGAGCAGCACGCCTGTTCGCGCGCCGCGAGCTCACCCAGCCGTCCGGCCAGCGCCGGGTCGGGCGGGAACCGCAGCCGCAGCCCCCCGTCGATGGCTTCACGGTCCTCCACCCGAGCGACCAGCTCGGCCCACGCCACCAGCCGGGCCGGCCGATCCCCCGCATCGAGCGTGCACGCCGCCGGGCCCGCGGCCGGGGCGGGTTCAGCCGGCGACGGCGGGGGCTTTGGGGTGCGGCGGCCGGTCGGCACACGCCGCATCGGAGAGAGGGCGAGCAGCTGAGGCACCGAAGGCTGAGCCTCGCGGGGGTCTGCGCAGCCGCAGCCGTCCCCGCACGGGCCGTCCGACGCCTGACCCGCGAGCCCGGCGTGCGCCGCGTCGAGCTGCGCGGCGAACCTGGCCAGCTCGGCGATGCGGGCCCTGACCTCCGCCGACTTCGCGGCGATGTGCCCGCGCAGCCGATCCTGCACGTGCGCGCACAACCCGCCATCCCATACCGAAACCAGCTCGCGGATCTCCCCCAACGGCAGCCCCAACTGCTTGGCGCGGTCGATGAACCGCAGCCGGGCCAGTGTCGCCTCGTCGTACAGCCGGTATCCGCCGCTCGATCGCTCGGCCGCGGTCAGCAGCCCGACCTGCTCGTAGTAGCGAAGTGCGGAAGGGCTGAAGCCGCTGCGCGCGGCGAGCTCGGAGATAAGGAGGGTGGCGCTCATGTGTTGACGCTAGACCTTCAAGTCGGCTCGAAGGTCAAGGATGTCTCGCTCCCGCGCGCGGCGACGGCGCGTCAGCCGCTGCCCGACGTGCACCACACGTCCCGTCACGACAGCCCGCCTCCGTCCACACGCGACCGATCGTTGCCCTCATCGGGCTCAACGATGGTAGAGGTTGAACGGGAGCTTCTCCGCCGTCCCACCCGGCCCACGGGCCACCACGGTCAGGTGAGACATCAGCGGTTCATCGGCGTACGTGTAGCTGGCCGTCCAGCCGTCCTGGCCGTTCTGGTCCAGCCCGATCGACCTGGCGTATTTCGCGGTCTGCGTACCGGTGGGCGCGAGGAAGAACTGCACACTCGTCGCCCCGCTGACCCGGGCGTGGAACGTGACCGTGCCGACCGGCGGCGACAACATGCACCAGCCCGCGTCGCAGCCCAGCTTCGGCGCGGTCCACACGGTGCCGATCACCGGATTCCGTGGCGCCTGGCGCCGCGTCTCCGCGGGCGACCCGGCCGGCCCCACCCTGCCCGTCGGCGCCGCAGTCGCCGCCGGCGCCGACGACGGCGCCGACGTGGCCGAGGCCGAGGGGGCAGGCGCCGACCGGGCCGCCTCCCCGCGACCGCCGGTGCAGCCAGCGAGCAGCGCGACCGCCGCTCCTGTCACCACCAGACACAGCACTGACCCACGCTTCATCGCAGGACCCCCGTCCACGCCGGCGAGGCACACCACCGCGCCCGCACTACCCGGAAGACGCCCCCGCCTACGCCGGGGTTGCTGCCCTTTCGGACACTTCCGAGCCCGGCCCTTGGTCACGTCCGGGGTGCATCAGCGACACGTGCGCCCCGCCCGTGCGGGGGGCCTTCCGCCACTGCAGCAGCGCCACCACCCGGGGGGCCTGGTGCTCAACGGCGGCGGCTCACCGGGGGAACCAGCGGACGTCCTCGCACGACGTGCTGCGGCCGCTGCCTGACCGGCTCGCATGCCGCGCGTAAGGTCGCTCCGGGTGAGGGGGTGATCGTGGCCGACGGCACGGACTCTCGTCGCGTGGTCGACCCCGTCCGCAAGGGCGGCTACGAGCTGGAGTTTGAGGACACGTTCGACGGCGACGTTCTGGACGAGCGGCGCTGGTTGCCGTACCACCTGCCGCAGTGGAGTTCTCGCGAGGACGCGGCCGCCAGGTACGCGGTGGGCGGCGGTCGGCTGCGCCTGCTCATCGAGGAGGACCAGCCCCCGTGGTGCCCGGAGTACGACGGCCGGGTGCGGGTCTCGTCGCTGCAGACCGGCGTCTTCGCCGGGCCGGTCGGCAGCACGGTCGGGCAACACCGCTTCAGCCGCGACCTCGTCGTCCGCGAGGAGCAGCGCAACGCCCGGCTCTACGCGCCTCGGTACGGGCTATTCGAGCTGCGGGCCGCGGCGACCGACGATCCGGCCTGCATGGCCGCCCTGTGGATGATCGGGTACGAGGACGAGCCGGACCGATCGGCGGAGATCTGCATCTGCGAGATCTTCGGGCGCACCGTCACGGCCGGCGGCACAGCCGTCGGCATGGGACTGCACCCGTTCGGCGACCCGGCGATCGTCGATGAGTTCGCGGCCGAGACCGTCCCCATCGACGCTCGCGACCTCCACGTGTATGCGGCCGAGTGGACGCCGGAATACGTGGCGTTCTTCGTCGACCACCAACTGGTCAAGCTCGTCGAGCAGGCACCTCGCTATCCGATGCAGTTCATGCTCGGCATCTACGAGTTCCCGGACACCGCGCCCGCACCGGAGGCCGTACCGCGCCCTTACCCGAAGCAGTTCATGGTCGACTACTTCCGCGGCTACCGGCCGGTCTAGCCGACGGCTGGGGGCCGGCTGGGTGCCGGCAGGCCAGCCGTCCGGGAATGTCGCACGCCGTCGGCATGCTGGCGGCATGACACCTGTTGCGGCATCGATGCGCCTGCCTCCCGGGTATGGCAATCCGACGGTGACCCTCGACTGGCACACGGTCCGGCGGAGGCTCGAGCACGCCGAGCGCTACTGGCTCGCCACGACCCGCCCGGACGGCCGGCCGCACGTCGTGCCCGTCGACGGCATCTGGCTGGACGACCTGTGGTATTTCGGCGGCGCGCCGCAGGCCGTCCACCAACGCAACCTCCGGCACAACCGGCACGTCGCGATCAACCTCGAGGACACCGTGGCCGCGGTCATCGTGGAGGGCGAGGCCGAGTTCGTAACGCTCGAGCCCGAGTTGGCCCGTCGGGTCGCGACCGCCTCGCGCGCCAAGTACCCGTACGGCGCCACCGCGGAGGCCTACGCGGGCGGGGTGTGGCGGCTGCGACCGTCGGTCGCGTTGGCGTGGGACCGGTTGAACGTCGACGCCACCCGATTCACGTTCCGACCGACGTAACCGCGGCGAGGCCGCGTAGTGCGGCGGGTTCGTACCGGACGTGGGGTCGCCACACCCGCTTCCGGTACGAACCTCGCAGGACGCGGGGCTAGCCGACCGGTAGGGGCAGGCCGGGCACGGGCAGGCGCTGGTCCAGGCAGGTAATCTTGGCTCGGTCGGTCATGTCCGGCCCGACCTCACCGCCGGTGTTCGGGAAGTTGTCCCGGCGGCTGCCGTCCGAGTGCGTGACGCAGAGCGTTCGTCCGGTGAGGAACGGGCTGGTCGGGAACTCCATCGGGCCCTCGTTGCGCAGCCGCGTCGCGGCGTCGGGAGGGTTACGGAAGAACTCGACCACTCGGCCGCCACGGGTCGCCACCACGATCGCGTTCCGCTCGTTCGCCGCGGCCCAGACGTTGCCGGCGCGGTCCAGCGCGATGCCGTCGACGCCCTCGAGGTAGGGGTGCGCCACGGCGACGTTGTCCAGGCAGAGCGTGTTCGGGGTGAACGTGGTGTCGCAGCCGACCGGGCTGCGCAGGCTGCCGTGCCGGTCGAAGTCGACCTTCCAGATGGCGCCGCGGGCGGTGTCGCCGATGTACAGGTCGCCGTCCGCGTCGAAGGCCAGCCCGTTCGCGACCAGGTGCTGGGAGCCGGCGGTGTTCGCCGCCGAGCGACCTTCCGGGGTGATCGTCACCGTGCCGGGCGGCAGCGAGCGCGGGTCGCGGCCGATTCCGCCGACGCCGTTGACGACGTTCACGTCGTTGACCATCGGTTGCACCCGGAACACCTCGACCGGCACGCCGTCCGGCCCGACCCGCCAGACCCGGCCCTGGCCGGTGGTGCCGTCGGAGACCCACAGCGCGCCGCCACGGTCGAAAGCGATGCCGTTCGCTCCGGGCACGTTCGCCGCGAACACCGTGGCCGACGGCGGGCTGGCGGCGTTCGGCGTCAGCACGAGCACCTCGCCCCCGTCGGCGGCGAAGACGCGGCCGTCGGCGTCGAGCGCGATGCCGCTCGGGCTGCACGGGGCGGGGATGGTGCCGACGACGGCCGGTGTGCCGCCGGCCGCGGCGATGCGGAAGACCGGGCAGGGATCGCCGCCACGAGCGGCGACGTACAGGTTCCCGTCCCGGTCACCGGTGAGGCCCTCCATGCCGAGCGGCGAGGCGAAGATCGTGCTGAACGTCGCGTCGGCGCCGGCCGGTCGGATCGACGCCTGGGCCCCGGCCTCTCGAGGGGTGTCGCCGGCTGCTCCGCCGGCGACCGCCGCGCCGACGAGGACTACCGCCGCGAGCACGGCCAGCAATCGAGGCGCAGCCGTGCCGAGATGGACCTGCATCGTGCTCCTCCTTGCCTAGCGGGTTGGGCCTGACGGGCCGCGGGACCTGTACCGCGGTAATACGCGCGGACCGCGGCAATCAGATCCAGGGGCGCGAGGTCGTCACCGTCGCATGTACCCGTTAGCGTCGGATTCCAGTTAGCGGGAAGGTGGACTGCAGCCGGCCCGGCGATGCTGGGGACGTGGGGAGCGCGGTGTCGAGGACGAGAGGATCGATGAGCGAGTCGGCGGTCGAGGTGCGCGATCTGGTGAAGCGCTACCCGAAACAGAAGGTCAACGCGGTGGACGGGCTGTCGTTCGACGTCGTGCCCGGCGAGGTGTTCGGGCTGCTCGGCCCGAACGGGGCCGGCAAGACGACGACGATCGGCGTGCTGACGACGCGGGTGCAGCCCACCTCCGGTGCGGCCCGGGTGGCCGGCGTGGACGTGCTCCGCGACCCGGTCGGCGCCCGCTCGCGGCTCGCCGTCGTACCGCAGCAGGTCAACCTCGACCGGTCGCTCACCCCCCGGCAGAACCTCAGCTTCCATGCGGCGTACCACGGCGTGCCCAACCCCGCCCGGCGCGAGCGGGCCGCGGAGATGCTCGACCAGTTCGGGCTGTCGGACAAGGCGGACATCAAGGTCGACTGGTACTCCGGCGGCATGGCGCAGCGGCTGATGATCGCCCGGGCGCTCATGCACGAGCCGCAGGTGCTGTTCCTGGACGAGCCGACGACCGGCCTCGATCCGCAGTCGCGGCTGTTCCTCTGGGACCGGGTACGGGAGATGAGCGCGCGCGGCGTGACCATCGTGCTGACCACGCACGACATGGACGAGGCCGCCGTGCTGTCGGACCGGGTCGGCATCGTCGACCACGGCAAGCTGCTCGCGCTCGACACGCCCGACGCGCTGGTGCGCGGGCTGGTCGGGCAGTCGGTGCTCGACCTGACCGTCGGGCCGCGCAACGGCCAGGCGCTCGTCGATACGGCCGCGGCAATCGACGGAGTGGACCGGGTCGAGCCGGTCGCGACCGGCGAGGGCCCCGGCCAGCCGGGGGCGGCGAACGGCCAGTCGCGGCTGCGGCTGTACGTGTCGGCCGAGCCCTCCTCGCTGCTCGCGCCGGTAGTGAGCGCGCTCGCCGCGCACGGCGCCAGCGTGTCCAACGTGCACATCGCCGAGCCGAGCCTGGAGGACGTCTTCATCAACCTGACCGGAAGGGGGCTGCGGTGACGACCATCGAGACGACCCGGCCCGCGACGGCCGCCGGACCCGCCGAGCCAGCCGACGGCCAGCGGCGCCTGGCCTGGCACGCGTTCCGCGCGATCATGTGGCGGGATGTCTTCGTCACCGGCCGCGAGTTCTGGGTGTTCCTCGCCCAGGTGGCGCTGCAGCCGCTGTTCATGCTCTTCGTCTTCGCCAAGGTGCTCGGCTCGCTCGGCTACATCAGCGAGGACTACGGCCACCTGCTGCTGCCGGGCATCGTCGCGCTGACCGCCTTCCTCACCGCGCTGCAGAGCATCGCGTTCCCGCTGATCATGGAGTTCTCCTGGAGCAGGGAGATCGAGGACCGGCTGCTCGCCCCGCTCGCGACGCCGCTGGTCGCTATCGAGAAGATCGTCATGGCGGTGCTGCGCGCGCTCGTCGCCGCGATCCTGATCTTCCCGGTCGGCTCGCTCGTGCTCGGCTCGGCGCCCTGGCGCGCCGAGGGGCTGCCGCTGCTCGCCGTCATCCTGATCCTCGGCGCCTGGGTCGGCGCGGCGATCGGCCTCACCCTTGGCACGTTCGTCCCGCCGAGCCGCATCCAGATCGTCTTCGCTCTCGTGTTCGTGCCGCTCATGTTCACCGGTGCCACGCAGTACCCGTGGCCGTCGCTGGACTCGCTGCGCTGGTTCCAGGTGGTCAGCGCGCTCAACCCGCTGACGTACGTCAGCGAGGGCGTCCGCGCGGCCCTGGTTCCGGACGTGCCGCACATCGACCCTTGGGTCTGCGTCGTGGTCCTCGTTGCGTCCGCGGTCGCGTTCACCGCGACGGGGTTGAAGGGGTTCCACCGCCGCGCGATCGCCTGACCCGGGCGACCGCCCGCACCACCGTCAGATCCAGGACTGGAACCAGATGCGCGCGTGCCACTCGTCGTACGTGATCAGCTGTCCGGTCAGGATCGGCCACAGCCAGGCGAAGTTGACCACGACCAGCGCCACATACCCCGACACACCGAGCAGGCCGAGCAGCCGGCGCGTCTCGCCGAACCGGGCCCGGCCCAGCAGGTCGCCGAGCGCCAGCGTCACGCCGATCACCAGGAACGGCACCAGCGGCACCATGTAGAAGATGAACATCGTCCGCCCGGGCACCGCGAACCAGGCCAGCCAGCCGGCCGCGAACGCGACGAGCACGGACGTCGCCCGCCAGTCGCGGCGGGACAGCACCAGCCAGCCCAGCCAGAGCAGTGCCGGGATGAACGCCCACCACAGCGCGGGGGTGCCGACGGCGAGCACGGACCGCACGCAGGTCTCCGCGCCGCAGCCGGTCGGCGCCGGCTTGCTCGGGTGGTAGAACAGCACCGGCCGCCCGTCGACGAGCCAGCTCCACGGCACGGACTTGTACGGGTGGGTGCTGGACAGTCCCTCGTGGAAGTTCAGCATCTCCCAGTGGTAGTGCAGCAACGAGCGCAGCGGCCCGGGCAGCCACGACCAGAAGCCGGCGTTGGTGTCCGCCCAGTGCCGGCCGTAGGAGTTCTCGCCGAGGAACCAGCCGGCGTACGAGGCGAGGTATGCCAGCACCGGCGCGACGCCAAGGGCGAGCACCCCGCCGGGCAGGCCGCGCTGGGCCGTAGCGATTACCGGCCGCCCGACGCCGGCCGACCGCCGCGCACCCAGGTCCCAGGCCAGCGACAGCAGCGCGAAGCCGGCGAGGAAGTAGATGCCGCTCCACTTGACCGCGCAGGCCAGCCCGAGCAGCACGCCGCCGGCCAGCCGCCACGGCCGCAGCCCGAGACGCGGGCCGTAGTCGCCGAGCCCGCCGATCCCGCCGAGCCCGGCGCCGGCAGCGGCCTCGACCGCTGAGGCCAGCCGCTCCCGCATCCGGTCGCGGTCCACCACCAGGCAGGCGAACCCGGCCAGCACGAACAGCCCGACGAACGTGTCCAGCAGCGCGAACCGGCTCACCACGAACGACAGGCCGTCCGCGGCCAGCAGCACGCCGGCCACGCAGCCGAGCAGCGTCGAGCGGGTCATCCGCCGGACGACCCGGATCAGCACCAGCACGGTGAGGGCGCCGGCTACCGCGACCGGCACCCGCCAGCCCACCGAGTTGTCACCGAAGACCCAGATGCCCGCCGCGATCAGCCACTTCCCGAGCGGGGGGTGGACGATGAACATGTAGCCGGGGTTGTTCTCGTACCCCTGGCGGAGCATCTCGTCCGCGTTCGTGGCGTAGTAGATCTCGTCGAAGACCTTCTCCGGCGGAAAGCCGACGCCCCACAGCCGGAAGGTGGCCGCGACCACGGTGATCACGCCGGTGTAGACCCAGGACATCGCCGCGTCGGCCGGCATCGGGACGCGCAGCCGGGTGAGCCGGGACGGCGGCGCCGCCGGCCGGGCGACCCGCTGCCGCGCGGCGGCCACGCGGTCCGGCCGGGTCTGCTCCACGGTCACCGCCACGCCCCGATCGTAGGTGCCCCGCGCGTGTTCTCTCCCGCGAGTGGGCAGTTCCCCTCCGAGTGAGCGGCTGTACCTGCTCACTCGGCGCGGACGTGCTCACTCGCCGAGCGAGGTGCTCGGCCGCGTACGCTCGCCCGGTGTGGAGCCCGGCACGCTCGTCCTGGCCGGTGCGCCGCTGGGCGACCCGCGCGACGTGACCCCCCGGCTGCGGGCCGCGCTGCAGGAGGCCGGCGTGGTGGCCGCCGAGGACACGCGGCGGCTGCGGCGGCTCGCCGCCGACCTGGGGCTGCGACCGACGGGGCGGGTTGTGTCGTACTACGAGGCGGTGGAGGCGGCCCGCACGTCCGAGTTGGTCGCCGCACTCCGGGCCGGCGAGGACGTGCTGCTGATCACCGACGGCGGCATGCCCACCGTGTCCGACCCCGGCTACCGGCTGGTGACCGCCGCGGTCGAGGCGGGGGTACGGGTGACCGCACTGCCCGGCCCGTCCGCGGTCACCACCGCGCTGGCCCTGTCCGGGCTGCCCACCGACCGGTTCTGCTTCGAGGGGTTCCTGCCCCGCCGGGCGGGGGAGCGGCGCCGCGCGCTGGCCGCGCTGGCCGCCGAGCGGCGCACGATCGTGCTGTTCGAGGCGCCGCACCGGCTGGCGGCGATGCTGGCGGACGCGGCCGAGGTGCTCGGCGCGGACCGGCCGGCGGCGGTGTGCCGGGAGATGACGAAGACGTACGAGGAGGTGCGCCGCGGCGGGCTCGGCGAGCTCGCCGAGTGGGCGGCGGGTGGTGTGCGGGGTGAGGTCACCGTGGTGATCGCCGGTGCATCGGCCGGCGCTGCGACGCCGGCCGACGCCGATGCGGCGGAGCTGGCCGCCGCGGTGGCCCGGCGTGAGGCCGCCGGGGAGGACCGGAAGAGCGCGATCGCCACGGTCGCCCGGACGGCTGCGCTGCCCCGCCGCACCGTCTACAACGCGGTCGTCGCGGCGCGAAGGGCGAGGCCCTGAGCGCCACCGGCGGGTTCGTAGCAAGAGGCGGGGTGATGACCCCGGAACGAGGTACGAACCCCCGTACGCTGGGCGGGGTGGAGCGCAGGCTGCGGACCGATGCGACCTCGCTGCTGGATTGGCGGCGCCGGGTCGCCGGCCTGTACGCCGAGGTCAGGGCCGAGCCCGAGCCGCGAGCGGCGCACCGGCACTGGCAGGCGGGGCGGGACCACCTGCTCGCCAGCCACCCCGAGTCGCCGATCCCGCCGGACCAGCGGAGCCGGTTCGCCGGCGTCCCCGTCGCGCCGTACGACCCCGGCCTCCGCTTCACGCTCGAGGTGGACACCGACGTCGCGCCCGGCCGGATCGAGGTGGTCACCGGCACCGACGGCACCGTGCCGTTCGAGCGGGCCGGCGTCCTGCACGTCCCCGGCATCGGTGACCTCGACGTGTGGTGGCTGGCGAGCTACGGCGGCGGGATCTTCGTGCCGGTCAGGGACACCCGGACCGACGGCGCGACCTATCCCGGCGGGCGGTACCTGATCGACACCGTCAAGGGTGCCGACCTCGGCGGCAGCGACGGGTACCTCGTGCTCGACCTCAACTTCGCCTACAACCCCTCCTGCGCGTACGACCCCGCGTGGGAGTGCCCGCTTGCGCCGCCCGGCAATGTCGTCCCAGTGCCGGTGAACGCCGGCGAGCTCGTCGCTCCGATAGCGTCCGGATGAGCACCGACGCACGCAGGATCCGCGTCGACGGAGAAGGGAGCCTGTGATGTTCGTGCAAGTGATCCAGGGCAAGGTGGCCGACGCCCAGCAGGTGAAGGCGGCGTTCGACCGGTGGGCGGCCGAGCTGGCACCCGGTGCGACCGGCTGGCTCGGCAGCACCGCCGGAGTAACCGAGGACGGCCGATTCATCGCGACCGCCCGGTTCGAGTCCGAGGAGGCGGCCCGCCGCAACAGCGACCGGCCCGAGCAAGATCAATGGTGGGCGGAGACGGCCAAGCTGTTCACCGGCGAGGTCACCTTCACCGACAGCAACGACGTCACCGTCGACGTCAACGGCAACCCCGACAGCGCCGGCTTCGTCCAGGTCATGCAGGGCCGCGGCACCGATCCGGAGCGGGCCCGCGAGCTCATGGCGCAGAACCCCGAGGAGTGGGCCGCGTGGCGGCCGGACATCATCGGCACCGTTGCGATCGGGCACGAAGGTGGCGCCTACACCATGGTCGTGTACTTCACCTCGGAGGAGGAGGCGCGCGAGGGCGAGCGCAAGGAGCCGCCGCCGCAGCTGCAGGCCCAGATGGAGGAGATGGGCAAGCTCAGCATCGGGGAGCCGGTGTTCTTCGACCTCAAGGAACCCTGGCTGCACTCGCCCCGGTGAGCCGGTCCGGCCCAAGCGACGGAGACCGCATGGTGGACATGAGGCTCGAACTCGTGCTGGTTCCCGTCACGGACGTGGACCGCGCCAAGGCCTTCTACACCGAGAGGGCGGGATTCACGCTGGACGTCGACCACCGCGCCGGCGACGACTTCCGCGTCGTGCAGATGACGCCGCCGGGCTCGGCGTGCTCGATCTCGCTCGGGATCGGGATCACGGATGCCGCGCCGGGCACCATCCGCGGCATGCACCTCGTCGTCTCCGACATCGAAGCGGCGCGGGCCGAACTGGTCGAGCGCGGGGTGGACGTCAGCGAGATCACGCACTTCGAGTCGGGCAGGCAGGTGCCGGGCCCTGATCCGGAACGCCGGGACTACGGCTCGTACGCGGGCTTCAGCGATCCCGACGGGAACACGTGGGTCCTGCAGGAGGCCAGACGGGGCGAGCCAGGCGCCTAGCCGGGGACGCGGTCGCCGGGTCAGGCGACGCGGGTCGCGATCCCGGGGTAGTCCAGCACCAGGCCGGCCTCGTCGAAGCCGAGCACGCCCCGGAACCCGAACGCCGGCGACGTGTAGTCATACCGCTGCCGCCCACCGTCGTCGCCGAGGCGGACGTACCGCTGCTCCAGCCGCTCGACCTCGGGGCTCGCGGCGCGCACGTACGCGGCGGGCGCCGGCGCGTCCGCACCGACCGCGAGGCCGAGCCGGCGGACCGGGAACGCGTTCGTGAACGAGGACGCCTCGAGGTCCACGTCCAGGCAGCCGTCGAGCTGGGCCGCCGCCGTCCCGTCGATCAGCCAGTGCCCGTCCCCATCCGCCTCGATCAGCAGCTCGTACCGGCCGGCCGGCGTGAGTCCCCGGATCCGGGCGGTCCGAGTCCGCCAGCCCGGATCGAGGGCAATGACGTAGTGCACCGACCAGGCCACTCCCTCCTCTACCGCGGCGACCTGCCCCTCGACGCGGTAGCCCAAGTCGGCGGAGTAACCGGAGTCCAGGAACACCACCTCGAAGCCGTCCCGGGCACCGTGGTGTCGCCAGGCCGCGGTCCGAGCCACCACACCGAACGCCATGCCGCCCTCCCGATCGGCGCCGGCTCAGACGGGCCGGCACTCGACGACGAAATAGCCGGAGCGTTGCCGCCCGGCCGCCACCACCTCGAGGCCGGCCTCGCGGGCGAGGACGCGGAACTCGGCGAGGGTGTTGGTCCGCCCACCCACCAGGATCATCTCGATCATCAGGCGCGGGCGGGCGTCGTCCGGGGACACCCCGCCGATCATCACGACCCGGCCATCGGGGCGGGCCGCCTCGGCGCACCGGCGCAGGATCGCGACCGTCTCCCGGTCGGGCCAGTCGTTGAGGACGCTGCGCAGCAGGTACAGGTCGGCGCCAGCGGGCAGCGGGTCGAAGAAGCTCTGCCCGACCGTGGTAACCCGGTCGGACACGCCGGCGGCCCGGAACGTCCCGGCCGCGCGCGCCACGGTGCCCGGGGAATCGACCAGCGTGCCGCTGACGCCCGGCCGCGCGCGCAGGATCTCGGCGAGCATCGCCCCGGTCCCTCCGCCGACGTCGACGACGCTGCGCACCGAGTCCCAGCCGCCGCGCAGCTCGATGTCGGGATCGGGCGTGCCGTGCCCGGCCGGCCCCATGAGCTCGTCGAAGCTCGCCGCGACGTCGGGATGCGCGGCGAGGTCCTCCCAGAACGGCAGCCCGAAAACCTCGTGATAGGCGGGCTTGCCGGTGCGGACGTACGTCGGCAGCGTGCTCCACGCGTGGGCCATCCGGCCGCCGATGCCGTCGAGGTCAAGGAACCGGGAAGCGTCCCGAAGCTGCCGCGCGCCCTGGTTGAGGGCGAAGCGCCCCCGCTCGGGCACGGTGAACACGCCCCTCGATACGAGATGGCCGAGCACCTGGTGCAGCGCGGTCGCGTCGCAGCCGGCCGCGGCGGCAAGCTCACCGATCTCGGTCACCCCGGCGGCCTCGAACGTCGCTGCGGAGCGAGCCGCCGTCCTGGGGAGATCCACCAGGGTGCCGCGGAGGTGGGGCCGGGCACGGAGGATCTCCGCGAGCATGGCGCCGGTGCCGCCCCCGACGTCGACCAGGGTGCGCACCGGCTCCCAGCCGCCCGTGATATCGAACTCCGCATCAGGCGTGCCGTGGCCGGCCGGCCCGATG
>JBKOXW010000220.1:0-1655 GCA_046744115.1 Actinomycetota bacterium | reverse complement strand
CGCGTGGCGATCGCCTCGGCGATCGCGTATATGTCGTCGGTGTCCCGGCCGCCGACGATCAGCAGCACGGGCACCCGCAGCTCGGCGAGCCGGTCGAGCGCGGGAGGGCTGAGCGTGACCGGCCGGGCGTCCGGCGCATCCGCAGCGGCCTGGGCTGCCACGATCGCCCCGTTCATGATTCCGACCAGCTCTCGCACGGCCGGGTCGACCTCGTCCGGCGCCCGGCCCCGACCGTCGACCCAGAGCCGCAGCTCGGCCTCGTTCGCCGCGTCCAGGTCGCCCGCCTCGAGGGCGCGCTCCACCTCGTTCCATGACTCCCGGATCGACGCGGACCACTGGTGCCCGCCCAGTCCGGGCGCCAGCAGCACCAGCGAGCGGACTCGCTCCGGCCGGAACAGCGCTGCGTCGATGGCGACGCCGCCGCCGTACGACGAGCCGACCAGGTGCGCCGCGTCCACGCCGAGCGCGTCGAGCAGCCCGACCACGTCGGCGTGCGGCGCGAACTCGCCGGGTGGTAGCGACGACTCGCCAAACCCGCGGAGGTCGACCGCGATCACCCGGAATGCCGGGGCCAGCGCCTCGACCTGTGGCTGCCACATCCGCCGGTCGGCCAGCCCGGAGTGCAGCAGCACCACCGCCTCGCCGCCGCCCACGTCGTCGTAGCCGATCAGCGCCCCGTTCACCTCGGTCACCGGCATGCGCCGCAGCGTACGGCGCGCGAGTGGTCAGGTCGCTCCGCGAGGAGCACTTCGGGCACGAGTGCGGGCGTACAAGGCATCACTCGCCGATCAACTGCACACTCGGCGGAGGAACCGCCCATTCGCGGCCTCGGGTGAACGTCTCTCAGGCGGGTGAGAAGACGCGCACGCGGATCCACAGGGGTCGGGCGCAGCGACTAAGGTCTGCGATATGCGCGCGCAGCCCCGGGTGCTCGGGATCGTGCTCGCCGGCGGGGAAGGAAAGCGGCTGTGGCCGCTGACGGCCGACCGCGCCAAGCCCGCTGTCCCGTTCGGCGGCAACTACCGGTTGATCGACTTCGTGCTGTCCAACCTGGCCAACGGCGGGTACCTGCGCGTCTGCGTGCTCACCCAGTACAAGTCGCACTCGCTGGACCGGCACGTGACCACGACGTGGCGGATGTCGACGCTGCTCGGCAACTACGTGACCGCCGTGCCGGCGCAGCAGCGGCTGGGCCCGCGCTGGTTCACCGGCAGCGCGGACGCGATCTACCAGAGCCTGAACCTCGTCTACGACGACCAGCCCGACCACATCGTCGTCTTCGGCGCCGACCACGTGTACCGGATGGACCCCCGGCAGATGGTCGAGCACCACGTCGAGTCGGGCGCCGGGGTGACCGTGGCCGGAATCCGCGTGCCGCGGTCGGAGGCGTCCAGCTTCGGCATCATCGACGCGGACGACAAGGGCCGGATCCGGCAGTTCCTGGAGAAGCCCGAGGACCCGCCGGGCCTGCCGGACAGCCCGGACGAGTCGTACGCCTCGATGGGCAACTACGTGTTCAGCACCGAGACGCTCATCGAGTCGCTGAAGATCGACGCCGGCGACGAGGGCTCCGTGCACGACATGGGCGGCAACATCATCCCGATGCTGGTCGACCAGGGCATCGCGCAGGTCTACGACTTCGCCGACAACGACGT
>JBKOXW010000018.1:0-3396 GCA_046744115.1 Actinomycetota bacterium | reverse complement strand
GGCGGCGGTCGGCGCGAAGCCTCCCCCGGCCTGGTCGAGCCGAGCCAGCGCCCGGATCGCCGGCTCATGCCCGGCGAGGCCCGCGGCGTCCAGACCGCCGAGCGCGGCCGGCACCCGCTGCGCGGGGCGCAGACCCTGCTCGGAGCGGAACCGACGCACCTCGGTCACCACATCCGCCACGGCCGCGACCTCGGCCTCGGCCGCCTCGTCCCGGCGCGCCGGGTCCGCGGCCGGCCACGGCGCGACGACCACGGACTCGCCGCCGGTCAGCGCGGTCCACAGCGCCTCGGTGACGAACGGGATCATCGGGTGCAGCAGCCGGAGCAGCGTCTCCAGCACGTGGCCGAGCACGGCGCGGGTGGCCTCGGCGGCCGAACCGCCGGCGGCCAGCGGCACCTTCGCCAGCTCGACATACCAGTCGCAGAAGTCGTCCCAGGTGAAGTGGTAGAGCGCGTCGGCCGCCTTGGCGAACTGGAAGTCCTCGTAGCACGCGTCCACGTCGGCGACGACGGCCTGCAGCCTCGACATGATCCAGCGGTCCACAGTGGACAGTTCGGCGGCCGGCGGCAGCGGGCGGTCCGTGCGCGCGCCGTTGAGCAGCGCGAACCGGGCCGCGTTCCACAGCTTGTTGCAGAAGTTGCGGCTGCCCTGCACCCACTCCTCGCCGATCGGCACGTCGGTGCCCGGGTTGGCGCCGCGGGCGAGGGTGAACCGCAGCGCGTCGGACCCGTAGGCGTCCATCCAGTCGAGCGGGTCCACCGCGTTGCCGAACGACTTCGACATCTTCTTGCCGTATTTGTCGCGCACCATGCCGTGCAGCGCGACCACGTCGAACGGCTGCACACCGTCCATCGCGTACAGGCCGAAGAGCATCATCCGGGCGACCCAGAAGAAGAGGATGTCGTACCCGGTGACCAGCACGCTGGTCGGGTAGTAGCGGCGCAGGTCCGGCGTGTCGTCCGGCCAGCCGAGGGTGGAGAACGGCCACAACGCCGACGAGAACCAGGTGTCCAGCACGTCCGGGTCCTGCCGCCAGCCGGCCCCGGACGGCGGGGTCTCGTCCGGCCCCACGCACACGGTCTCGCCGCCCGGCCCGTACCACACCGGGATGCGGTGGCCCCACCACAGCTGCCGGGAGATGCACCAGTCGTGCATGGCGTCCACCCAGCCGAAGTACCGCGGCTCCATCTCCTTGGGATGGATCCGGACCCGCCCGTCGCGGACCGCGTCGCCGGCCGCCTTGGCCAGGCTCTCGACCCGGACGAACCACTGCAGCGACAGCCGCGGCTCCACCGTCGTGTTGCACCGCTGGCAATGCCCGACGGCGTGCAGGTACGGTCGCCGCTCGGCGACGATCCGGCCCTGCTCGCGCAGCGCGGCGAGCACGGCCGGGCGTGCCTCGTACCGGTCCAGCCCGGCGAAAGGCCCGGGCGCGGTGATCACCGCCCGCTCGTCCATGATCGTCAGCGCGGGCAGCTCGTGCCGGCGGCCGATCTCGAAGTCGTTCGGGTCGTGTGCCGGGGTCACCTTCACCGCGCCGGTGCCGAACGCGGGGTCGACGTGCTCGTCGGCCACGACCGGGATGTGCCGGCCGGTCAGCGGCAGTTCGACCGTCGCGCCGACCAGGTGTCGGTACCGCTCGTCGTCGGGGTGCACGGCCACCGCGGTGTCGCCCAGCATCGTCTCGACGCGGGTGGTCACCACCACGACGCTGGTCTCGCCCGACCCGTACCGGATCGAGACGAGCTCGCCGTCGTCCTCGGTGTGCTCGACCTCGATGTCGGACAGCGCGGTCAGGCAGCGCGGGCACCAGTTGATGATCCGCTTGGCGCGGTAGATCAGGCCGTCGTCGTAGAGCCGCTTGAAGATGGTGAGCACGGCCCGGGACAGGCCCTCGTCCATGGTGAACCGCTCGCGGGTCCAGTCCACGCCGTCGCCGAGCCGGCGCATCTGGCCCAGAATCGTGCCGCCGGAGGCGGCCTTCCACCGCCAGACCCGCTCGACGAACCGCTCCCGGCCCAGGTCGTGCCGGGACACGCCCTCCCTGGCCAGTTCCCGCTCCACCACGTTCTGGGTGGCGATGCCGGCGTGGTCCATGCCCGGCAGCCACAGCGCGTCGTAGCCCTGCATGCGGCGGCGCCGGGTCAGCGCGTCCATCAGGGTGTGCTCGAACGCGTGGCCGAGATGGAGCGACCCGGTCACGTTCGGCGGCGGGATGACGATGCAGAACGGCGGCCGGCCGTCGGTGTCCGGGCCGCCCGCGGTGAAGTAGCCGCGCTCGACCCACCGCTCGTACAGCGGCCCCTCTACCTCGGCCGGCGCGTACTGCGTCGGGAGGTCGGCGGTGCGGGGGCGGTCTGTCGCGGTCACGGTGGGGATAGTACGGAGCGGGCGGCCGCTGGGGTCATCGGCCGTCCACAGGCGAACGGCTGTCCACAGCCTGTGCCACCCGGCTCGTGCCGGGGACGGCGGAGGCTCTACGGTCCCACCTGTGAGATGCCCGCTTGGATCAAGGGGGTGGCACGGGTGACCGTGTTCGCGTGGTCCGCGCTGCTCGTGTTCACGGTCGCGACCGCGGCGTTGCTGGTGCTGCTCGGGAAGGCTCTGTTCCACGCGCTCGACCGGGTCGACCGGGCACGCGACGAGGTGTGGTCGATGGCGAAGACGCTCGAGTTGATCTCGTCCCGGCTGGAGCGGATCGACGCCCAGTTGGGCGGCAGCGACCAGCGGCTGGACGTGCTGCGCGACGAGCTCCGGTCGATCATGCGCCGGGACATGCGCGAGATCATCGACGGCTCGGCGACGCGCGCTGCGTCATCACCCTGATCCGACGCCGGTGATCCAGGCGACGATCCGGCAAGGCACGAGGAGGAAGCCGGTAGGGAGCTACCGCGACGACGAGAACGCAGCTGGACGCCGGCGTCAGGCGGACTTTTCGCGGCGCTCGCGCTTGGGGGCCTCGCGCGGCACGATCGTCGGGTTGACGTGCTCCAGCACGGCCTCGCGGGTGATGACGACCCGGGCCACGTCCGTGCGGCTGGGCACGTCGTACATCACCGAGAGCAGGACCTCTTCCATGATCGCGCGGAGCCCGCGCGCGCCGGTCCCGCGCAGGATCGCCTGCTCGGCGATGGCCTCGAGGGCGTCGTCGGTGAAGTCCAGCTCGACGCCGTCCAGCTCGAACAGCTTGCGGTACTGCCGGACCAGCGCGTTGCGCGGCTCGGTGAGGATCCTGATGAGGGCGGCGCGGTCGAGGTTGCGCACGCTGGTGATCACCGGCAGCCGGCCGATGAACTCCGGGATCATCCCGAATTTGAGCAGGTCCTCCGGCATGACGTCGGCGAACACGTCGGTCGTGTCGACGTCGTACTTGCTGCGGAGCTCGGCGCCGAAGCC
>JBKOXW010000146.1:0-6358 GCA_046744115.1 Actinomycetota bacterium | reverse complement strand
GGCGCGCGCCAGCACCCGCTGCCACGCGTGCTCGGCGTCCTGCGGGTCGACCCGGCCGCTGCCCAGCGCGGCCGCCGCGCGCTGCAGCAGCTGCTCGCCGGTGCCGGAGAGCCGGATCAGGGTGTCGCCGGCGTCGAAGAGCACCGCTCGAAATCCGCTCACGTCGGCGCATCCCGCACTGTCTCCGTCTCTCGCCCTGCGCCGCGCACTGCCTCCCGCCTAGCCGCCCGCAGCTCCGCGAAGAGCCGGCTCGCGGTCTGCTGCCAAGTCGGGAACGTTGCCGCTCGTTCTCGGGCGGCCGCCGCGAGCCGGCGGCGCAGCGGCTCGTCGGCCGCCAGCGCGCCAAGCGCGGCCGTGAGCGCGGCCCGGTCCCCGGTCGCCACGACCCGACCCTCGATGCCGTCGCGGGCCAGGTGCGGCAGGTTGCCCGCGTCCCACCCCACGACCGGTAGCCCCGCCGCCATCGCCTCACCGTAGACGGTGCCGTACGGCTCCCGCGCGCTCACCAGGGCGAACACGTCCGCGGCGTGATAGAACCCGGCCACCTCGTTGGTGGGCCGCGGTCCGTGTACCATCACCCGGCCGGCAAGGTCGGCGGCGGCGATCCGGTGCCGGACGCGCGCCGCGTAGGCCGGCTCGAGCTCGGTGTCGCCGACCAGGTGCAGCGTCACCGCCTCCGCCGGCAGCGCGGCGACAGCTTCCAGCAGGTCGAGTACGCCCTTGCGCTCCACCCAGTTCCCGACCGACAGCACGGCCGCCTGCCGGCCGGCTCTCAGATCACCGGGTGGCGGTTCGACATGCCGCGCGACGTCCCGCCCCGGCGGGACCACCCGCAGCAGGTCGTCCGGGACACCCTGGGCGCGCATCGCTTCGGCGAGTGCGGCACTGGCAACGAGCAGCCGTGCGGTGTGGCGGTAGGCGCGGCGGTCGAGCATCGCCTGCAGCCGGGTGCGGGTGGGCCCGTGGTCGATCCCGCCCGGCGGCTGGTGCAGCATGGCGACGAGCGGGACAGGCGACATCCGGCGCACCGGCCATGGCGCGAGGAACGCGGCCGCGATGCTGTCCAGGAGCAGTACGTCGGGCCGTTGCCGGGACACTGCCCGTAGCACGGCGCGACCCGCGAGCGCCGGCAGCGGAAAGTGCCAGGCGGGGAACGAGAGGAACTCGACCCGGGCATCACACGTCGGTGCCAGCTCCGCGATCCGCCGGTGGTACAGGTAGCCCCCGGTCATGGTCCGTGGGTCGCCCAGCGTCACGAGGGAAACATTGAGCATGTGCGAATCATCCATGTCGTCCCGACGCCGTTCGGTACCGGCGGGCTCCTCGGAGGCGGCGAGCGTTACCCGCTCGAGCTTTCCCGCACTTTGGCGCTCTATGTGGACTGCGTGCTGCTCACGTTCGGGACCTCGACACGGATGTGGCGGGAGCCGGGCGGCCTGCGGGTCCACATGCTCCGCCGGGTCGGCCGCATCCGGCGACACCCGGCGCATCCCGTGGCCCCGCAGCTCGCGTGGTCGTTGCGCGGCGCGGACATCGTCCATACCCACCACCTGCGCAGCGCTCCGAGCCGGATGTCGGCCCTGGTCGCGGCCGTGGCCGGGCAACACCGGGTGACGACGGACCACGGCCTGAGTGGCGGTGGGTGGTGTGGGCTCCTGCCCCGCTTGTTCGAGCGTTTCCTCACCGTGTCGAGGTACTCCGCCGACGTCCTGGGCGCGCCGCCGGCCCGTACCCGGGTCATCTACGGCGGCGCGGACCCGGTCCGCTTCGTGCCGGAACCCGGTACCCAGCGCGACGGCGTCCTGTACCTCGGCCGGATCACGCCGCACAAGGGCATCGACCACTTGCTCCGCGCCATCCCAGCCGGGACGCGGCTGACCGTCGCCGGGTCCGCCGGTCACGACCCCGGCCTGCCCGAGCGGGAGTACCCGCTGCTGCTGCGGCGGCTGGCCGCGGGACGTGACGTACGGTTCCTCGGCCCGGTCGCCGACGCCGACCTGCCGGTGCTGTACCGGCGCGCGGCGGTGTTCGTGCTGCCGACCGTGGAGCGAACCTGCTATGGCAAACCGGTACCCGTCACCGAGCTGCTGGGGCTGTCGGTGCTGGAAGCGATGGCGAGCGGCACGCCCGTGGTCGCAAGCCGCACCGGCGGGCTGCCAGAGGTTGTCCGCGACGGCGAGACCGGCTTCCTCGTCAGGCCGGGGGACGAGGACGAGCTGCGGGACCGCCTGCACCGGCTGCTGGCGGACCCGGTGCTCGCGCAGCGGATGGGGAAGGCGGCCCGCGACGACGTGCTGGCGCGGTTCACGTGGACGAGAACAGCGGAGCGCTGCCTTGCCGCCTACTCCGAGCTCGCCCCGTCCGCCGCCGCGGCGGCGTAGCCCCCGAAAGCCACCGGGGACTCCCAGACCCGCACGGCCAAGGTGAGGCCCGGTACCGCCCCAAGCTTGCGCGCCAGCCAGTCGTGCACCCACCTCGCAAACACCTCGACCGTCACCGCCTCGGCTCCCGCCTCAGGTGCGACGACGTCGTCGAGGTCGGCACCGCCGACCGTGCCGGCGATCTCCCGCAGTGCCCGGTCGAGCACGTCGAGGTCGACGACCATGCCGCGCTCGTCGAGATCCTCCCGGCGCGCCACGACATCGAGTCGGTAGTCGTGCTCGTGCAGTTCCCCTTCGGGCGGGGGCGCGCCCGGGATGACATGAGAGGCGCGTACGTCGATGGCGGTGCCGGTCTCATACATGAGGTCATTCATAGCGCAGCGCCGCGTGCAGCAGCCCCCGCTCGCCGCGCTCGACTGCCGCGTAGGCGGTGGGCGCCGCGGCGAACGGGAACTCGCTGGTCGGCACGGCGCGTAGCGGCGGGTCGCCGAGCAGCTGCCGGGCGGCCGCCCGGCGGCGCCTGATGTCCCACCGGGCGGCGAGCGAGGCTGGGATCGTGGAGACCTGGCTGCTGCGCACGGTCAGTCGGCGGCGGTGGAACTCCGCGCCGAGCGGCAGCGAGACCCGCTTGGTGCCGTACCAGGAGCCGACGAGCGCCGTCCCCTCGTGCGCAAGCAGCGCCAGCCCGGCCTCAAGGGCAGCGGGGGCGCCGGACAGCTCCACCAGCGTCGGCGTCCCGCGCCCGCCGGTCGCCTCCGCAACGGCAGCAGGAAGCTGCTCGGGCGAGACGGCGGTGACACCGCACGTGGCCGCGATCTCCCGCCGCCACTCCCGGGGCTCCGCGGCCAGCACGGACGCGCCGGCGCCTCGCAGGACTAGCGCGGTGAGCAGCCCGACCGCGCCCAGGCCCGTGATGACGACTGTCTCGTGCAGCACCGGGCCAGCGTCGAGCGCCAGCTGAAGGGCGGTTTCGACCAGCGGAAACAGCGTCGCCAGCCGCGGGTCCGTGTCCGCGTCGAGCAGCACGGCGTCGCTCTCGGGCACGACGAACCGGTCCTGGTGCGGGTGGAACGCGAACACCAGCGAGCCGTCGGGGACGGCGGCCGTCCCGCGCTCGACCCGGCCGACGCAGCTGTAGCCGTACCGGAACGGGTAGGAGAACGTGCCGGACAGCCCCGCGAGGCTCTCGTCGAGGGTGGTGGTCGCATCCAGCTCGCCGCGGTAGGCCAGCATCTCGGTACCGCCGCTCACGCCGGAGTACGCGGTCCGCACCACCAGATCGGTCGTCGACGTGGGCTCTGGGACCTCGACTGACACGAGCTCGACCCGGTGCGGGGCGCTGAACTGTAGGGCACGAACTCGCACGTCACTTCCTACCGGCTGCGTTTCCGGACCTATCTTGTGATACGCCAGGATGATGTTGCTTCCATCAACTGAGGGCGGCGAGCCTACGCCGCTACCCGTTGAGGCGGGGTCTGTGGTGATCCCCACCTCCTACGGCGAGTTCCGCGCGCGCGGGTTCGAGACCGCAAGCGGTCACATCTATCTGGCCCTGGTGAAGGGCGATCTCGCGGACGGTGAGTCGGTGCTCACCCGGCTGCACTCGGAGTGCCTGACCGGAGACGCGCTCGGCTCGCTGCGGTGTGACTGCGGGGTGCAGCTGCGCACCGCGATGCGCGCCGTATCCGCCGAGAACCGTGGCGTGGTGCTCTACCTGACCGGCCACGAGGGGCGCGGCATCGGCCTGCTGAACAAGCTGCGTGCCTACATGGAGCAGGACCTCGGCGCGGACACGCTCGAAGCGAACCTGCGCCTGGGCTTCCCCGCCGATGGCAGGGACTACGCCGACGCCGCGGCGGTACTCGCGGCCCTCGGGGTGCGGTCGGTCCGGCTGCTGTCGAACAACCCCGTGAAGTCGGACGCGCTGCGCCGGCTCGGCATCCGCGTGGCCGCCGTGGAGCCGCTCGCCACGGCGGCACACGGCCGCAACGTCCGCTATCTCACCACCAAGGCGGACCGGTTCGGGCACCTGCGGCCGGCCGGCATGGCGCTCACCACTGCCGTGCCGGCGCCCGTGGACGTCGGGATCCTGCTCGGCGCGGTACGCCCCCACGCCGACCGGCCGTACGTCCTCGTGAAGTACGCGCAGACGCTGGACGGCCGGATCGCGACCCGGACCGGTGACTCGAAATGGATCAGCGGCGAGGCCGAGCGGCAGATCTCCCACGGGCTGCGTGCCGCGTGCGACGCGGTGCTGGTCGGCGCGAGCACGGTGCGGCAGGACGATCCTCAGCTGACCGTGCGGCTGGTGCCCGGCGCCAACCCGATCCGCGTCGTCGTCGACTCGACGCTGCGCATCGCGCCGACGGCGAAAGTGGCCGGCGACGGCGCGACCACGCTCGTGTTCACCACGTCAGCCGCCGACGCGGCGCGGCGGGAACAGCTGCGGGCCGCGCACGTGACGGTGCATGAGGTGGCCGCTGGCCCGCGAGGCGTGGACCTGACAGCCGTCCTCGCCCACCTGCGCGCCTCCGGCATCGAGTCGCTCATGGTCGAGGGCGGCAGCGGCGTGATCACGTCCTTTCTGGAGGCCGGCCTGGTTGATCGCCTGGTGGTGTCGATCTCCCCCACCGTCGTCGGCGCGGGTGTCGAGGCAGTCGGAAACCTGGGAATCGCCCGGATCGCCGACGGGGTACGGCTCACCAACCGCACGTTCTGCCTCGCTGGCGACGATGTGTTGCTGGGCTGGGACGTGGCGGACCGGCCCGCCGCTCCGTCGCCACCTGTTGACCGACCTTGACGTCCGCCTGCGGACAGGAGGCTGCGCCCGATGGCCGGTAGCTCGGCGCCCGCGCGATGGGCTACCAGGGCCGGCCGCCGCGCACTCGCCGCGCTGGTGTGCCGGCTGTCCCCTGCAGTGCTCGGCTGGCTCCGCCGGCCGGCCGCCGCACCGCACCCACTCCGCGACGCGGGCCGCATGGCGCTCTGCAGAGCCCTGCGCCGCGGCGGCATCCCGCCGCGGGTCCGTACCTTCACACTGGCCGGCAACCAGGCGCTGTCCTTCGTCAACGCCGACTCGCTCGTCCTGCGGCAGCTGTACTGGCTAGGGGAGCAGGGCTGGGAGCCGGAGCTGGTCCCCTGGTGGCGCTACTTCTGCCTCCGGTCGTCGTCGGTGCTCGAGGTCGGTGCGAACGTGGGCTACTACACGGTGCAGGGCGGCATGGTGGCGCCGCACGCCCGGTACGTCGCGGTGGAACCTCATCCGGCATCTGTGGCGGTGTGCCGCGCCAACCTCGCCGTCAACGGCATCCACTCGGTGGAGGTGGTCGCGGCTGCCGCGGTCCCTGACTCCGCCCAGAGCTCGACGCGGCTGCTGGTCCCGTGGGAGCAGCTCGCCACCCCGACGGTCGCCTTCCTGCCCGACGGGTCGGAGCTGCCGGCGACGATGGCTCGGCGCACCGCCAGCATGATCGACGTACCAATCGTCGACATCCGGTCGCTGCTCGCCGGTGTCAACCTGGTCAAGATCGACGCCGAGGGGCAGGAGCACGCGCTGCTGGCAGCCAGCAGGGAGCACCTCCACGCCGAGCGGCCCACCATCGTCGTCGAGGTGCTCCCAGGATCGCCGAAGCTGCGCGCCCTGCTCGTCGAACTCTGCGAGGACTCGGGGTACCGGTGCTACGCGCCGGCGCGCGATCGGCTCGTACCGGTGCCCATGTCGCGGATCCTCACCTTCGCGCCCCAGGAAGAATGCGGAGGCAACGACCTGATCATCAGCGCGGACCCGGATGCGGCAACGGCACGCCTGGGCACCCGAGGCGATACCCGCCGGTGAGGTTGGTAAGGCCGGCGCCGGAACGGCCTCCCTGGTCGAGACACGTCACGCCGTCGCCGCGTAGGCGTGTGCGAGCTCGGCGGCGAACTCCTCAAACTCGGTCGGGGTCGTGTTGCTCTCGTTGCGACCCTCGAGCGAGTGC
>JBKOXW010000276.1:0-9139 GCA_046744115.1 Actinomycetota bacterium | reverse complement strand
CGCACCTCCTCGACCTGGGCGAGCACGGCGGCGAGGTCGGTCTCGGCCGCGAGGTAGAGCCGCGGATGCAGGGCGCCGATCCGCTCCGCGCGCAGCCGTACCTGCGCCGCCGACTCCTCACCGGTGACCACCATCGCCGGCGCCCCACCGCCGGCCGCGTACTGCCGCGCCACCTCGAGCAGCAGCGTGGACTTGCCCACGCCCGGCTCGCCGGCCAGCAGCAGGACCGCGCCGGGAACCAGCCCGCCGCCGAGCACCCGGTCGAGCTCACCGACTCCGGTCGGCCGGGCCCGGGCCGCCCGGACATCGATGTCCACGATCGGCAGGGCCGGCGCGGTCACCGAACCGGCGGCGACGCGGCGCGGCCCGACCCTGACAGCGTCGAGCTCGACCACGGAGCCCCACGCCTGGCACTCCGGGCATCGGCCGACCCAGCGCGGGGCGCTGTGGCCGCACTCGTCGCACCGGTACGCGCGGCGCTCCCTGATCTTCGTCACGCGCCGGACGGTATCCGGGCCCACCGACAAACTCATCCGGCCCGAGCCCGGCCGGAGCCTCGCCAGCTGGCCGCTATTCGGTGCCCTCTTCGGGGCCGAGGTCGAGGGGTGATGCCGGCGGCAGCGGGCTGAGCGAGACCGCCACCGGAACCTGGACGGTCACGTCGCCGGCCCGCTCGAAGACGAACGTGATCGGGACGATCTCGGCCGGCCGGAGCGCGCGGGTAAGCCCGACGAGGGTGATCGCCGGACCGTCCTCGCGGCAAGCGACGAGCTGACCGGGTGGCAGCTCGATGCGGGTCGGCGCGGCGGGGCTGGTCGCTTCGGTCGGACTGGCCGTCTCGGTCGGACTGGCTGTCCCGGTCGGACTGGCCGTCTCGGTCGGACTGGCTGTCCCGGTCGGACTGGCTGTCTCCGTCGGGGATTCCGTGGGTGTCGCCGTCTCGGCCGGGCTCTCCGATCCGCCGGTGCCAAGGCTCGCCTCGGCGGCGGCGTCCGTTCGCACCTGCACGAGCGCGTCGCCCTCGATCCCGGAGTTGACGATGACGAGTTCCAACCGGGCGTCGTCACCCTCGGCGTACTGTCCGCCTTCCGGGTAGGCGATCGCGATGTCGCGCAGCGCGATCGTGCCGACGTCGGCGGTGGCGCCGTCGACGGTCGTCACCTGGTCGGCCGTCTCGGCGATCTGGCCGGCGCCACAGGCCGACGCGGCGAGGGCGAGCCCGGCCGTGGCGAGTAGGGTGGCGCGGACACCGAGCAGGACACCGAGCGGACGGCGCGAGCGGATCACGGCGACGTGCCCCTCTCTCGGTCGAGCTGCCGGGGCGGCAGCGGACACCGAGCGCCAGCTTAGGGCCTGGCCCACCGGCCCCGGCGGCGGACTACGGCTACCGCACCTCCGTACCGGAGACCAGCAGCAACAGCACGTCGATCGCGGCGACGAGCAGGACGGCGCGGAACGAGGCGCGCGAGCCGGGCCGGCGGCCGAGCACGAGCCCACCCACGCCGACCAGCACGGCCACCGCGACCGCACCCGCCCCGAACGGTCCGACCGGTCCGGACGGGCCGAACGCGAGCACCGCCGTCGCCGCCAGCAGCAGCCCCGCGGCGACGGCCCGGCTCGCCGCGGGGCCGATCCGGTGCGGCAGGCCGCGTACCCCGGTGCGCAGGTCGTCGTCGAGGTCGGGCAGCACGTTGGCGAAGTGCGCCCCGCTGCCGAGCAGCGCGCCGGCCGCGACCAGCCAGCCGACCACCGGACGTCCCGGCAGGCCGGCCGTGATGAACGCGGGCAGCAGCCCGAACGAGACCGCGTACGGCACGACGGAGAGGGCGGTCGCCTTCAACCGCAGGTTGTACGTCCACGCGGACGCGACCGCGGCCAGGTGCAGGCAACCGGCGAGCAACCCGGACAGCAGCGACAGCGGCACCACCGCGACGGCCGCCCCGACGGTGGCCGCGTGCAGCGTGCCGGCCGGCAGGGTGCCGATCGCGAGGGGCTTGTCCGCTCGGCCGGTCCGGGCATCGCGGTCCCGATCGAGGTAGTCGTTGCTCCAGCCGACCGACAGCTGGCCGGCGAGCACCGCCGCGCCGACGGCGATGGACCCGGCTACACCGCGCCCGACGCTGGCGGCCAGCGCGACCGAGACGGCGGTGACCGCCGCGGCGGGCTCGGGATGGCAGGCGCGCACCAGGGCGCCGACCGTACCGCCCGCCACCACCCGTGCAGCCCCCAACCAGTTACATCCACAGTGGACCGCACGGCACTGTACGCCACACCAGGCGCGGACCGACTGCTTAGCCGCCGTCGACGGCTCCGGAGGCGGCCAGCGCCGCCAGCTCGCTCTCGAGTTCGCGCTGGCTGGTCGGCTCGTCGACGATCCGATCCACCACGCCATCCCCGCGCACCAGCAGCAGCACCGGAGCCCGGCCGACCTGGTACGTGCGTAGCAGGAGCCCGCTGGGCTCGGCCGCGCGGACCGCCGCGGTCCGGGACAGGCCGTCCGGGTGCTCGGGCAGGGCTCGACCGACCAGCAGGTAGCTCACCCGCTGCCGCGCCGCGGCCAGGCCGATGGTCCGAAGCCGGTCGGCGCAGTCGCACGGCTCCGGCACCAACGTGACGGCGGCGGGCCGCTGAGCCCGCAGCGGCAACGGCTCGCCATCCGCGCGCCGCACGGTCAGCGCGGGCAGCAGCCCGCCAGCCTCGCCGACGTCGCTCACGCCGCTCGTGGCCAGCGGCACCGGCTTGGTCGCCGGCCGGCGCGGCTGGAACGCCAGCATGAGGCCGGCGAGCGCGGCAACCACGGTCAGGGTGAGCAGGACGATGGCTCCGGACATCCCGTGCTGCCGCCAGTGCCGGGTGAGCAGCAGCCGGCGGAGCCGGGCCGCGCGTTCGGCGGCCCGCCGTTCCCGCTGCAGGGCAAGCAGGTCCGCGTCCAGCTCCCTGGCGTCGTCCGGGATCACCAGGTCATCGAGCGAGAACGGGTCGGGGCCGAGCTGATCCCCGCCGTCGGGGCGCCTGTCCTCGTCGTCACGGCCCACGCGCTCCAGCGTGCGCCCGAAGGCCGGCCCCGTAAAGGCCGGCCGGTGCGGACAGCCGGGCCGAAGCAGACGCGGCCGCCTTTGTCAACCCCATGCCCGCCCCAAGTTGCCGTCTGACCTGCGGTTATGGTCGAGCCAGGACGTGATGAGCGCCCAACGCCGTGTTACCCTGGGTACAGCGAAAGGGGTCACGGACACATGGTTTTCAAGGTCGGCGAGACCGTCGTCTACCCGCACCACGGGGCAGCAGTCATCGAAGCCATCAAGACCCGCGCGATCAAGGGCGTAGAGAGGACATACCTGGTCCTCAAGGTCGCCCAGGGTGACCTCACGATCGAGGTTCCCGCCGACAACGCCGAGATCGTGGGCGTGCGGGACGTGGTCGGACAGGAAGGTCTCGACCGGGTCTTCGAGGTGCTGCGCGCGCCGCACACCGAGGAGCCCACGAACTGGTCCCGTCGCTACAAGGCGAATCTGGAGAAGCTCGCCTCCGGTGACGTGAACAAGGTGGCCGAGGTCGTCCGTGACCTGTGGCGCCGGGACCGGGAGCGTGGCCTGTCCGCCGGCGAGAAGCGGATGCTGTCCAAGGCGCGGCAGATCCTGGTCAGCGAGCTCGCGCTCGCCGAGGGCACGAACGAGGACAAGGCGGAGCTGCTCCTCGACGAGGTCCTCGCCTCCTAGCCCGCTCCCGTTCGCGGAACCGTTGTCGCGGCCGGCGTTCGCCTGTGGACGTTGCCGGCATTCTCCTGGCGACCGACCGTGGTCATCGGTCGGCCGCCGACATTCCCACCGCTCTGTGGCCGCTCGGCGCGGGGGCGTCGCTGCTCGCCCGGGCTGCCACCGAGCTCGGCCGGAGCGGCGTGATCGACCAGCTGCTCGTCGTCGCTCCGGCCGGCTGGGCCGGTCGGTTCGCCGACGTGCTCGCCGCGCCCACCGGGCCGCAGCCGGTCGTCGTGGAGGGTGGTCCTGGCCGGCACCTCTCCCTCCACCGTGGACTGGCCATGCTCAACAGTCGCATCCAGACGGTCGTGGTCCACGACGCCTGCCGGCCGCTGGCTCCGGCCGATCTGGCGGTACGGGTGGTGGCGGCGATTCGCGCCGGCGCGGATGTGGCGGTGCCGGTCGTCACGGTGACCGACACGGTCAAGGAGTTCGACGACGCCGGCTGGCTCCGGCGTACGGTCCCGCGCGAGTCCCTGGTCCGGATGCAGACGCCGCAGGCGGCCCGGCGGTTGGTTCTCGAGGCCGCGCACGTCGCGTGCGACGAGCGCGACTTGACCGGCGACGGCGCCGCCATGCCAGCCGCCGCTGGTGGCCGGCTGGTGTTCGTCGACGGCGACGAGGACGCGTTCCCGATCGTCGACCCGGCGGACCTCGCGTACGCCGAGGCTGCGCTCGCCCGGAGCTGACTCAGGGTGCCGCCCCGCCGGCCCGCATCAGCAGTAGCCGCTCGGCGAGCATCAGGTCCCGCGGGTAGGTCACCTTGACGTTGCGAGGATCACCCCGCACCCACCGCACCGCCAGGCCGCCGTACCGCTCCACGCAGGCGGCGGTGTCGGTGCCGGTGAAGCCGTCCACGGCGGCCCGCTCGTACGCGTCCAGCAGCGGGCCGGCGCGGAACGCCTGTGGCGTCTGCACCCGCACCAGCCGGTGCGATCCGGTGGCAACGATGGCGCCACCGTCGGGATCCGCGGCGACCGCATCCTCGAGCGGGATGCCCGGCACCGCGGCGCCGTCCCGGCGTGCCACCTCGAGCGTCTCGGCGAACAGCCGGGCGTCGGCGAGCGGGCGGGCGCCGTCGTGGATCGCCACCACCTCGATCTCGCCGGTCCGGATCTCCGGGCGGAGGTGCCGCAGCGCGTGGTACTCGGAGTCGTGCCGGGTCGCTCCGCCATGCACCAGCTCGACCGGTGCCGGCACCTCGCGTCGCACGGTCCGCTCCGCCAGCTCGCGGTCCTGCGGCCTGACCACCAGCAGCAGCCGGCCGATCGCGGGCACCTCGGCGCAGGTCCGCAGCGCCCAGGCGACCAGCGGGCGCCCGGCCAGCGGCAGGTATGCCTTGTTGCCCGCACCGCCGAGGCGCGCGCCGCTGCCGGCGGCGACCACGACGGCAGCCGCGAACGGGTGCGGAGCCGCCGGAGCCACGTCACGACGGTAACCAGCAGGCACCGCTGTCGCGATCGCCACCGCGCCGTCGTACGGGCGTCGGCGTCATCGCCTCGCGGCCGCGACGTGGCCGCGAGGCGTGGGCGTGGTTGGATCGGCGGCGTGCCGGGCGTGCCTCGGGTCGGGGTCGGCGTCGACGCCCACCGGATCGAGCCGGGCCGGCCCTGCTGGCTGGCCGGTCTGATGTGGCCCGGCGTCGACGGCTGCGCCGGACACTCGGACGGCGATGTCGCCGCGCACGCCGCCTGCGACGCGCTGCTGGGCGCGGCCGGCCTCGGCGATCTCGGCTCGGCGTTCGGCACCGCCGATCCGTTCTGGTCCGGCGCGTCCGGCGCGGCGCTGCTGGCCGAGACCGCCCGCCGGGTGGCGGCAGCGGGCTGGTCGGTGGGCAACGTGGCCATCCAGGTCATCGGGAACGCGCCGCGGATCGGCCCGCGGCGGGCGGAGGCCGAGTCGGTGCTCTCCGCGGCGGCCGGCGGGCCGGTGACGGTGGCCGCCACGACGAGCGACGGCCTGGGCCTCACCGGCCGCGGCGAAGGCCTGGCGGCGGTCGCCACCGCGCTCGTCGTACCAGCCGGGTCCTAACGACTGGATTGCCATCCGATAACCACTCGTCGGCGAAGATCGAGTAAGGCGGGGCGCGCTGGGTACCCTGCCGGATGGGCGGTCCGGCGGACCGGCCAGCGGGGAGGTGAGCGGTGACCGCGGTTGCGGAGGCCACCGGCACCGGGCGGAACGTGCCGCTGGATCCGGGCAGCGTCGTGGGCCCGGCCGACGACAGCCGATGGCAGGTGCGCAGGCACATCGCCGAGGGCCGCTTCTGCTCGGTGTACGAGGTGCGGCCGGCCACGGTGGAGACTCGGCTGCGGCACGGCGCCGAACCACGCGCGCTGAAGTGCCCGTCCGGGACGCCGGCCGAACTGTCTCGCATCGCCGATGAGGCGGCGACGATGGCCGCCGTCGAGGGACACGACAATGTGCTCGGCCTGCTCACCTCGTTCCGCTTCGATGAGGGCCGCCGTCTCGGCGTGGTGCTCGAGCTCGCCGACGAGGACGTGACCAGGTTCGCCGGCCGCGTGCGCCCGCCGGAACGCGCCTGGGCCGCGGTCTTCGAGCAGGCGGCCGGGGCGCTGGAGCATCTGCACGCCCGCCGGGTGGTGCACGGCGCCGTCACGCCGGCGAACGTGCTTCGCATCGGCGCCCGGTTCGTCCTCGCCGACGCCGGAGTCGCGACGGCGCTAGAGGCAGCGCGCCCGGCCGGGACAGGCCCGGCCAGCACGATCGCGTACCGGCCGCCGGAGTCGGCCGGGCAGATCGGGCCCGAGTCGAAGGGCGAACGCCGTCCGCCGCGCGGACGATGGCGAGCGACGACGCAGGCCGACGTGTGGGCGCTCGCGGTCACCATGCACCGCACGCTCACCGGCCGGCATGTCGCCGCGGGCAGCACCCCGGAGGAGCAGTACGAGCAGGTCTGCCGCGGCCGGATCCGCCTCGACGAGGGGCTGGAGGGCGGCTGGCGGCAGCTGCTGGCCGACTGCCTCGTCCACGACCCGGACCAGCGGGCCGTGACGACCGCCGGGCAGCTGCGGCGCCGGCTGGCCGAACTGGCGCTGTCCGACGACTACGCGGGCGTGCCGTGGACCGACCGGCAGCCGCGGATCGCCGCCGTCCTCGATCTCGGCGGGCAGGCCGGCCGCCCGACCGCACAACTCGAACCGCCGACGGGCGACGCTCCGGCGCCCGCCACCGACCTGGCGACGCTCGACGCCGGCGCCGTCGCGGGCGAGATGCTGGTGCTCTACCTGACCCGGGAGGGCGGCCGGGTGCACGGCCGGATCATCCCGAGCGACAGCCCGCTGCTGCCGGTGACCCGGCACCTGTCCGATGTGGTCGTCCCCTCGCTGGCCCAGCAGGTACGCGACAGCCAGCGGGCCGTGGTCCGGCTCGCCGCCGAGCAGCAGCAGCGGGCGCAGCGCGAGCAGTGGGAGTGGCAGCAGCGGGCGCAGCGCGAGTGGGAGCAGGTGCGGATCTGGGAACAGCAGGCGCACGGCCACGACGCCACCACCCAGGTGCTGGCGACCATCCGCGAGGAGGAGCCCAGTCCCGGACCCGCCCCGACGCGTCGCCGGTGGCGTCGGGTGTGGCGCGCGGTCGTGCGGGTGCTCGTGGCGGCTCTCGTGCTGCTCGCCCTGTTCGCTACGGGGCTCGCCGGGTTCGCGTGGCTGACCGGCGCGGATCCGGTGCAGACGCTGCGGGACGTCGGCGAGCAGGCGCTCAACGGCCTGATGGGTCTGGTGTAGACGGGCATGGTCTAGCCGGACGGAGCGGCTCGGCCCTGGCCGTACACTCGCCCGGTGACCGCGCTGGCACCGGACTGCAGCCCATGAGTCTGCACCTGTATGACACGCTCACCCGCTCCATGCGGGAGTTCGTCCCGCTCGAGCCGGGCCGGGTGTCGATCTACCTGTGCGGCGCCACGGTGCAGGCACCGCCGCACATCGGGCACATCCGGTCCGGGCTGAACTTCGACATCCTCCGTCGCTGGCTCGCCGCCAGCGGGCACGAGGTCGTGTTCTGCCGCAACGTCACCGACATCGAGGACAAGGTCCTGGAGCGCGCCGCCGCCGAGGGCACGCCGTGGTGGGCCGTCGCCGCCCGCAACGAGCGCGCGTTCACCGCCGGCTACGAGGCGCTCGGCTGCCTGCCGCCCACGGTGGAGCCGCGCGCGACCGGGCACATCCCCGAGATGGTCGCGCTCATCCGCCGGCTGATCGAGCGCGGGCACGCGTACGCCGCCGACGGCGACGTCTACTTCGACGTCCGGTCCTATCCGGACTATGGCGCGCTGTCCGGGCAGCGGCCGGACGAGATGCAGCAGGGCGAGCCGAGCCGGGCCAAGCACGACCCGGTCGACTTCACGCTGTGGAAGGGCGCCAAGCCCGGCGAGCCGTCCTGGGACACGCCGTGGGGACCGGGCCGGCCCGGCTGGCATCTGGAGTGCTCGGCGATGGCCACCAAGTACCTGGGGCCGGAGTTCGACATCCACGGCGGCGGCCTCGACCTGATCTTTCCGCACCACGAGAACGAGATCGCCCAGTCCCGCTCGGCCGGCGACCCGTTCGCCCGGTACTGGATGCACAACGCGTGGGTGACCACGGCGGGCGAGAAGATGAGCAAGTCGCTCGGCAATTCGCTGCTCGTGTCCGAGATGATCAGGCGCTGGCGGCCGGTGGAGCTGCGGTACTACCTGGCGGCGCCGCACTACCGCTCCGCGATCGAGTACTCGGAGGAGGCGCTGGCCGAGGCGGCGGCCGCGTACCGGCGGCTCGAGGGATTCCTCACTCGGGCGGCGGAGGTCCTCGGCGACGTCGAGCTGCCGCCGGCGGCGCTGCCGGCCGCCTTCGCTGCCGCGATGGACGACGATCTCGGCGTGCCACAGGCGCTGGCGGTCGTGCACACCGCTGTTCGGGACGGCAACGCCGCGCTCGGCGCGGGGGAGAAGGCCGCGGTCGCCGAGCGGTACGTCGAGGTGCGCGCGATGCTCGGCGTGCTCGGCCTCGACCCGCTCTCCGACCAGTGGCGCGAGCAGGGCAGCAGCGACTTGACCGGCGTGCTGGACGCGCTGGTCGCGGTGGCGCTGGAGCAGCGCGAGGAGGCCCGCCGGCGCAAGGACTACGCCGCCGCCGACGCGATCCGTGCTCGGCTCGCGGCCGCCGGAGTATCCGTCGAGGACACTCCGAATGGTCCACGGTGGACGCTCTCGTGACCCGGGACGCGGCCGGCTGATGGTCGGCAACTCGCACCGCCGCGGGGCGCGCCGCAACCCGGGCAGCAAGAAGGGAGCGGTCGCCGGCTCCGGCGGGCAGCGACGGCGCGGGTTGCAGGGCCGGGGACCGACCCCGCCGGCCGAGCTGCGCGCCGGCCATCCCGCGCAGCGC
>JBKOXW010000223.1:0-14719 GCA_046744115.1 Actinomycetota bacterium | reverse complement strand
GCCCCCGCCTGGCCAGCCCACGGAGTGCCCACGAGAGCCGGCCAGCGCCGCACTCTCGCATGGCGGCTCCCGGCCGGCACGGCGACGACGGTGCCGCTCCGCCGCACGTCACCGGTACCCGCGCTGCCGGCGTCCGTGTCGCCCTGCCGCGCGTCCGCCCCGCGCGGAGCGCCCGCAGCCGGGTCGGCCGGTGGCTTGGCGTGATCGGCGGATCGGTGGCGATCGCGGTCGTGCTGATCCTTGCCGCGGGACCCGTGTCCGGCCTGCGCGATCCGGGCTCCACCGTTCCGCCGTCGGCGCCCGAGACGGTCGTCGTCCGGTCCGGCGACACGCTGTGGGGCATCGCCCGCCAGATCGCGCCGGATCGTGACGTGCGGACCGTGGTCGCCGAGATCCGCCGGATCAACCAGCTGCCGTCGGCCCATGTCGAGCCCGGACAACGATTGCGCCTGCGCGGCGATTGAGCACCGGGCGGTTGTCTGTCCGCGGCGCCGCGACACGCGGTCCGACACGCCGGGCGACAGCTTGCGATCCCTCGGATCGCGATCTACGGTTAACCCTACATGTAGTAGTTACACCGGTGTAGGTTGCCCACAAGTTGGGGTCTTGCATCCACAGGTTGCCCACAGACCGATGCACAGGCCATCCCCGAACTGGGCCATCGAGTGGCTGCCCGTGCCGGCGGGATCGGAGCCGTTCCATGCGCTGTCCGTACTGCCGCCACGCCGACTCGCGCGTCCTCGACTCGCGCGAGGTAGACGAGGGGCAGGTCATCCGGCGCCGCCGGTCGTGCCAGGAATGCGGGCGGCGGTTCACCACGGTCGAGGAGGCGACGCTCGCGGTGATCAAGCGCAGCGGCGTCACCGAGCCGTTCAGCCGCGCCAAGGTCATCACCGGGGTGCGGCGAGCCTGCCAGGGCCGCCCGGTCGACGAGGACGCGCTGGCTCTGCTCGCCCAGCGGGTCGAGGACGCGGTGCGCGCGACCGGGTGCGCCGAGATCCCCAGCCACGACGTCGGGCTGGCGATCCTAGGCCCGCTCCGTGAGCTGGACGAGGTGGCGTACCTGCGGTTCGCGAGCGTGTACCGGTCGTTCGAGTCGATCGAGGACTTCGAGGCGGAGATCGAGGCGCTGCGCCGGCACTCGCCGCCGCAGCCCGCCGAGCGGCCGGCGCCGCCCGAGCCGGCACGCCGCCCAGGATCGCGACCGCGGTCGGAGCGTCAGATGGAGCCGATCCCATGACCGGGCGTCCGCGGGCCGGCCGGGCCGCACGCCCAGACCGCACACCCATAGCACGACCCGCGTCGGCCACGGGGGCTACGCGGGGCTATTCGAGCAACGAGGACGAAGGGGACCACGTCATGACGGACACCGTCGGTACCCAGTCGGGCACGGACGCGTCGAGCCCGACGTATCCGGACCGCGGCCTGCGGATCCAGCGGGTGTACACGACCGAGGGCGTCCATCCCTACGACGAGGTGACCTGGGAGCGGCGCGACGTCGTCATGACCAACTGGCGCGACGGCTCGGTCAACTTCGAGCAGCGCGGCGTCGAGTTCCCCGACTTCTGGAGCGTCAACGCCACGAACATCGTGACGACCAAGTATTTCCGCGGCGCCGTCGGCACCCCGCAGCGCGAGACCAGCCTCCGGCAGCTGATCGACCGCGTCGTGCTCACTTACCGGCGCGCCGGCGAGCGGCACGGCTACTTCGCCTCGGCGCAGGACGCCGATGTGTTCGAGCACGAGCTGACCTGGATGCTGCTGCACCAGGTGTTCAGCTTCAACTCCCCGGTCTGGTTCAACGTTGGCACCGACGCCCCGCAGCAGGTCAGCGCGTGCCAGCCGTACGACTCGCTGGTCAGCACGCCCGCCGGGCTCGTCCCGATCGGCAAGCTGGTCGAGGACGACGCGGTCGGCATGAAGGTCTACGACGCCCACGGAATCACCTCGATCGTGGCGACCAAGGCCAACGGGGTGAAGGACGTCCTGCGACTGCACACCAAGGCCGGGTACACGCTCGACGTGACGGCGGATCACCTGGTGTGGCGAAGCAGCGGAGACAGATCCGGACGGTTCGTCCCTGCCGGCGACCTCCGTACCGGCGACAGGGTCGAATGGCATCGCCGCGTCGACCATGGAGAGGGTGAGATTCTCAGGACCGACGTTGCCGAGGCCGCCCTCGCCGGCTGGCTTCAGTCGGATGGCTTCGTGGGCCGATACCAGGGGACGAACCGCTCGCTGACCATCGAGGCGATGACGGTGACACCGGCCGAGCTGGCCTGGGTGACCGACGCTCTCGATGTCGCGCTTCCGGGAATTCACCGGCACGAGCGTCCGGTCCTGACGAAGGATGTCACGCTCGACTGCCGTCGTACTCGCCTCTACGGAGCGGGTCTGCAGGACTTCGTCGACCGGTGGGGGCTGATCGCCCGCGGAGTCGACATGAAGGTGCCTGCCCGTCTCCACACCGCGCCCCTGCCGGTGGTTGCCACGTACCTGCGTAGCGTCTTCCAGGCCGAGGGTTACGTGTCGGCGCGCGAGCGGTCCACATTGGTCGGCCTTGCGATGATCTCCGAGCAGCTGATCCGCGGCGTTCAGGCGCTGCTTCTCAGGTTCGGCATCTTCGCGCGGGTAGGTCGCAAGGCGGAGCCTCGTGGCAATCGGCACGACCTCTGGGAGATCCGCATCCAGAACGCCGGCGACCGCCGGACCTTCGCCGACGAGATCGGCTTCATCGACTCGGCCAAGAGCGCCAAGCTGGAGGCGTCGTTCGACCTCCCGGGCCGCGCCGCGCTCCCGGTCAAGCGGCTCGAGATCGCCAGCGTGGAGCGCCTGGGCCCGATGGAGGTCTTCGACATCCAGACGGAGAGCGGCGAGTACCTCTCAGGCGGCCTCCGCGTGCACAACTGCTTCATCCTCGCGGTCGACGACACGATGGACTCGATCCTGGAGTGGTACCGGGAGGAGGGGCTGATCTTCAAGGGCGGCTCCGGTGCCGGGGTGAACCTGTCCCGCATCCGGTCGTCCAAGGAGCTGCTGTCCAGCGGCGGGACCGCGTCCGGACCGGTGAGCTTCATGCGCGGCGCGGACGCCAGCGCCGGCACGATCAAGTCCGGCGGTGCCACCCGGCGCGCGGCCAAGATGGTCGTGCTCGACGTCGACCACCCGGACGTCGAGGAGTTCATCGAGACGAAGGCGCGCGAGGAGGAGAAGATCCGCGTCCTCCGCGACGCCGGCTTCGACATGGACCTCGGCGGCAAGGACAGCACGAGCGTCCAGTACCAGAACGCAAACAACTCGATCCGCGTCTCGGACGAGTTCATGCGGGCGGTCGAGGAAGGCGCGGAGTTCGGCCTGCGCGCCCGGCTCACGCACGAGGTGGTCGAGACCGTCGACGCCAAGGAACTGTTCCGGAAGATGGCGCAGGCCGCGTGGGAGTGCGCCGACCCGGGCATCCAGTACGACGGCACGATCAACGACTGGCACACCAACCCAGAAACCGGACGGATTACGGCAAGTAACCCATGCAGTGAATTTCTCAGCCTCGATAACTCTTCGTGCAATCTCGCGTCCTTGAACTTGATGAAGTTCCTCCGCGAGGACGGCACGTTCGACAGCGAACAGTTCGTCAAGGCCGTCGAGTTGGTCATCACGGCAATGGACATCTCGATCTGCTTCGCGGACTTCCCGACGCCGAAGATCACCGAGGTCACGCGGGCCTACCGGCAGCTCGGCATCGGCTACGCGAACCTCGGTGCCCTGCTCATGGCGACCGGGCACGCTTACGACTCCGAGGGCGGCCGAGCGCTGTCCGCGGCGATCACTTCGCTGATGACCGGGGTCGCCTACCGCCGGTCCGCCGAGCTCGCCGGCGTCGTCGGGCCTTACGACGGCTACGCCCGGAACGCGAGCGCCCACCAGCGGGTGATGCGCAAGCACGCCGCCGCCAGCGACGCGATCCGCGCGGTCGGCGCCGATGACGCGGATGTCCTGCGGGTCGCGACCGCCGAATGGCAGGAATGCCTCCGCATCGGCACCGAAAATGGCTGGCGAAACGCGCAGGCCAGCCTAATCGCGCCGACTGGAACCATAGGACTCGCTATGGGGTGCGACACGACGGGGGTAGAGCCGGACCTGGCGCTGGTGAAGTTCAAGAAGCTGGTCGGCGGCGGGTCGATGCAGATCGTCAACCAGACCGTGCCGCGCGCCCTGCGAACACTCGGCTATCAGGAGGAGCAGGTCGAGGCGATCGTCGAGCACATCTCCGAGCACGGCAACGTGATCGGCGCCCCGGGCCTTCGGGAGGAGCACTACGAGGTCTTCGACTGCGCGATGGGGGAGCGGTCGATCTCGCCGATGGGTCACGTTCGGATGATGGCCGCGTTACAGCCACTGCTGTCCGGGGCTCTCTCGAAGACCGTGAACCTGCCGGAATCGGTGACCGTGGAGGAGATCGAGCGGATCTACTTCGAGGGCTGGAAGCTCGGCCTGAAGGCGCTCGCGATCTACCGGAACAACTGCAAGGTCGGGCAGCCGCTCTCCGACGCCCGGGCGAAGAAGGCCTCGACCGAGCCGGCGACCGTGATCGAGTACCGGCCGACCCGGACCCGACTGCCGAAGAAGCGCCCGTCCCAGACGGTGTCGTTCGCCGTCGGCGGCGCCGAAGGCTACGTCACCTCGTCGTCCTATCCGGACAACGGGCTCGGCGAGTTGTTCGTGAAGATGTCGAAGCAGGGTTCGACGCTCGCCGGCGTGATGGACGCGTTCTCCATCGCGATCTCGATCGCGCTGCAGTACGGCGTGCCGCTGGAGACGTACGTGTCGAAGTTCGTCAACATGCGGTTCGACCCGGCGGGGCTCACCGATGACCCGGACATCCGGATGGCGTCGTCGGTGATGGACTACCTGTTCCGCCGGCTCGCGCTGGACTACCTGCCGTACGAGAAGCGCGCAGAGCTCGGCATCTTCACTGCCGACGAGCGGGCCGCCGCGGTGGCCAGCCAGTACGGCGGAACCGCGTCCGACGACGACGTCGACGTGGAGGCGCTGCGCTCCTCCGCTCCGGTAGAGAGGACCCCGGACAAGCCCGCACGAACGCTGGAGCGGGCTGAGGCCGCCCCCAGCCACGCCGAACCCGACGTGGACGCGGCGGCGGCGAAGCCGGTTGCTCCGACCGTGCACTCGTCGACGGAGCTGATCGAGCTGCAGCAGGGCACGGTCGCCGACGCCCCGCTCTGCTTCACCTGCGGAACGAAGATGCGCCCGGCCGGCTCCTGCTACGTCTGCGAGGGCTGCGGCAGCACGTCCGGCTGCAGCTGAGGCCGCACGCCGAGGGGTGACGGTTAGTTGACGAACACGTACAGCACGCTGTGCGCGATCTCGGTGCCGCCCGACCGGAGCCGCAGCATCGCGGAGTGGTCACCGGCCGGGGCCTGCCTCGCGCTCGTCGCGGACACGGCAAGGCTCGCGGACCCGCCCGCCGGCAGGGTGACCGCCCCGCCGGAGGCGAACGTGACGCCGGTGCCCACCACCGTGTTGATCTGCGGCGTTACCGTGACCGCCGAGCCGGTGAGGTTGGTCAGCGTGATCGTCGCCGTCCGGGTCAACCCGGAGCCACCGGGCATGCTGCCGAAGGACGTGCTCACCGGGCCGAGGGCGACCCGCGCGCCGACCGCGTTGAGCAGGTTGGCCAGGCCAGCACCGGTCACGTTGACGTCCGTCTCCACGACCGCCGGGTTGGCAGTCCTGGTCAGGACGCCGTCGGAGGCGGTGTTAACGATCGCCGACCTGACCTGCTCGGCGCCCCAGATCGAGTGCGCTCCCCGGACCACCGCCGCCATCCCGGCCAGGTGCGGGGTGGCCATCGAGGTGCCCTGGAAGAACGCCCAGCACGGCGGGCTGTCGCAGAACTGGTTGGGGATGCTGGACAGCACGTTCACACCGGGCGCCACCGCGTCGGGCTTGACTCGGCGGAACGACGCGTCGGTCGGACCCTGGCTGGAGAAGCCGGCCATGATGTTGTCGTTGCCGGTGCGGAAGTACGCGAGCGCGGCCTGGATCGTGGCCGCCTGGCCGTTCGCCGCGACCAGCGCGGCGGCCGCGCTGTTCGCGACCATGTAGGCCGGGATCGTGGGCTGGTTCGGCGTGCCGTCCTGGCCCATCGAGCTCGGGTCGCCGCCCACGTTGTTGACGACGATCGTCGCGACGGCCCCGGCGGTCTGGGCGTTGCGGATCTTCTGCGAGAACGTGCAGGTGCCGCGGGAGACCACCCCGATGCGGCCGGTCAGGCTGCCCGCCGGTAGAGCGGCGCAGGCAGCGCCGAGCCCGTTGATCGCCCCGGTGACGACGCCGAGCGGCGCGGTCAGGTCGGCCGACACGGTGGCGAAGTCACCGCTGGCCGCCGCAAACGTGGACGCTCCCACGACGAGCGGCGCGCCGATGAAGTGGCCGACCGTCGACGCGCCGGCGGTCAGCGCCCGTGCCGCCGAGCCCGGCGACTCGATCGTGTCGTGGCCGGGACCGGAGTTTCCCGCCGCGACCGCGGAGATCATGCCGGCCTGGTCGAGGTTGTCGACGGCCATGGCGAGCAGGTCCCGCGCGCCGGACGCGCTCCCGCCCAGGGACATGTTGACCACGTCCATGCCGTCGACGAACGCCGCCTCGAGGGCGTTCACGATGTCCTCGGAACGCGCGCTCTCCACATCGGCCGGGAAGACGTTGTAGTTGCCGAGCTGAGCCGCCGGTGCGACGCCGGAGACGTCGTACGGTATATCGACGCCGTTCACCGTCGCCGGGGTGTCCAGGTTGCACGCCGCCGTGCCGGACACGTGCGTGCCGTGGTCCTGCACCGCCTCGGGGGTGTACCCGTTCACGCCGGCCTTGTTGTGGAACACCTTGGCCACGACCACCTTGTTGTTGGTGAACCGGCGGTCGCCGAGCTGCGGCGTGGCCGGGAAGCCGGCGTCGGAGAAGCACGGGTGCCGGATGTCGATGCCGGTGTCCACGACGCCGATCTTGACGCCCCTGCCGGCGTTGGCGGCACCGCCGACCTCAGCGGTCTGCCAGGCCTCGATGGCGTGCACGAGGCCCAGGTCCGGGTCGGCGTTGTCGACCGGGTGGTAGAGCGACACGTGCTGCGCGTCGGTGACCTGCGGGGCCTGCCTGATCGTGGCGAGACTCGTGCCGCCCAGCTGGACGGCGACCGCGTTCAGCGCGATGTCGTGCTCGCCGGTGACCCTCGCGTTCGGCGCGTTGGCCCGCAGCCAGGCCTTGAAGTCGCTGCGTTCCGCCGACAGCAGGGCCCGTTGCGCCCTGACGGCGGCGCTGGAGAAGTCGATCTTCTTGCCCGGCGCCGGCTTGGTCCGTGGCGACGTGGACAAGGGATCGCCGGACAGCACGACAATGGCGCTGCCTGCGTCGACACCGAAAGCGGTCGAGCCGTCGGTGTTCGGGTTGCCCGCTGCGCCGGCTGGGCTCAAGCCGGACGCCAGCGCGATCACGACCGCCGCGGCGGTGGCCGCGGCGACGGATGCGCCGATTCGGGCACGGACTGATGTGGTCACGTGCTTCCTCCGTGGGTCGTGGGCGAACAGCGTCGTCGCGCCCCGTCACGCGCCCCCCGAGACGGCCCCAGACTACCGGTGACCCTGCCCGCGAGGGCAGTCGAGGGCAGTCGAGGGCGGGCTTCGAGGGCAGGCGCGGTGCACGGTCGTTCCGGTCATGTATCGTCCGCCCGGCCGTCGGCTCTGACGGCCGGGGACCGGACCAGCCGGTTAGGCCAACAGAGGGGGAAGGCGATGTTTCGTCGCCTGTCGTGGATTGCTGCGCTCGTGACAGCGGTCCTTGTCATGGGGGTCACGCCGGCGTCGGCGGTGGCTCCGTTCGGCCCGGCCGAACAGCTCGTGGCGGGATGCGGGGTCGGGCTGGGCGACGCGGTCATCGCGTCCGACGGCACCACCCGCGGGTTCGCCGAGTGCAACGGGGATCCGTACGGGCCGATCTGGTTCTTCCGGGACCGTCCTGGCCAGGCTCCGTCCCAGCAGCAGACGCCGTACACCGGGCTCGTCCTCGCCGCGGCCTGGGACGGCGTGGGTGCGACGTACCTGCTCTACGAGCAGAACTCGACGCTCAAGATCGCCAAGCGGGTGGAGAGCTCCGGCGCCTACTCGTCGCCGACGACGCTCGCCACCACCGGTGCAAGCGCCCTCTTCTTCACCGGAGACGTCGTCGCGTCCGCCGGCAAGTGGTGGGCGGTCTGGAGCGAGCAGGTCGGGCCCGGCGGCGAGTTCGCGCAGACCGAGCTGTTCCAGGCGCACACCCTGCTCAGTTCACAGGGGCGCACCCGGATCACCACGACCGCGTCCAACGTGTTCGACCTCGAGCCGACCCTGGCCTACGCCAGCGGCCGGGTCTCGATGGTGTGGTCCCGCTTTACGAACCCGTTCACGGGCACCGGGCAGTCGGACCTCCGCCGCGGCTCGAACACCGGCGGTGGCTGGTCCACGGTGCTGCTCACCGCGGCCGGCAACGTGAACCTCGGGTCCGACATGGTGGTATACGCCGGTGTCACGTACGTGACCTGGGAGCGCGACGGCCGGATCGTCGTGACCAGCAACAGCAGCGGCACGTTCGCCAGCCGGACGTTCAACACGCCGGGCTTCATCCCGTCGGTGGCCGTCTCGCTCGGCAAGCTCTTCGTCGCCTGGGCCGCGGCTCCGAGTGGCGGTGACGAGGACAGCAGGGTGTTCGTCGCCGAGCGCTCGGGCGGCGTGTGGACCGGGGCCAACGTGACCCCGGCGCCGTCGGCGCCGCTGCAGGTGCTGGCCCAGGGCGGCAAGGCTCGGGTCGTGTACCGCACCGACAACGAGGTGCAGATCATCACGCAGAACTGAGTACGGCTGAAGTGCGCGGCCCGGGGCTGTTGCCCCGGGCCGCTCACTGCTTGACGCCGTCAGCCTGCGCGCTGCGGCAGCGCCGGCGCCCGGCGGGACGGCCGGCTCGCGGGGTCGGGCGGAGCGGCCGGTCCGCGGGTCCGCAGCGCCTCCAGCGCGACCCGGACGGCCGCGTCGAGCTGCGGGTCCGCTCCGGCCGCCCAGTCCTGCGGCGGCACGGGCACCTCGATGTCGGGGTCGACGCCGTAGTTCTCGACGTCCCACGCCGGCCCGGCGAGCCAGAACGCGTACCGCGGCTGGGTGACGATCGTGCCGTCGACCAGCTTGTAGCGCATGTCGATGCCGATCACGCCGCCCCAGGTGCGGGTGCCGACGACCGGCCCGAGACCCAGCTGCTGGAACCCGGCCGTGACGATGTCGCCGTCGGAGCCGGCCCACTCGTTGGCCACGGCCACCAGCGGCCCGCGCGGCGCGTTCTCGGGATAGGTCTCCGGAACGCCGTGCCGGATGATGCTCCATCCGCGCACCGTGCGGGCGAGCTTCTCCAGCACGAGCTCGGACACGTGGCCGCCGCGGTTGTCCCGCACGTCGACTACGAGCGCGTCCCGGGCGACCTCCAGGTGCAGGTCACGGTGCAGCTGCGCCCAGCCCTCCGCCATCATGTCCGGGATGTGCAGGTAGCCGACCCGGCCGCCGCTGGCAGCGTGCACCGCGGCTCGCCGGTCGGCGACCCAGGCGTGGTAGCGGAGCGGGCGCTCGTCGGGCAGCGGCACCACGGCCACGCGCCGGGTGGCCTCGCCGCCGGCCGGGCGCAGCGTCAGCTCCACCGGCACGCCCGCGGCGCCGACGAGCAGCGCCGACGGGCCGAGGGCGGGATCGACCGGCCTGCCGTCGACGGCGACGATCGTGTCGCCCGGCCGCACCGCGGCGCCGGGCGCCACCAGCGGGGAGCGCGCGGTGGGCACGGACGACTCGCCCGGCACGATGCGGTCCACCCGCCAGGCGCCGGCCTCGTCGCGGACCAGGTCGGCGCCGAGGTGCCCGACCCGGCGCTCGGCGTCGACCGGGCGGTCGGGCGGGATCTCGTAGGCGTGCGAGCTGCCGAGCTCGCCCTGCACCTCCCAGAGCAGCTCGGACAGATCATCCCGGGACGCCACCCGGTCCAGCACCGGCCGGTACCGGGCCAGCACCGCGTCCCAGTCGACGTCGGCGAAGTCCGCGGTCCAGAAGTGGTCCCGCATCAGCCGCCCGGTCTCGTCGAACATCTGCCGCCACTGCGCGGGCGGGTCGACCTGCAGCCGCAGCCGGCCCAGGTCGATGTCCACTGTGGACTCAGCGGCGCCGTCGTCGTCGGAGTCGTCGACTCGGCGGTCGGCCGGGACCTGACGCAGCTCGTCCTTGTCGCGGAGCACGACCCAGCGCCCGTCCCCGGTGACAGCCGCGGCGTCGACGGCGTCCGCGAGCGTGACCAGCTTGCGCTTGCGGAGGTCGAACCGCTGCAACTGTGGCCGGCGGCGGTCGCGGTCGGTCTTCGCCTCGTCCGCGCCGAGCAGCCCAACCAGCGGCGCCCGCAGCCAGAGCAGGCCGTCCCGGGCGGCCCGCAGCGACGAGTACCGCCCGGCCGGCACCGGCACCGGCACGGCGCGCTGGTCGAGGCCGTCGACGTCGACCACCACCTCGGGCGGTCGATCCGCGCTCCCGCCCGCGCCGGCCGAGCCGTCCGTCTGGTGCTCGTCACTGCGGGGCACGTCAGCCGGGGGCCCATCGGTCTGGGACCCATCAGCCTGGGACCCATCAGCCTGGGGCCCGTCAGCCTGGGGCCCGTCAGCCTGGGGCCCGTCAGCCGCCTGGGGAGGGGGCCGGCCGCCGAGCTCCGGATCGAATGGCGAGGGCGTGGTCGCCGCGAGCGGTAGCAGGTACGGCCGGATGGCGGCCGGGAACGACATGTCGAACACGTGCTCGTCGTAGACCGGGTCGAACGTGCGTGCCGACAGGAACGCCAGGTGCCGTCCGTCCACAGTGAACACCGGCTCCGTGTCGGTGAACCGCAGCACGGTCGCCTCGATCACCTCGGCCGGATCGTCGGGCGAGCCGTCCAGGCGGAGCAGCCGAATCTGGCGCAGGGGTGTCGGGCCCGGATGGGACCAGGCCAGCCAGCGTGAGTCGGGCGAGAACGCCAGGCCGGACGCGTCGCCGTACTCCGACCTGTCCACCTGGCGCACGTCCCCCGACGCCGCGTCGACGACGAGCACCCGCCCGTCGTGGCTCGCCACCGCGAGCCGGGCGCCGTCGGGCGCCGCCGCCAGGTCGAGCACCCGACCGAGCCGGCCCGCCGCGAGACGGCGCGCCCCATCGGTATCGTTCGTCGTGGCGACCTCGATCGCGTCGTCGCCCTCGGCGTCGGTGATCCAGGCGACCCGAACGCCGGCCGGGTCGCCGGCGGCGCCGAGCACGCGGGGCAGCCGCGCCCGCACCCCCGGCCGGTCGGTCAGCGCCGGCGCCGGACCGTCCCGGTGGGTGAGCCAGTGCACCGAGCCGAGCACCTCGATCGCCGAGGCCCGCCCCACCCGGTCCGGCGCGATCTCGCCGATGTGCTCCCTCGCGTCGACCGGCCTCGGCGTCCGGCCGGCGCGCGGGCCGGCCAGCCGGATGTCGAGGCGCCGCGGCTGCGACGCCGGGCCCAGATCATCGAGCAGCCACAGCTCGCCCAGGCACTGGTAGACGACCCGGCTGCCGTCGGTGCTGGCGGCCCGCGCGTACGCGTCCCCGTGGTCGGTGTGCCGGCGCAGGTCCGAGCCGTCCGGGCGGCAGGAGTAGACGTTGCCCCACCCCTCGTGATCGGACAGCAGCGCGATCCGGTCGCCGACCCAGCCCGGGTCCTCCAGCTGCCCGGCGACGTCGGCGAGCAGCCGGGAGAACCGGCCGCTCCCGTCCGGGTCGATCCACAGCACGCCGGCCGTGCCGCCGCGGTACCGCTTCCACGCCGCGGCGCCGCGCCTGTTCTGGTTGACGCCAAGCACGGTGGCACCGTCCGGGCCGGGCGCGATCGCGGTCACCGGCCCGTAGGGCAGCCGCTCCGGCGGGCCGGCGTCGAGCGGGATCGCGTACGCCCAGGTCCGGCTGCGGAACGGCTCCGCCACCGCGGAGGTCGCGACCACCCGCCCGTCCGCGGTCCAGCCGAGCAGCTGCGTGAAGTCGTCCCCCCAGTGGGTCAGGCGCCGGACCGGCCCCCCGTCGATGCCGGCCACGTAGATCTCGGGCGCGCCGTCGCGATGACCGGTGTAGGCCACCAGCGACCCGTCCGGGGAGAACCGCGGGCGCGCCGCGGGGGCGCCGTCCGCGGTCAGCCGCCACGCCCGGCCGCCGGCCAGCGGCGCCAGCCAGACGTCGTCCTCGGCGACGAACGCGACGAGGTCGTCGCGGACGGCGGGGAACCGCAGGTACGGAAGGTCGGTGGTCACGGACGAGACACTAGTGTCCCGATCCGACGAGCTCCCGCGGGTTTCGCTCCCGTGCCACTGGCTCGGCCACTCGCGGCTTCTCCCGCGCCGGAGGGCGGGGCCCCGCCCGGGCGGTGACCCCGAGCCCGACGCCGAGGCCGACCAGCGCCACACCGGCGATCGCGGGCACGGTGGCCGACGCCTGGCCGAGCACCAGGCTCGCGATCAGCGTGCTCACCGGCATGACCCCGACCAGCAGGCCGGCGCGCTCGGCGCCGAGCCGGGCCACGCAGGTGTACCAGGCGAGGAACGCGACCGCGGTCACCACGACCGCGAGGTAGACCAGCGAGGCGACTTGCGCACCCGTCGGTGGCGGCAGGGCCGGACGGCCGGTGACCGCGGCCTCGACCGGGGCGGCTGCGGCCAGCAGGACCACCGCGATCAGGCAGGTGTGCAGCGAGACGCCGACGACGCCGAGCCGGGGCAGCAACGGCACGGCGAGCAGGGTGAACGCCACCTCGCCGGCGAGCGCGCCAACGGCCAGCAGCAGGCCCAGCATCGACGCCCGCCCACCGCCCTCGACCAGGGCAATGCCCGCTACGACCACGACGGCGGCCGCGACCACTTGAGCGCGCGGCGCCCGGCGGGCCAGCAGCGGCGCGGCGACGGCCAGCACGAGCGGCGTCGCACCGATCACCACGCCGACCGCGGCGGGCTCGGCGTAGCGAAGCGCCAGCACGATGCACGCGTTGAAGCCGGCCAGGCCGGTCGCGGCGAGCAGGATGAGGCGGACCGCCTCGGCCCCGGTCGGCCGCGGCACCGGGATCCGCCGCCACCGCGCCCAGAGCAGCAGCAGCCCGGCTGCGGCCACGTACCGCAGCGCCTGCGCGGCCGCGATCGGGTAGCTGGTGAGCGCGGAGGAGAACGCCACGGACGCGCCGACGGCCGTCATGCCGGCCACGCCGTAGGCCGCTCCGGTCAGTTCCGCACGCCTCATGACGGAAACGCTAGGCAGACGAGTGGCCCTGCCGTAAGGTCCACATCCGTGGCAAAGAAGTGGTCCACTTCGCGCGAGCTGCTGCTCGCTATCGACCGCGCCGCCCCGACGCCGCTCCGCCAGCAGGTCGAGGAGGGCCTGCGCCGGGGCATAGGGGAGGGGCGGCTGCCGCCGGGCACCCCGCTGCCGTCGACCCGGGCGCTCGCGATCGACCTGGGCGTGGCCCGGGGAGTCGTCGTGGATGCGTACGAGCAGCTGATCGCCGAGGGCTACCTGGTCGCCCGGCGCGGCGCAGGCACCGTGGTCGCCGGCGGCGTCCGGCGCGACGCCGCGCGTTCCGCGCAGGCGGCGATGGGGGCCGAGCCGGGACCGGAAGCGCAGCCGGCCCGGGTCCGCTACGACTTCCGGCCCGGCCTGCCGGACCTGGCCGCGTTCCCGCGTGCGGCCTGGCTGCGGGCCTCCCGCACGGCCCTGAACCGGCTGCCGGACGCCGACCTGGCCTATGGCGACCCGCGCGGGCTGCCGGTCCTGCGCCGGGCGCTGGCCGGCTACCTCGGCCGGGTCCGCGGCGTGCTCGCCGACCCGGAGCGGGTCGTCGTGACGAACGGGTTCAGCCAGGGGCTGGCGCTGCTGGTGCATGCCCTGGCCGCGCGCGGCGCCGGCCGGATCGGGGTCGAGGATCCGGGCCATCCCGGTCCGCGCAACCTCGTCCGCGTGCACGGCGCGACGGTCTGCCCGGTGCCCGTCGATGCGGCCGGCGTCCGGATCGACGCGGCCGGGGACATGGACGCGATGCTCGTCACGCCCGCGCACCAGTTCCCGACCGGCGTGGTGATGTCGCCGCAGCGGCGGGGCGCGGTCGTCGACTGGGCCCGGGACGCCGGCGGCTGGGTGATCGAGGACGACTACGACGCCGAGTACCGGTTCGACCGCGAGCCGCTCGGCGCGGTCCAGGGCTTGGACCCGGACCGGGTGGTCTACGCCGGCAGCGCGAGCAAGAGCCTGGTGCCAGCGCTGCGGCTCGGCTGGCTGGTGCTGCCGGCCGCGCTCATCGATGCGGTGCTCGCCGTGCGCCGGGCCACCGACCTCGCCACCGCCGCGCCGGTGCAGGCCGCGTTCGCGGAGTTGCTCGCCAACGGCGGGCTGGACCGGCACCTGCGCCGCACCCGCCGGATCTACCGGCAACGCCGGGACACGCTCGCCGCCGCGCTCGCGCGGCACGCGCCGCGGCTCCGGCTGGCCGGCATTCCTGCCGGCCTGCACGCGGTGGCGACGCTGCCGGCCGGTGCGGACGAGGAGGAGGTCGCCCGGCGGGCCGAGGCGGCGTCGGTGCGGGTGTACCCGATGAGCGGCTACCGGGTGATGCCACCGCCGGTGCCCTCGCCCGCGCT
>JBKOXW010000318.1:0-17049 GCA_046744115.1 Actinomycetota bacterium | reverse complement strand
GCGCCCGGACCGCCTTGTGGTGGGGGAGGTACGTGGGCCGGAGGTGATCGACCTCCTGACCGCTCTCAACACCGGACACGAGGGTGGGGCCGGGACCGTGCACGCGAACAGCGCCGCCGAGCTGCCGGCGCGGTTGGAGGCACTGGCCGCTCTCGGCGGACTTGGCCGCGCCGAGCTACACAGCCTGCTCGCGTCGGCCGTGCAGGTCGTGCTCCACCTGCACCGTGACCCCGCCGGGCGTCGGCAGCTCGCCGAGATCGCGGTGCTGCGTCGCCTCGGAGACCTGGTCCGGGTCGAGCCCGCATGGCGACGCGACGGCGGCGCCGGTCCGGCCTGGAAAGAGCTGGCTGCGCTGCTCGGCAGCCGAGGTGTCGAGCGTGTCGAGCAGGTACCTCCGTGACCGGGCCCGCGCTTGCCTGGCTCGCCGCTTCCCTGCTGGTACTGCGGCCTGTGCCGTACGCCGCGACCCGCCTGCGCGCAGCCGGCATGTCGTCGCGAAGGACGTTGCCCACGGTCGCCGTCGTGATGCCGAGGTGGGCGGAGCAGGGCCGGCAGCGCCGCTGGCTCGCCGCCGCGGTGCTCGGTGGTCTCGTCGGCGGTATTGCCGTCGGTGCCAACCTCGGCGATGCCACGGCGGCCTTCGTGCCGGGCCTCGCGGCGGCCATCTGTGCCGGCGTCGCTGCCTACCAGGGAGATGCGGGTGCGGCGCGGCGCCGGGACGAGCGAGCGCTGCTCGCCCTCGGTCGGTCGACCGGGACGCTTGCGGCGGAGCTCCGCGCGGGCCAGCAGCCTGGGGCGGCGCTCCACGCCGCGGGCGAGGCGGCTGCCGAGCCAGGTGTGGCCGCGCTGTTTGCGGCCGCGGCTCGCACGGCCGCGGACGGCGGCGACGTCGCTGGTGCGTTGCGTGACGCGCGCGGCGATGGGTTCACGAACTCGCTGGCTCGCGCGGCGCGGCGGGGGCGGCCCGCACGCGCGCGGCAGCCGGTACCGCGCATACGGCGGCAGGGACCAGGGCCCGCCAGCGGCAGGATTCCGGATTGCCGCACACGGCGGTCGTTGCGGCCGGCCATCCACGTCATCGCTGCCGGCTGGGACGTGAGCGGTCGAACGGGCGCACCGCTCGCCGCCGTGCTCGATCGGGTCGATCACGACCTGCGATCCCGGCTGCGGCAGCGCCGGCAGATTGCCGCACAGCTCGCCGGACCTCGGGCGACCGCTCTGCTGCTGGCAGCGCTGCCCGTGCTCGGCATCCTCCTGGGTACGGCGATGGGCGCAGACCCGGTCCGGATCCTGCTCGGCACGTCGTTCGGTCAGGTGCTGCTGCTGACCGGAGCGGTGCTGCAGGCGGCTGGAGTGCTGTGGACGGCGCGGATCGTCCGCGACGGAGGTGAGCCGCCGTGACGGCCACAGCCCTGGCCCTGCTGCTGGCTGCCGTGGCGACGGCGGCCCTCCCGCGGTCGCCGGCCGGGCAGGCACGTCGGCGGCTCAGCATCGCGGTCGCCGGACGGTCGTCGTCCGACCGGACACCAGGACCGGGACCGCCGCGGCGTCCATCGACGGCGGGGCATGGCGCTGGACAGGCGGAGCCGGTACCGCTGGCGACGAGCCGCGCGCGGATCTGGTCCGGCGCCGGCGTGGTCGGTGCGGCGGCGCTGCTGGCCGGGGCGAGCAGCGGCGCCGGCGGGCTGGTCGCCGGGGCCGTGCTGGGCTGCATCGTGGCGCTGGCGGTGGACGCCGGATCGCGCCACGCCGGGCGTCGAGCGGCTCGGCGCCTTCGCGACGAGCGTGCCGCCGCGCTTCCGGCGACGCTCGACCTCGTTGCCAGCTGCCTGCGCGCCGGCACGCCGTTCGTCGGCGCGCTGGAGATCGTGGCCGCAGCCCTACGTGGTCCACTTGCCGACGATCTGTCGGTGGTCGCGGCACTGCACCGGCTCGGCGCCACGACCTCGGCGGCGTGGGCCGACTGGGTCGACGATGGCGTGCTCGGGGCGGTCGCGCGGGCGGTCGCCGCGTCGGCGGAGAGTGGCAGCCGGCTCGCGGACGCCCTGGAGCGGCTCGCGGCGGACGCGCGGGAGGAGGCGGCCCTGGCGGGGGAGGCCAAGGCGCGCCAGGCAGGGGTGTTGGCAATGGCGCCGCTGGGACTGTGCTTCCTGCCGGCGTTCGCCTGCCTCGGCGTTGCGCCGGTCGTGCTCGGCATTGCGGCCGAGGTGGTCGGATGGCAATGAGGAACGTTGCGCGCGGAAGCAGGCGGCGGGCGGATCGGGTCGGCGCCGCGGGCAAAGGACGGCCCCCGCCTGGGGGGATGGCGGGGGCCGTCAGGGCCCGGCTCCGGGGGGTTGAGCCGGACAATCGTCCGTGGAGACGCGCTAGAGCACCCCCACGCACTACATGTGTACCCCACGTTCCCCGCGCTCAAACAGGGCCGTCCGCGTGAACCTGACGGTCGAGGAGGCCGGATCGTCCTATTCTTGACGTGTGGGACGGGGGGCAGCCTTCTTCGACCTCGACAAGACGGTCATTGCACGGTCTAGCACGCTCGCCTTCGGCCGGCCCTTCTTCCACGGCGGGTTGCTCAACCGCCGAGCCATGCTCAAGGCGTCGTATGCGCAGCTTGTCTACCTCGTGGCGGGAGCCGACGAGGAGCAGATGGACCGGATGCGCGACTACATCACCACCCTCTGCGCCGGCTGGGATGTGCGGCAGGTGCGAGAGATCGTCAACGAGACCCTGCACGACATCGTCGACCCGCTCATCTACGAGGAGGCGGCCAGCCTCATCGAGGCGCACCACGCGGAGGGTCGCGAGGTCGTGATCGTGTCCAGCAGCGGGGACGAGGTGGTGGAGCCGATTGGCGAGATGGTCGGCGCGGACCGCGTGATCGCGAGCCGGATGGTCGTCGAGGAGGGCCGCTACACCGGCGAGATCGCGTTCTACGCGTACGGGCCGCACAAGGCGACCGCGATTCGCGACCTGGCCGCGATCGAGGGCTACGACCTCGCCGACTGCTACGCCTACAGCGATTCGATCACCGACCTGCCCATGCTGGAGCTCGTCGGCCACCCGGCGGTCGTCAACCCCGACCGTGCGCTGCGGCGGGTTGCGGTCGAGCGGGGCTGGCCGGTGCATGTGTTCAGCAGCCCCGTGTCCCTGCGGTCCCGGCTGGCCGCGCTACGGCCGTCGACCCGACCGCTGGTGGCGGGGACCGCGGTCGGGGTGGGCGCCGCGGTCGTCGGCCTGGCCTTGTACGCCGCGCGTCGGCGCACGCAGGTGGCGCCGGACGTGCAGCTGTCGACGACCCGATCTCAGAAGCGGCTCGTAGTCGGCCGGGCACTGACTGTTGTGCGCCGGGGTCTTCCCTACCGGCCCGTATCGGCGTAGAAAGAGTGCACGGATGACGGGCAGCAGGTGGATGTAGTCCCCTCTGCCCCAAGTCCGCACACGGACACCGGGCACCCACGCGCGACCAGCCGCGGGAGGCACGTCGGGACGGATTTTCGCGATCCTTGCCCGTCGAGAGAGGTGCACGCTTGGTAACCCGGTCCGTCCGTGGGCGACGGCGCTCCCTCGTTGGAGCGCCGTTCGCATGAGTGCCGCGGTGCGGCCTCAGCGCGGAGGCGGAAGCAGCGCATCCAGCGCGGCCACGAGGCGTTCCGCGTCGGCCCGTCCGTTGTAGCCGGCGAACGAGGACCGGATCAGCGCCCGCCCCTGCCAGTCCCGGACGGCCACCTCGATCCGCCACTCGTCCCGCAGCCGCTGCTGCAGGACCGCGGCCGCGCCACCCGGGATAGGCAGCGGAACACTCACCATCTGCGCGTGCCATCCGGTGCCGGCGCCGTACAGCGGCGCGACCCCGTACCGGTCGGCGACCGAGTCCAGGAAGCTCGCGGCCAGAGCGGTGCCGCGCCGCCGCACCTCCACCCAGTCGTTGCCATCCTGGAACGCGATCGCCGCCGGCACGGCGAGCGCGGCGGCGGGATCATGCGTGCCACCCCAGCCGTGCCGGCGGCTGAACGGTTGCCCCGGCTCGCTTCCCCAGGAGACGACGAGCGGCTGGACCCGGTCCCGGAGCTCCGGCGCCACCCAGAGGAAACCCGCGCCCTTCGGCGCGCACAGCCACTTGTGACAGTTGCCCGCATAGGCGTCCGCATCCACGACGGACAGATCCAGAGCCAGCTGACCAGCGGCGTGCGCACCATCCACAATGGACACGATGCCGCGTCCGCGTGCCCACCGGCAGATCTCCGCGACCGGCAGCACCGCCGCCGTGGACGCGGTCAGGTGCGAGACGAAGAGCGCCCGTGTCCGCTCGGTGGCCGCCGACTCCAGGCAGGCCAGCACCGCGTCCACATCGGACAGCGGGTTCGGCAGCATGGCGGTGACCAGCGACGCGTCGCGGTCAGCCGCGACCGCGCGCCAGGCGAGCACGCAGGCGCCGTACTCGTGATCGGTCGTCAGCACCTCGTCGCCAGCGCGCAGGTCGAGCGAGCGGGCGACGGTGTTCACGGCGGCCGTCGCGTTCGGCATGAACACCAGCCCGTCGACGTCGGCGCCCAGGTACGCGGCGAGCCGCTCCCGCGCGGCGTCGAGCCGGGCGTAGTACTGCCGGTCCAGAAACTCCAGCGGCTGCCGCTCGAGCTCAAGCTGCAGCCGCTGGTATGTCTCGAAGACCGGCCGCGGGCAGGCGCCGAACGAGCCGTGGTTGAGGAACGTCCAGGTGGGGTCGAGGAGGAAGCGCTGGCGCAGTGCGGCGGCCGACGGCGCCCGGCTACCCACGCAGGACCGCCTCGCAGATCGCGAGCCCCTCCTGCGCACCGAGCTCGACGGCTCGGCAGCAGTGGCGCAGCCAGGCAGCCACCCCGTCGGCCGCGCCGGACCGGTAGGCCGCGAGCGCAGCGTCGTACTCCTCCCGCAGCGAGAGGTGGCCGATCTCGGGAACGCCGATTGCCTTCGGGTCCAGGCCGCGGGTGACCAGGGTGAGCCGGGCACAGCCGCGGGCGACGATCCCGTCCGCGGAGCCGAACGGGGCGAGCGCCCGCAGCTCGCCGTGCACGACCGCGGCGACGACCACGGCTGGGACGCGGGTGCCCATGGTCTCGGCGGCCCGAGCGTCCGCGACCAGGCTGGCGAGCGCGTCCAGCCGGGCCGACACGCGCGGATCGCCGGTCGGGCGACCCAGCCGCTCCACCGGGACCCCGGTCCCCGCGGCGGCCAGCGTGTGCAGCCGAGCCACCACCTGCAGCGGGGCACGCTCCCAGGTCCCGGCCAGGTCGCCGAGCCCGGCGCTCACCCGCAGCGCGCCCTGCACCACCGCATCGGTGGCCGCACCGGTGCGGAGGTCGGCCAGCGAGATGTCGACACCCTCCAGCGCGGCCGATGCGCGGGCTCCGCGCAGCGCCGACTCCGCGCTGACCGCGCCGCTCTGCCGGCGCAGCACGCGGTGCGCGAGGAGCCGGTCGACCGCCTCACGCACCGCGGTCGCTGCAACCGTGACGCCGGGCAGGTCGAGCAGCGGCGCCAGCGGGTCGGCCGCGGCACCCGTCCCCATCGCACCGGTACGCACCAGCGGAGGCTAACCAAGGCCGCAACCCGGGCGACCAGGGTCGCCGCTCGACGCAGGGGGTAGACCATTCGGCGGGCGCCGGGGTGACCTTGCTCGTCGGCGCGTCGTAGGGTCCGGGTATCCCGGACCAGCGCGACGACTCGACACACGCTGGAGGCGAGCCTTGACCGAGACACCCGCCACTGACGCGACGCTGGCCAACCTGCTGCGCGAGGAACGGCGGTTCCCGCCGCCGGCCGACCTGGCCGCGCACGCGAACGTCACGGCCGCTGACTACGACGCCGCGAAAGCCGACCGGCTGGCCTTCTGGGCGACCCAGGCCCGCCGGCTGACCTGGGCGAAGGACCCGGACGAGGTCCTCGACTGGCAACTGCCGTTCGCGAAGTGGTTCGTCGGCGGCCAGATCAACGCCGCGTACAACTGCGTGGACCGGCACGTCGAGGCCGGTCGCGGCGACAAGGTCGCGTACCACTGGGAGGGCGAGCCCGGCGACACCCGCACGATCACGTACGCGGACCTGCTCCGCGACGTGTGCCGGGCCGCGAACGCGCTCACCGAGCTGGGCGTCGCCAAGGGCGACCGGGTCGCGATCTACATGCCGATGGTGCCGGAGACCGTGGTGGCGATGCTCGCCTGCGCCCGCATCGGAGCCCCGCACACTGTCGTGTTCGGCGGGTTCTCCGCCGACGCGCTCCGCGGCCGCATCCTCGACTGCGAGGCCAGGCTCGTGATCACGGCCGACGGCGGCTACCGCCGCGGCGCGGCCAGCCCGCTCAAGCCGGCGGTCGACGAGGCGCTCGCCGACGCCCCGGACGTGCACCACGTGATCGTGGTGCGGCGCACCGGTCAGGACACACCCTGGACCGAGGGCCGGGACCTGTGGTGGCACGACGTCGTGGACCGGCAGTCCGACCAGCACGAGGCGCAGCCGCACGACGCCGAGCACCCGCTGTACGTGATGTACACGTCGGGCACGACGGCCAAGCCGAAGGGCATCCTGCACACCACCGGCGGCTACCTGACCCAGGTCGCGTACACCCACCACGCGGTGTTCGACGTCAAGCCGGACACCGACGTGTTCTGGACCGCGGCGGACATCGGCTGGGTCACCGGCCACAGCTACATCGTCTACGGCCCGCTCGCGAACGGCGTCACGAGCGTGATGTACGAGGGCACCCCGGATACCCCGCATCGCGGCCGGTGGTGGGAGATGGTGGAGAGGTACAAGGTCACGATCCTCTACACCGCGCCGACGGCGATCCGCACGTTCATGAAGTGGGGCGAGGAGCATCCGGCCAAGTTCGACCTGTCCTCGCTGCGGCTGCTCGGATCGGTCGGCGAACCGATCAACCCCGAGGCGTGGATCTGGTACCGGCGCAACATCGGCTCCGACCGCTGCCCGGTCGTGGACACCTGGTGGCAGACCGAGACCGGGTCGATCCTGATCAGCCCGCTGCCCGGGGTGACCACGACGAAGCCTGGGGCGGCGATGCGACCGCTTCCCGGGGTCAGCGCCGAGGTCGTCGACGACACCGGCACGCCGGTCCCTAACGGCGGCGGCGGGTACCTGGTCATCACCGAGCCGTGGCCGGCGATGCTGCGCGGCATCTGGGGCGACCCGGAGCGGTACCGGTCGACGTACTGGGAGCGCTTCCCCGGCGTCTACTTCGCCGGCGACGGCGCGAAGAAGGACGAGGACGGCGACCTCTGGCTGCTGGGCCGCGTCGACGACGTCATGAACGTGGCCGGCCACCGCATCTCCACGACCGAGGTCGAGTCCGCGCTGGTCTCGCACCCGAAGGTGGCCGAGGCCGCGGTCGTCGGGGCGACCGACCCGACCACCGGGCAGGGCATCGTCGCGTTCGTGATCGTGCGCGCCTCCGTGGCCGACGGCGAGACCGCCGGGGACGCGCTCGCGAAGGAGCTGCGCGACCACGTCGCGAAGGAGATCGGGCCGATCGCGAAGCCGCGGCAGATCCTGGTCGTGCCGGAGCTGCCCAAGACGCGCTCCGGCAAGATCATGCGTCGGCTGCTCCGGGACGTGGCCGAAAACCGCCAGATGGGCGACGTCACCACGCTCACCGACTCCTCCGTCATGGACCTCATCAAGGAGAAGCTGCCGTCCGCCGGCAGCGAGGAGTGACGAGCCGTCCCAGCTCACCGGCGCGCGCGTCGTGAACCGCGCCGGGAATCCGCCGCCGGCAGCCTGTGACGCCGGCGATGCCCGTGCCGTGCTTGGCTGACCGGGTCGAGACGCGAGGGGGCGAGGCCGGTGGTGCTGGTCGCCGTGTACGGCGCGGCGCTGCTGGTCGCGGTGCTCGTCTCCGGCTTGGCCGCCCGCACGATCCTGTCCACCGCGCTGCTGTTCCTGCTGGCGGGCGCGATCGTCGGCGGCGGTGGCCTCGGGCTGGTGGACCTCGAGCCGCAGGACCCGGTCGTCGCCGTGCTCGCCGACCTGGCCCTGTTCAGCGTGCTGCTCACGGACGGGATGCGGGCCAGCCTGCGCGCCCTGCGATCGGCCGGACGGCTTGCCGGACGCGCCCTGGGCCTCGGCATGCCGCTGACGTTCATCGGCATCGCGCTGCTGACGAAGCTGCTCACCGACCTGGACTGGACCAGTTCGTTCCTGGTGGGCGCGATCCTGTCCCCCACCGACCCGGTGTTCGCCGCGGCGATCGTCGGGCGTACGGACGTGCCGCTGCGCCTGCGCCGCTTGCTCAACGTCGAGAGCGGACTGAACGACGGCCTCGCCCTCCCCGTCGTGCTCCTGCTGCTCGCGATCGCCGCCCAGGGCGACGTCGGGTACGCCACGCTGGGTGCGCAGATCGTCGGCGGGGTGTTGCTGGGCATCGCGCTGCCCCTCGCCGTGCTCGTCCTGGCGAAGCTCCCGCTGCTCGGCGCGAGTCCCGCGCTCCAACCGCTCGGGCCCTTCGCGGTCGGTGTCCTCCTGTACGCGATCTGCCACCTGACCGACGCGAACGCGTACCTGGCCGCGTTCGCCGCCGGCTCGACGATCGCCTCGGTGGCGCCGCGGGCGCACGAGGCGTTCGAGCAGTTCGGCGACCTGGTCGCGGAGCTGCTCAAGCTCGCCGCGCTGCTGGTCTTCGGGGCCTTGCTCACCCCGCAGCTGCTGGACCGGCTGCCGGCCGGGTCCTGGGTGGTGGCGATCCTGGCGCTGGTGCTGGTCCGGCCGGCCGCCATGCTGCTCTCCCTGCTGCGCACCGAGCTGGACCGGCGGGAGAAGGTGGCGGTCGCCTGGTTCGGCCCAAAGGGCTTCGCCTCGGTCGTGTACGGGCTCATCGTGCTCAACTCCGGCCTGGCCATCGCCGAGCCGGTGTTCGACCTTGTCGCCGTGTGCATCGCGCTGTCGATCGCGGTGCACTCGTCGACGGACGTGCCGATCGCCCGGCTGTTCAACGTGCCCGAAGCGCTCAACGCGCCGGAGGAGGCGGAGCCGGGTCAGGTCGACCAGGCGGAGGCCGGGCGTGCGGCCGGAGATGCCGCCGCGCCACGATCTGGCGAAACCGGCGAGGTCGGCCGCCATCCGGCATGATCGGCCGTTGACGGTCGTGCGGCGACGGAGGCCGGCGACAACGCCGAGGGCACGAGGAGGCGGACGTGAGCGCCGTAACCCCCGACGCGGCTGGCGGCCCGGCCGGCAGCGGCACTGCCACAAGCGGCCCCGAGCCCTCCATCGGCGATCTGGTGCGGGATGCCTCGACCCAGCTGTCCACGCTGGTCCGGGCGGAGATCGAGCTGGCCAAGGCGGAGATCGCCACCTCGGCCAAGCGGGCCGGCATCGGTGCCGGGTTCTTCGGGGCGGCCGCCGCGATCGCGGTCTTCTCGTTCGTCTTCCTGTTCATCACGCTCGCCGAGGTGCTCGTCGAGATCGGGCTCGCCCGCTGGCTCGCGTACCTCATCGTCTGGGTCTTCTTCCTGCTGCTCGCCGTCCTGTGCGCGCTGCTCGGCCGGATGTTCGTGCGCCGGGTGGGCAAGCCGGAACGGACCGTAGAGACCGTCCAGGCGACCGCGCGCTGGGCCCGGCACCCGACGAGGACCTCGGCCGAGCAAGCCGAGGCGGAGCAAGCTCAGCCGGCTGAGGCCAAGCAGGCTCAGCAGGCCGGACCCGGCGCGTCGACGATCTGAGACCCTGGAAGGCGTGCCACCAAACCCCGGCCCGGATGCCTCCGCCGTGCTGGTGGATGGACCGTGGACGCATCGCGAGGTCAGCGCGAACGGCATCCGGCTGCACGTTGCCGAGGCGGGCACCGGGCCGCTGATCCTGCTGCTGCACGGCTTCCCGGAATTCTGGTGGTCGTGGCGGCACCAGCTGGTCGGCCTGGCCGAGGCCGGCTTCCGGGTCGCCGCGGCCGACCTGCGCGGGTTCGGGGCGAGCGACAAGCCACCCCGCGGGTACGACGGCTTCACCCTCGCCGGCGACGTCGCCGGCCTGGTCCGGGCGCTCGGCGAGCGGGACGCGATGATCGTCGGTCACGACTGGGGCGGGCTGCTCGCCTGGGCCGTCGGCACGCTGCACCCGCGGGTCGTCCGCCGGCTCGTGGTCATCGCCGCGCCGCACCCCCGGCGGCTGCGGGCCGCGCTGCTGCAGGACCCGCGCGGTCAGCTGCGGGCGAGCAGGTACGCGCTCATGTTCCAGGCACCGCGGTACGCCGAGTCGCGGCTGACCCGCGACGGCGGCGCGTACGTGGCCGAGCTGTTCCGGCGCTGGGCGGGGCCGCGGTGGCAGCTGACCGCCGACTACGCCGACGCGGTACGCCGCTGCCGGGACGCGATCGGGATCCCGGCCACCGCGCACTGCGCGCTGGAGTACTACCGCTGGGCGGTCCGCTCGCTGCCGCGCCCGGACGGGCTGCGGTACGCCCGGCAGCTCGCCGAGCCGGTCACCGCGCCGACCCTGCAGCTGCACGGCCAGCTCGACGGCAGCTTGCTGGCGCGGACGGCGCAGGGCTCCGGGCGGTACGTCGCGGCCGCGTACGAGTGGCGGCTGCTGGACTCGATCGGCCACTTCCCGCACGAGGAGGCGCCCGAGCTGGTCACCGGCGAGCTGCTGCGCTGGGCGAAGGGGGACTGACCGTGGCCGGCCAGGAATCCAGCAACCGGGACCGGGACCCAGGCGGGCGCCCCAAGCAGGCCAGGCCGCGCGACCCGCTCGGCCGGCCGCTGCCGTACGGCGACCCGGGCGGCGTGCAGCCGGTGCCGGAGGAGGCGCTGCCTCCGGCAGAGGCACTGGCGCACGCGCAATCCCTGCTCGACGACGGGCGGGCCTTCGCCGCGCACGAGGTGCTGGAGGCAACGTGGAAGGCGGCCCCGGCCGCCGAGCGCGACCTGTGGCAGGGCCTGGCCCAGGTGTGCGTCGGCATCACCCATGCGCAGCGCGGCAACGCCACGGGCGCCGCCCGGCTGCTCCGCCGTGGCCTCGACCGGCTGCGGCCGTACGCGGACGACCCGCCGCACGGCGTCGACGTGGCCGGCCTGCTGCGCTGGCACGCCGGCTGGGACCCCGCTGCCGGCGGCGTTCCCTCCGTCCCGCGGCTGACCCGGCAGGGCTGACGCCGCCGAATGGCCCTGCGTCAGGCGCAGTCGCCTGTGGACACCGCTCGCCCGGCCGTGGCGCCCCGCTCCGCGTCACCGCTGACCTCGTCCGCGGTCAACGCGAAGCCGGTGTCGGGCTGGTCGACCGCCGCGGCGAAGATCACCCCGTACACGCTGCCGCTCGGGGCGAGCAGCGGCCCGCCGGAGTTGCCGCTGCGCACTGAGCCGCGGATCGTGTACGACTCTCGCACGACGGTCCGCTCGTTGTAGATGTCCGGCCCGCGGATGTTGACGCGGTCCCGGATCCGCGCCGGCCCGACGTGGAACGGCCCGTCCTCGGGATAGCCGACGATGATCGCGTCGTCGCCGGTGTCGCCGATGCCGGTGGCGAACCGGAGCGGCCGCACGCCGAGATCCGCCACCCGCAGCACGGCGATGTCGCGCGCAGGGTTGTAGAGCACCACGGTGGCGCTGCGCTGCTCGCCGTCCACTTCCACCTCGGGCTCGCGTACCCCCGCCACGACGTGCGCGTTCGTCATCACCCGGTCGGTGGCGTAGACGAAGCCGCTGCCCTCGACCCGGCGCGAGCACGACTCGGCAACACCGGTGATCTTGAGGACGGCCGGACGAGCGGCGCGCACGGCCGGGCTCGCCGCCAGCGCCGGGTCGGGTGCCTCGACCGGCCGGACCTGGGTCGGCGTGAGCGGCCCGAAGACCTCCGGGAAGTCGTACCGGCGGACGATGTCGCGCAGCGACTCGTACAGCGACCGCACCGGGCCCGGTACGACCGCGTTCACCGCCCGGATGACGTCGCTGCGGCGGACCGCGGAGGACAGGCCAGGGTACGGCGACGACGCCAGCGGCGTGGCCACCATCCAGGCGACGAGCAGTACGGCGATGACGGAGACGACCGCGCCGAGCACGGCGTCGACCGTCTGCGCGCGCTGGTAGGTGATCCGCTTGCGCAGCTCGCCGCCCAGCCAGACCGCGACGATCTGGCCGGCGAGCGCGGTGATCAGCACGACCGCGACCGCGAGCAGGACGCGGCTGTTCGACTGGTCGGCGAGGCGGCCGGCCAGTGGCTCGGCGATCTGGGCGCCGAGCACCGCCCCGCCGAAGAAGCCGACGAACGACAGCGCCGCGGTGACGAAGCCCTGCCGGAAGCCGCTGACCGCGAAGCCGATGGCGAGGACGAGGAGCACCAGGTCGAGGATGCTCATCGACGCCCGCCTCCTGCCTCGGCCACTTCAGTGTCCCGTCGCAGAGGCCCTGTCGGCCTTGCCGTGGCCCAGGCGGCGCCCCGCGGCGTTGTCGTCGTCGCCGATGTTTCCAACATCGGCTCCTCCTCGGCCTTGCGACGCATCCACCTGGATCCCCGGCAAGACTCAACGGACCCCTGCGACGGGACACTAGCCACCATGGCGCGACGGCCGGCCGGCCTCGACGAGCGCCGCGCCGATGGTACCGGCGGGCGGATCGGTGCCCTCACCGAACCGGGCCGCCGTCCCCGCCCGGCGCGACGCCATCCGCGCGCGGGATGACGTCGTCGGCGGCGGGTGCATCGTGGGCCGCGACCTGGTCGGGCGGCAGCCGGTACCCGGGCGGCACACCGCGCCGAGTGAGATCGACCACCCGCTGCGGCAGGTCCCGTACGTCGTCGACGTTCCACGGCAGCGTCCAGCCCCCCAGCGTGAGCAGCCGGTCCAGCAGGCCGGCCGTGAACCCCCACACCACCATGTCGCGGACCAGGAACGCCGGGCCGGCGAACCCGGACGGGTGCCGCATCCGGCACCGGTTCGGCGGGTCGACGAGCTCGGCCACCGGCACCCGCTCGACCCTGGCCACCTCGGCCGGGTCGACCACCCCGACCGCGGCCGGCGTGTGCCACCAGCCGAGCACCGGGGTGACGACGAAGTCGCTCGGCGGCAGGTAGAGGGCGGGCAGCCGGGCCACGACCCGTACCCCCGCCGGATCGAGTCCGACCTCCTCGGCCGCCTCGCGCAGGGCCGTGTGCTCCGGCCCGGCATCGCCGGGATCGGCCATCCCGCCCGGGAACGCGGGCTGGCCCGCGTGGCTGCGCAGCTCGTCCGCGCGCTGGATGAGCAGCACGTCGGGTCCGGCCGGGCCCTCGCCGAACAGCGCGAGTACGGCCGACGGCCGCCCGCCGTCGACCGGCGGCAGGAACCGGGACAGCTCCTCGGGCCGCACCCGCTCGGCCGCGGTGACGAGCGGGCGCAGCCACGACGGGTAGTCCGGGTGGTCCCGGTCGGGCGGCATGGGCGTCACCGGCACGGGCTCAGCCGCGGACCTGGACCCGCAGCCGGTCCGCGACCAGCGCCCGCAACGCGCCGTACTCCAGCGGTGGTCCCGAGTAGACATGCGCCAGCCGCCCGTCCGCGGCGACCAGCGCGGTGACCGGGAGCGCCGGGACGCCCAGCTCCCGCCGGAGCCGCCCGCCGGTGTCGACGAGGCTGGGGAACGACAGGCCGAGGTCGGCGGCGAGCGACCGGGCTCGGTCCGGGGAGTCCTCGGTGACGACGCCGACCACGCGCACCGACCCGGCGGCCGCCTGCGCGAGCCGCTCGAACGACGGCAGCTCTTGCCGACAGGGCAGGCACCAGCTGGCCCACAGGTTGACGACCGTCGGCGCGCCGGTGATCGCACGCAGCGGCACCGCCTCGCCGTCGCCGAGGCAGTCGAACGTGAGGTCGGGCAGCGCCGGGCTCGCCGTGGCCGGACGACCCGGCGCGATCGTTCCGGCCGCGTCGGCACGGCCGGATGCGGTCCCCGCGCACGAGCCGGCCGACGCGGCGCCGCTCCCGCGCTGGCCGTCGTCACCGGACTCTGACCCGCCGCAGCCGGCGAGCAGCGCGAGCAGCGCGAGCGTCGCGGCGATCGGCGCTGCCGCGAGCCGCGCCAGCCCGGTCACGACAGGGACTCCGCCACCTGGGCGCTCGTCTTCACCAGCTTCGCGGCCACGACGGGGTCGACCGGACCCTCGCCGTACGAGGGACACCACCGGGCCAGCGCGCACGCACCGCAGGCCGGCCGCCGGGCGTGGCAGACCCGCCGCCCGTGCCAGATGATCCGGTGCGAGAGCATCGTCCACTCGCGACGCGGGAACATGCCCGCGATCACCTTCTCCACCTTGACCGGGTCGGTCAGCTCGGTCCACCGCCAGCGCCGCACCAGCCGGCCGACGTGAGTGTCCACAGTGATCCCGGGGATCCCGAACGCGTTGCCGAGGATCACGTTCGCCGTCTTGCGGCCGATGCCGGGCAGCGTGACCAGATCCTTCATCCGCCGCGGCACCTCGCCGTCGTACCGCTCGACGAGGGCCTGTCCGAGCCCGATCAGCGAGTTCGCCTTGTTTCGGAAGAACCCGGTCGGCTTGAGCATCTCCTCCAGCTCGGCCCGGTCCGCGGCGGCGTAGTCCGCGGCCGTCGGGTACTTCGCGAACACCCCCGGCGTCACCTCGTTCACCTTCTTGTCCGTGCACTGCGCGGACAGGATCGTGGCGACGGCCAGCTCGAGCGGCGTGCCGAAGTTGAGCTCGATGTGCGCGTCCGGATACAGCTCGGCGAGCTCGCGGTTGATCCGGCGGGCCCGGCGGGTCAACGCGAGCGGCGTCTCGGCCGCCATGGTGCGCCGACTCACTCGCGCCACCCCTCTCCCATCCCGTCGACACCCGTGCTGGCCAGCCTACGGCGTGGCCCCGACCGCATCCGGCCACGCCACCTCCGCGGGGTGGGTGCAGGAGACAATCCTGGTGGCCGGTGGTCCAATCGGGTGGCCATTGGGCGAACTCGCCCCTCCCCGGCGTGTGCCACACGGAGTAATGGGGGACGATGTGAGCACTATGGTCGGACTGCTCGTGCTGTTCTTCCCCTTCCTGCTCCTGGCGTTCATGATCTTGATGGAACGGGTGGAGAGCCCGCTGCGCCGGGTCGCGGTCGAAGACCAGGTGGAGGAGTTCCTGGACGAGGCGCGGCCCGAGGAGATCGACACCTTCGTGCGGGAGGGCATCCCCGCCGCGCTGGACCGGTTCTCCACCCGGCGGCGGCTGTCCCGGCTGCTCCCGCTGCCCACCCGCCGCGGCCGGCACGCCGCGCCCCGCAACGGCCGGCTGCGCTCGTCCGCCGGGCGCTGACCGGCGACGACGCGGCCCGCTGGGTCCACGGACCCGAAGGGTCCGACGGCGTACGCCGAACGCCGCCCGTAGACTGTTCGCGCTCCTAGACTGCGTTGTCACAGTTGGGGGCTTCGACATTGCGCTTCGCTGCCCGGCGATCACCGCCGGGGTTGTCGGCGACCGGAGGGTGCACGTGGACGAGGTGCTCGCCAAGGCCGGCCTGTTCCAGGGCGTCGCCCCGGAGAACGCCGAGGCGCTCGCTGCCCAGTTCGAGCGCGTCGACGTGCCGCGCGGCGCGGTGGTCTTCCACGAGGGTGAGCCCGGGGACAGCCTCTACATCGTGCTGGCCGGCAAGATCAAGCTGGGCCGGCGCACCGCGGACGGCCGGGAGAACCTGGTGGCCGTGATGGGGCCGTCGGACCAGTTCGGCGAGCTGTCCGTGTTCGACCCCGGGCCGCGCACGGCCACCGCGGTCGCGGTCACCGACGCCCGGCTGGCCAGGCTGCCCAAGCAGGCGCTGCGCAGCTGGATCAGCAGCCGGCCGGAGATCTCCGAGCAGCTGCTCCGGGTGCTCGCCCGCCGGCTGCGCCGCACCAACAACATGCTGGCCGACCTGATCTTCACGGACGTGCCTGGGCGGGTCGCCAAGCAGCTGCTCCAGTTGTCCCAGCGGTTCGGCACGATGGACGGCGGCCACCTGCGGGTCACCCACGACCTGACCCAGGAGGAGCTGGCCCAGCTCGTCGGCGCCTCCCGGGAGACGGTGAACAAGGCACTTGCCGACTTCGCCCAGCGCGGCTGGCTCAAGCTGGAGGGCAAGTCGGTGCTTATCCTCGACCGCGACCGCCTCGCCCGCCGGGCCCGCTGACCGATCAGGCCGGCCGCAGCCAGTCCGGCAGGCCGCGGCCGGCGCGCAGCTCCCGCCCGTCTGGCAGGGTGACGCCGACCGGCCCGTCCGGTCCGGTCAGCAGCGTCGGCTGCAGCGGCTCGATGACGCGACCGGCGGCCGCGTCCAGCACCTCGGCGACGGTCCCGTGCGCGGCGATCTCGGCGAGCGTCACCAGCGTCGGCGGCATCATCGCGCGCTCGCCGCGGTCCACCTGAGCGAGCGCGTCGGCCGGCCGCACCCACTCCACGCGCTCCGCCTCAGCGGTGACATCGCGGGTGGCCTGCCCGGCGGGCAGCGCGGCGACGAAGAACCGGGCGTCGTACCGGCGGCCCTCCCCCTCCGGCGTGATCCAGTGCGCCCACGGCCTGAGCAGGTCGGCGCGCAGCACGAGCCCGCGCCGGGCCAACACCTCCGCGAGCGAGAGCCGGCCGCCCTCCAGCGCGACCCGGTCGGCGTCCCAGTCCGGGCCGACAACGGTACTGACCGTATCCGCCGCGGGTCCGGCAAGCAGCACGCCGCACTCCTCGAACGTCTCCCGCACCGCGGCGCAAACCAGCGCCCGGGACAGCGGCTCGTCCGCCGACAGCGGGCCGGTCCAGGCCACCGGCGGCGGGCCGCTCCAGGCGATGTCGGCGTCGGCGTCGCGTGCATCGACCGCGCCGCCAGGGAAGACGGTCATCCCGCCGGCGAACGCCATCCCCCGTACCCGCCGGAGCAGGAACGCCTCGGGACCGCTCGCGCTGTCGCGCAGCAGTATGACGGTGGCCGCGTCCCTGGCTGCCTGCACCGCGGGTCGGTCCGCGTTCAGCCGACCTCGACGATCAGCTCGACCTCGACCGGCGCGCCGTTGGGCAGCATCGCGACACCGATCGACGAGCGCGCGTGCTGGCCGGCCTCGCCGAAGATGTCGCCGAG
>JBKOXW010000125.1:0-4380 GCA_046744115.1 Actinomycetota bacterium | reverse complement strand
TGTCGGCGCCGAGCCGGTCGGCGAGCAGGCGCGCCGGCGCCGGCTCGCCGCTGCCGGCGCCGGAGAGCACCAGCCGCAGCCGGACCCGGGCCGCGGGCGGCATCGTGTCCAGGATGGACAGCACGTCCGGCCAGTCGCCGGCCCGGCGTACGGCGCCGGGGTCGACCACGACGACGCCCCGGCCCGGCTCGGGTGGCAGCGCCCGCGCGACCGCCACGGTCCACGGATCCGGCTCGGCCTCGCGCCGGAGCACCAGCACGTGACCGGCCGGCTCGGCGACCAGCCCTGCGGGCCGCACAGCACCACCTCCGCATGCCGCGGCGGCGCTCTCGGATGCGGAGTGCCAAGGACGACGTGCCGCCACCTACCCGCCGACTAGGTCGCCTCGCCCCTGGCGCCGCTCCCGCCGCCATCGTAGGTCCAGACCGGTTCCTCCTCGGTGGGCTGCTGCAGCACCGCCATCGTGCGGTGGATCGCGACACCGTCGAGCGCCGGCATCCGGTAGTCGACCGAGCGGATGCGCTCGAGCAGCTCGGGGTCGGGCGCCAGCCCGTGCTGCTCCAGGTAGTACGTCGCGGTGTCGGTCCAGACGAACACGCCGTCGGTGCGGAAGTTCATCGGCACCGCGTTGCGCCGGGAGGTGTCCACCACGTCGTCCATCAGCGCGGTCGTGACGAGCAGCGGCTCGCCGGCCCGCAGGTACTCCAGAACGCGCCGCGCCTCCTCCTCGTCCTCCAGCCGCGGGTGCTCCGGTTCGAAGCCGGGACCGGCCTGCGGGTCGACCGTGTCGAAGACGGCGGCCACCTTGATCTCCGGCGCCGGCGTGCTGGCCCACAGCAGGCCGGCGTAGGCGCGGGCGAGACGCTGGTACGTGGGCAACTCGGCGCCCGTCGCGAACGTCTCCACCTGCGGGTCCCCCTCGCCCGCGGCCGCCAGCCGCTCCTGCAGCCGGGCGGTCAGCTCGGCCAGCGCGACGTCCGGACCGGCCTCGACCAGGTACACCCGGCGCGGCGGCGGCCACGGGGACTGGTCGGCCGGAAATCGCCAGGCCCGCCACAGGCCATGCACCCCGGTCTCCTCGATCACGGCCGCCACCGCGACCCGGTCGATGTCGTCGAGCGGCGCGTCGTCGGGTCGGGCCGGCGCAGGTGTGTCGGGCGAGTGGGCGGCGAACCCGTACGGCGGCGCCGGGTCGAACTGCGCGACCTGCAACTGGGTCAGCGCCGAGGAGTTGGCGCTGTCAGCGTCGAGCAGCTCGCCGAGGAGGGCGATGTCGACGTCGACCAGCGGGATGTTCTGGGTCAGCACGGCGAACGTCACCGCGCGGGCGGCGTCGCCCTCCCGCCCATCGGCCAGCCAGGCGCGGCTCTGGGCGACCAGGTCGTCCGGGGCCTTGCCGGCCAGCCGCAGCAGCAGCCCGTGGAACGCGGCGACCCGTTCCCTGCGGGCGTCGTCCGGTGCGGTCACGTGCGGTCTCCTTCGAACCTGGCAGCGATCATCTCGATGCTCTCCCACCCGGTCAACGTGAGCCGACGGCCCGAGCCGGCGGCTCAAGCAGCCACGTCGGCGGCTCGTCCGGCCACATCTGGCGCTCCCACATCGCCGCCGCCGCGGGTGCGTGCTCGGAGTCGTTCGTCCACTGTGGAGCATCGGACGCGGTCTCCGCTGGGCCCAGATGTGCCGCGACGGGCATGGCGGGAGCCCACCCGCCGCCGTCACCACCATCACGGCACAGCTATGCAGGCGGAGCCGTACGGCGCGCTGATGTCGCCCGGAGCCGGCCGATCGCCCGGTGAAGGTCGCAAGCCGCGCATCCCGGCAGGTCCGCACCCGTGTGCGCGTCGTCGAGGCGGCCCGCCGCGGCGCGGGCCACGATAAGCAGGTCGTGCCACCGGACGAGGTCGGCGCGGGTCACCCAGCCGAGTCGGTGGCCGTCCTGGTCATCGGCGGCGAGGACGGCCCGGGCGTACAGGTACGCGTAGCCGGGTACGCCGACGCGCTGGCCGGCGTCCGCGACAAGCTCCTCGTGTCGGCGCTTCAGGATGGCGGTCGCCGCGTTCCAGCGCGCGAGGTCCGCCTCGTGCGGGCCGTGGTCACTCGGCGGCATGCCCGACCCCCGACTCTCCCGGTTGGTGCGAACATATGTTCGAACGCGGCGCACGGTGATCGCAAGTGCGTTGCCGCAATGCTGCGTCGCGGTCCATGATCGAACGCATGTTCGATGAACGTCCGGCACCGGAGGTGGAGGCCGAGCTGCGGCTTTCCCGGCCCGCAGCCAAGCGACACACTCGCCGACATCCATTCCCGCCGCGGCGACCTGGCCACCGCCCTCGCCTACTCGCGGGACGACCTAGGAGAGATCAGCGTTACGAGTAGCGAAACTCCTGTGGGACCATCGCCAGCATGGGCCCACTGGAGATTCTGGTCCTACTCGCGGTCATCATCCTCATCGTGTGGCTTGTCCGACTCGCCATGACTCGCCGTACGCGCGGCCCGAGGCTCTGAGGCCGACTTCGCGTATGGCGAAGCGCCCGCTCTCGGCGGGCTGTGAGCGGCCGGATCTACGCGGCCGGCGGGACGGTTCGCTCGGCGGCGACTACCAGCGACTTCGTCGCGCAGTAGAGGCGGCACACGGGCATCGCGGGCTTCGCCTGACGGCAGGTGTTGGACAGCGAGTTGGACAGACTGTCCACTGTGGGCAGTCTGTCCGACTGGGTACGGATCCCGCGGGCGGCGTTGCACTCGGCAGGACCGGGCAGGCACGAGCCAGGCAGGAGCTCGGCTCAGAAGGCGTGAGCGACCTCGGTGAAGGCCACTGCAAGGCGCCCGCGCCGGCGCCCGCCGAGGCGGTCCGGGCGCTTGGCGCCGTCCTCGACGCGATGCGCTCCGTGCTGCGGCAATTCCGAGTGGGCGGCAACTAAGTCGTCATGACCGCCATCTCCCCTGGTGCCAGGCGACCGGTGCCCGGCGGGTGCCTAAGGGACGGGGGACGGAAGATGAACGGGATTGTGCGCAGGCTGCCGGTCTGGCTGACGGGAGCGACGATGGCCGCGGCCGGTCTGGTGATCGCGGCACCGGGAACGCCGGCGTTCGCGTGCGGGGGGCAGACCGGGCTCGCCTCGGGCGGCGCGAGGCTCCCGGCGGCCGGAGCGGCCGGGCTCTCCGCGGTGCAGGTGACCGGTGGGGGGCCGGTGAGCGTGCCGGCCGGCGGCGCTGCGTCGTTCAGTGTCACCGTGGCCAACACCGGCGGCCGGTTCGGCGGCAGCATCGAGCTCGAGGTTAGGACGAGCGGTCCATCGAGCCTTCCCGCCCTGACCGTGGAGCTGGCGGGCAGCAGGGGCAACACCAAGACGTGGACGAGGCTGGCGGAGGAAGGCACGCCGGGGGCGCGGTGGTTCGCCGCCGCCGGTCTGAGCTTCCAGACCGGCGAGTCGAGCAACGAGTTCCGGCTCGGTGTCCCCCCGGACGCGCAGGGGTCGCGGCTGCGGATCACCGCACACGTTCGGGACACAGCCGGACGGCAGGTGGGCGCGACGATCTTCGACGTCACAGTGACGGACGCGGCGGTGCGGGTGCGCAGCACCTTTCCGGCCGAGCTTCGACGCGGTGCCGGGTACCGGGAGTTCGACGTCGAGGTCCGCAACCCCTCGACCCGGACGTACCACGACGTGCGCGCGTCCCTGTCGTTTACCGGTCTGACTGGGGTGCCGATCCCGCGGGAGGCCGGGCATCTGTCGGCCGCGGACATCCGGCTGGAGCGCCGCTCCGGCGGCAGCTGGCATCGCCTCGCCGTCCGTCCCGGCTGCGACCCGGTCTACTCCGCCGCACTCGGCGAGCCGTTCGACCTCGAGGCCGGCGAACACCGGACCCTGCACCTGCGGATCAGGCTCGCCGACTCGCCGGCGACGACCCCGCACCCGGCCCAGTACTACGTCGGCGCCGGTCCGGCCGGGAACCCCGACGCGCTAAGCATCCTCAGCGGGAACTTCCTGATCCGACCGCGACAGACCTCCGGCACCGGGCCGGCCGGCCGGCCCGCATCGACGCACAGCGACGGACCGGCATCTGCAGCGACCGCACCGGCCACGCACCCGGCGGCGCCCACGCCACCGGCGGGCGCACCGGCCAGCCTGCCGCGCACCGGCCCGCCAATCTGGCCGCTGGCCGGCGGCATCGCGCTCCTCCTCGGTGGCACCGGCGCGGTGGTCGCCGCCCGACGCCGACACCTGGGCCGCCGCTGATCACAGCGCCGCGGGGAAGCCGCTCGGGAACCAGCGGGATCGTGGTGGGGGGGGCCCGGGGCCCCCCCCCCCACGGGCACCGCCGGCGCGCCCCCGTACAACCCCGGGGGAGCGCGACAAGGGGGGGTGGGGGGGCCCC
>JBKOXW010000293.1:0-9324 GCA_046744115.1 Actinomycetota bacterium | reverse complement strand
GCCGCGCAGTCCGGCCGGCCGCGCCTGACGGCCCGGGCGTCAGCGGCCAGTCGACCGGTGCCGCGCCGACGTCCCGCGCCAATCCGTGCTCGATCGCCTGCCCGTGCGGCCAGTCGACCTCCGCAGCCGCGGGCGCACCCGGCAGGCGAGGCACGGTGTCGCCGGCCGCGGCCACTCCCGTCGCCGCCGCGCCCGTCGTCACCGAGACGCCGACGAGCACCGTCGCGACCCGGCGCACGGCGCCCGGCACGACCCGCTCCGCCAGCACGTCCGCACACCGACCGAGCGCTCCCGGGAGAGCGGTGCACGCGACCAGCGCCAGCGCGCCGGCGAGCCAGACCAGCGCAGCCCAGCACAGCAGGCCGACGACGGCGACCACGGCCGCATCCGCGCCGACGCTGTCCACCCATCTCTGCGGATCGCGCAGCGCCCCTCCGACGGCAGCGGGACGTGGGCCGGCCCAGGCAGCGACGACGAGCGCTGCCGTGGCAAGCACGGCCAAGCATAGGCCACGCACTCTCGCCATCGAGCCTCCTTGCTATCGTTTGCTTGCGATAGCCTTTGTAAGACTCGTTCCACATGAAGTCAAGCGCGAATCTTGACGTTTGTTTTGTGATCAGGAAGGGTTCGGCTCGGCGGGAGGGGGAGTGAATGCGATGGGAGCGGCTGTTCGCCGACCTGGAGGCGCAGGCCGAGTCGCTGGCCGCGGCGGAGTTCGAGGAGGAGGTCAGCGAGCGGACGCGGGTCGAGGTGGGGCGGCTGCGCCTGGTGGACCGCCTTCGGCCCGCGGTCGGGCATCCGGTGCGCGTCGCCTGCCTGGGCGTGGATCCCCTGCGCGGCCGACTCGTCCGGGTCGGCGCCGACTGGCTCCTGATCGCCGAGACGCCGGCGAGCGAGACGCTCATACCGTTGGCCGCGATCCTGTCGATCGGCGGCCTCGGGGCGCTGTCGACCGTGCGCGGCAGCGAGGGACGGGTCGGCGCGCGACTCGGCCTCCGGCACGCGATGCGTGGCCTGGCCCGGGATCGATGCGCGGTGCAGGCCGCCCTCGTCGAGGGGTCCATCGTGGCCGGCACGATCGATCGCGTGGGTGACGACTTTGTCGAGATCGCCGAGCATGATCAGTGCGAGCCGCGCCGCGCCGGGTCCGTGCGGCAGGTTCGTACGGTTCCGACCGCCGCGCTGGCGCTGGTACGCAGCTGGTGAGACCGGGCGGGCCGGGGCAGGGCGCGACGGTCAGTCGGGCGGGACGGATTCCTCCCGGCCCAGCGGGTGGGCCTCGACAAAGCGGCGGGTGTCGTCGTACGCCCGCTCGATGTACGCCTCGAGCTGGGCCCGCTCGACCCGCCACTGGCCCCGGCCGCCGATCTTGATCGCCGGCAGGGCGCCGCTGCGGACCAGCGCGTACGTCTGCGCGGCCGAGATGTTGAGGATGTCGGCGACATCGCTCAGCGTGAGGAACCGGTCAGCAGCCATCGCGTCCTCTCGGGGCCCAGTCACGACAAACAGTGTCGCACCCACGGGTACGGAGCCAGCGGCGTTGTCCACAGGCAATGGCGCTCTCGGGTCACTCGACCGGACTACCTGTGGACGGGCCGTTCGCATCCTGTCCCACGCATGCGACAGGATGTCGTGGCATCGGGAACGACGATCCAGGAGGCAGCCTTGGTTGCTCCACCGGCACCTCAGCCCTCTCGGCCCTCGCCTCCAGCGCCTCCAGCCCAGACGCCGTCGCCGGCGCCGCGACGCCTACGCCACCCGTCGTGGCTGGACCTGCGTCTCGTCAGCGGGGTGCTGCTCGTGCTTACCTCGGTCGTGCTCGGTGCCAAAGTGGTGTCGAGCTCCGACCAGTCGGTGCACGTGTGGGCGCTGGATCGGGACGTCGCGGCCGGCACGACGCTTCGGTCGACAGACCTGCGCCCGGCGCGGGTGCGCCTGTTCGGGACGGCGCGGGAGTACCTGCGGGTGGCCGAGTCCCCGGCCGGGCGAACGGTGCGCCGGTCGTTGTCGGCCGGCGAGCTGCTCCCGCTGTCCGCGCTCGAGTCCGGGTCGCCCGGCGCCGTCATCAGCATCCCGCTGCGGCCGGAGAACGCGCCCGGGCTCGTCCGCGGGCAGGCGGTGGACGTGTGGGCGAGCACCAAGGAGTGCCCGCCGGTCCGGGTACTGGCGGCGGTGCCAGTCCACGATGTGCGGTCCGGCGCCGGCGCGCTGTCCGCGGCCAGCGGCATCACCCAGGTGATCGTGCGGATCGCGCCGGTCGACGCGGCGCGGGTCGTCGCAGCGCTGAGCGCGGACAGCACGATCCGGATCGTCGTGCTCGACGATCCCGACGGCACCGGCGCGGGCGCGGCCTCGACATCGCCGGTCGAGGACTGCACCAGGTCCGACGAGAGCCGGCAGCGGGACGGCCTGCGACCGGCCGAGAGCCAACGACGGGAGAGCGTGCGGCCGGCCGAGGCCGGTGGCGCACGACCCGATCCTGCGCCGGGAGGCAGCTGATGGCCGTCCCGGTGCTGACCGCGGTGACGGGAGCGGTTTGGGAGGCCGAGCTCGTCTCCGAGCTCGACCGATCCGACCATGGCGTCACGGTGGTGCGGCGGTGCGTCGACCTTGCCGAGCTACTGTCCGCGGCCGCGGCCGGCACCGCCCGGGCGGCGCTGCTCTCCGCCGACCTGCGCCGCCTGGATCGCGACGCGGTGACCCGGCTGGTCGCCGCCAGGGTCGCGGTCGTCGGCCTGTTCGATCCGGGCGACGACGAGGGGGATCGGCGGCTGCGCCAGATCGGGCTGACCCACGTGCTGCCGGCCGACGCGGGTGCGGCCGCGATCTCGGCCGCGGTGATGGCCGCCGTGGCGGGCGTGGGGACGGCCGAGATGGGCCGGCTGATCGGCGACCCGCGCTCGGCGCTGCCCGACCTCGGCGCCCCGGCACCGCCGGCGCCGGCACCGGTGGGTCGCGGCCGGATCGTGGCGGTCTGGGGACCGGCCGGCGCTCCGGGCAGGACGACCGTGGCGGTCGGCCTTGCCGACGAGGCCGCCCGGCTCGGCGTGCCGACGCTGCTCGTCGACGCGGACGTGTACGGCGGTGTCGTTGCGCAGGTGCTCGGCATGCTGGACGAGTCCCCCGGACTGGCCGCTGCCTGCCGGCTGGCCGCCAACGGTCAGCTCGACGTCCGTGCGCTCGCCCGGCTTGCCTGGGCGGTGCAGCCGACGCTGCGCGTGCTGACCGGCAACGTGCGGCCCGACAGGTGGCCGGAGCTGCGCCCGTCGGCCCTGGAGGTCGTGCTGGACCAGGCGCGGCATCTCGCCCCGTTCACCGTGGTCGACTGCGGGTTCAGCGTGGAGCAGGACGAGGAGATCACCTACGACACGATGGCACCCCGACGCAACGGTGCCACCCTCGCCGTGCTTGCCGCCGCGGACATCGTGCTCTGCGTCGGCGGCGCGGACCCGGTGTCCCTGCAGCGACTGGTGCGCGCGATCGGCGAGCTGCGCGATGCCGTGCCCGGGGTGGCGCCGGAGGTCGTCGTCAACCGGCTCCGCAAGGTCGTCGTGCCAGGCGACCCGCAACAGGCGATCGCGGCGGCGCTGGCCCGGTTCGCCGGGGTGACGGACGCGGTGTACCTGCCGTACGACAGCGCGGCGGCAGACCTCGCGCTCGGACTCGGCAAGACGCTGGCCGAGGTGGCGCCGGCCAGCCCGCTGCGCCGGACCCTGGCCGACCTCGCCCAGCGGCTGTCCGGCGCCCGGGCGCCGGACGCCGGCCGGCGCCGCCGGGCCAGGGCGCTGGGCCGCTGACATCACCAACTGGCGCAGTTCGGCATGACACCATGGGCTCATCCGCGCACCTCCGCGCTCCGGCGGGCGAGACCAGCGCGAAACACCGGTCACCGGACCAGGACGGAGCCGGCCAGGACCGAGGAGGTGCGTCACCATGACGGAGCGGCTGACCGCGCTCGACGTGTCGTTCCTCTACCTGGAGGAGCCGACCACCCCGATGCACGTCGGCGGCCTCGCCGTGTTCGAGCCGCCGGACGAGGGCTTCGACTACGACCGTCTGGTCGCGCTGATCGAGCAGCGGATCAGCCTCGTCCCGCGATATCGGCAGAAGATCAAGTGGGTGCCGGGCCACCTGGCCAACCCGGTATGGGTCGACGACGCCACGTTCGACATCGCCTTCCACGTCCGCCGCTCGGCGCTGCCCAGGCCGGGCTCCGAGGCGCAGCTTCGCGAGCTGGTCGGCCGGCTGATGTCACGCCGGCTCGACCGGCACCGCCCGCTGTGGGAGATCTACCTGGTGGAGGGCCTGCAGGGCGGCCGCATCGGCGTCATCACCAAGACGCATCACGCGTTGGTCGACGGCGTCAGCGCCGTCGACATCGGGCAGGTGATCCTCGACGTCACCCCGACGCCCCGCGAGGTGCCGGAGGACCTGTGGATGCCGGCGCCATCGCCGAGCGGGCCTGGCATGGTGGTCGACGCCGTGACCGAGCTCGTCCGCCGGCCGACGGCTGTTGTCGACACGGTACGGATGGGCATTCTCGATGTCCGCGCCACGGCGAGCAGGGTGGTCGGGGCGCTGGGAGGCCTGGCCGCGGCCGCGCGCGTCGCCGTCCGGCCCGCGCCGGACAGCCCGCTGAACGTCTCGATCGGGGAGCAGCGCCGCTTCGGCATCGCGCGCACCGACCTGGACGACTACAAGCGCGTGCGCAAGGCACACGGCGGGACGGTCAACGACGTCGTGCTCACCGCCGTCGCCGGCGCACTGCGGAGCTGGCTGCTGTCCCGCGGCGAGTCGGTCACGGGTAAGAGCACGATCCGCGCGATGGTCCCGGTCTCGGTGCGCGCCGAGCACCAGCAGGGCGCGCTGGGCAACCGCGTGTCGTCGTACCTGGTGGACCTGCCGGTCGGGGAGCCGAACCCGATCGTCCGCCTCTCCCAGGTCAGCTACGCGATGAAGGCGCACAAGGAGTCCGGGCAGTCGGTGGCCGCCGATGCGCTCGTGGCGCTGTCCGGGTTCGCCCCGCCCACCCTGCACTCGCTGGGGGCCCGGGTCGCCAACGGCGTGACGCGCCGGCTGTTCAACGTCGTGGTGACGAACGTCCCCGGGCCGCAGTTTCCGCTGTACGCGGCGGGCGCGCAGATGGTGGAGATGTTCCCGGTCGTCCCGCTGGCCAAGGGGCAGGCACTCTCCGTCGGGCTGACCTCGTACAACGGCCGGGTGTACTACGGCCTCAACGCCGACCGTGATGCGCTGCCCGACGTCGAGGTGATCGGATCGCTCATCGAGGAGTCGCTGGCCGAGCTCGTGGACACGGTCAAGTGAGCGAGGCGGACGGCGCCGGCCGGACCCGCGCGGAGGGCGGAGACGGGCCGCAACCGCATGGGTCGGGCCAGGCTCGCGAGGTCCGGCGTGGCATGGTGTTCGGCGCCGGCGGTGTGCTCGGATTCGCCTGGATGGTCGGGGCGCTGCAGGCGCTGCAGGACGAGGAGGGCTTCGACGCCCGGGACGCGGAGATCTGCGTCGGCACGTCCGCCGGTTCGATCCTGGCCGCGCTGATCGGCATGGGCATCGGCGCAGACGCGATCTTGCGGCATCAGCAGGGCATCCCGCTTCCCGGCGACCCGCGCATCGACTGGCAGTACGACAGGGACTCGGGCGGTGGGCTGCCGCCGCGCCCCGGGTTCGGGTTCGGCTCGCCGGACCTGCTCCTGCAGGCGGCCCGCCGTCCCCGGGCGGTGCCACCGCTGGCCAAGGTCAGCGCGGTGCTTCCGCTCGGCCGCGGCACGCTCGGCCCGGTCCACCGCATGATCGACAACCTGGCCGCCACCCAGCTCGCCCGCTCCGCCGATGGGTGGCCGGCGCGACCCCTGGTGTGGCTGGTGGCGATGGACTACGACGGTGGTCGGCGGATCGCCTTCGGCCGGCCGGGCGCACCGGCCGCCAGGCTGGCGGAGGCGGTGACCGCGTCGTGCGCGATTCCGGGCTGGTACGCGCCGATCCAGATCGGGGACCGGCGCTACGTCGACGGCGGGACCTGCTCGCCCACCTCGCTCGACCTGCTGGTCGGCGCGGGCCTCGACGAGGTGTGGGTGCTGGCGCCGATGGCGTCGTTCGCCTATGACCGGCCGCGGTCGCCGGTGGCCAGGCTGGAGCGGCGGTTCCGGCGAGCGGTGACGCGGCGGGTGCTCGCCGAGGCGACGAAGCTGCGCGAGTCCGGGACGGTCGTGACCGTGCTCGGGCCGGGCCCGGAGGATCTGCAGGCGATGGGCGCCAACCTGATGAACCCGCACCACCGCACGCGGGTGCTCGAGACCTCCCTACTGACGAGCGCCGCGGCGCTACGCGGTGTCGGACGGGGCGCCGGGACCGCGGCGCGGCTGGTGCGGTGAGGGTCTACCTGCCCGGCACGTACTCGACCCTGCGCGCGCTCGCCGACAGCGGGGAGCTGAGCGGACCTCTGCCGTTCACCGCGTTCGCGGTCACGCCCAGCCTGCGCGAGTGGTACGTCGACGGCGACATCGAGGAGCTGGAGTACGCCGCGCTGCTCGAGGCCGCGCGAGGGTCCCTCCGGTTGCTGGACGAGGACGCGCTGGCGCCTCGACGTCGGGTGGTGGTGGCCGCCGACGTGCCGGACCCCGACATCGTGGCGAGGCCCGACCTGGACCGGGCGGTCGTCCAGGTGCGGAGCCCGGTGCCGCTGCGCCTCGTCGCATCCGTGCACGTGGACGCGGCCGACGCGGAGCCCACGGTGCTGGCCGCGGCCGCGGCCGTGCTGGAGGCGGACCTCGGCGGCGAGGACGCCCAGTTCCTGGTCGACGAGGCCGAGGGTCACGAGCTGCTCTGGTACGCGCCGCAGGAGATCCCCGCGCTCGTCGAGCTCGGCTGAGGCAGCGACCCTCGGCGGCCGGCCGCGGAGGTGGGAGAATGGCCCCCGATGCCGCGGTCCGCCGTCGTACCCGGGAGTTGTGCCATGGATGCCATCACCACGCCGCCGATGCCAATGAACGAGCCGGTCCGCAGCTACGCACCCGGCACACCCGAGCGAGCAAGCCTGGAGGCGCGGCTGAAGGAGATGGCCGCCGAGCAGGTCGAGCTGACCATGACGATCGCCGGCGAGCATCGCATGGCCGGCGGCGAGCGGATCGACGTCGTCCAGCCGCACCGGCACGCCGCCGTCCTCGGCACGACGGCGCAGGCCTCGGACGGCGATGTGCAGGCCGCGGTCGACGCCGCGCTCGCCGCCGCACCGGCGTGGCGGGACCTGCCGTTCGACCAGCGCGCCGCGGTCCTGCTCCGGGCCGCCGACCTGCTCGCCGGGCCGTGGCGCGACACCCTGAACGCCGCCACGATGCTCGGCCAGTCCAAGTCCAGCTTCCAGGCCGAGATCGACTCGGCTTGCGAGCTGATCGACTTCTACCGCTACAACGTCCACTTCGCACGGTCGATCCTGGACGACCAGCCGTCGTCGGCCGCCGGCATGTGGAACCGAATGGACTACCGGCCGCTGGAGGGGTTCGTCCTCGCGATCACCCCGTTCAACTTCACCTCCATCGCCGGCAACCTGCCGCTCGCGCCCGCTCTGATGGGCAACACGGTTGTCTGGAAGCCGTCACCGACCCAGCAGCTCGCCGCCCATCACACGATGCGCCTGCTCGAAGCGGCCGGATTGCCGCCCGGCGTCGTCAACATGGTCACCGGCGACGGCCGCGCGGTGTCCGAGGTCGCCCTGCCGCACCCCGCGCTGGCCGGCATCCACTTCACCGGCTCGACCGCCACGTTCCGGCACCTGTGGACGACCGTAGGCGGCAACCTGGCCGGCTACCGCAACTATCCCCGGCTGGTCGGCGAGACCGGGGGCAAGGACTTCGTCATCGCGCATCCGAGCGCGGAACCGGGCGCGCTGGTCACCGCGCTCGTCCGCGGCGCCTTCGAGTTCCAGGGGCAGAAGTGCTCGGCCGCGTCCCGCGCGTACATCCCTCGCTCGCTGTGGGACGGCGGGGTGCGCGACGCGCTCGCGGACACCACCGAGAGCCTGACCTACGGCGACATCACCGATTTCGCCAAGTTCGGCGGCGCCGTCATCGACCGTCGGGCGTTCTCCCGGCTGTCCGGAGTGCTCGACATGATGCGCTCCGACCCGGCGACGTCGGTGCTGGCCGGCGGAACGGCGGACGACAGCGAGGGTTACTTCGTCCGACCCACGGTGGTCGTCTGCACCGACCCCACGCATGAGGTCTTCACCCGCGAGCACTTCGGCCCGATCCTGAGCGTGCTGGTCTACGACGACGCCGACTGGGCGGCGACCGTCGCGCAGGCCGCCGACGTCGCCCCGTACGCGCTGACCGGGGCGGTCTTTGCGACCGAGCGTGCCGTGATCGAGGAGGCCAGCCACGTGCTGCGCTACTCGGCGGGCAACTTCTACGTCAACGACAAGCCGACCGGCGCGGTCGTAGGGCAGCAGCCGTTCGGCGGGTCGCGGGCGAGCGGGACGAACGACAAGGCGGGCAGCCCGCTGAACCTGCTCCGCTGGGTCTCGCCGCGAACCATCAAGGAGACCTTCGTCCCGCCGACCGACCATCGGTACCCGCACATGGGCTGACGGTCGCAGCCAGCTCGTCGGCGAGCGCCACCTGCACCGGCGTGAGCCGGCCACTGCTGACCAGCACGCCGCGGCCCGGGATCCGGTCGGCGGCGCGGCGAGGAAGGCGGACGCCGAGGAGGTCGCCGTCCACCGGTGCGGGACAGAGCAGGATGCCGGCGCGGGAGCGCCGCACCTCCACGGTCACACCGCGGAACTGGCTGGCCAGCTCGTCCGTGCACCCCACGGCGACCACCGCGCGCGCGCCGTCGTCGGCCCGCAGCAGCGCGCAGAGCACGTCGCCCACCGGGGTGTCGGTCAGCCGCTCGGCATCGTCGACGAGGACGGCGACCGGGCCCGCCGCGACTGCTCGCGCCGCCGCGTCCGCGTCGTCTCGACCGAGCAGGCCGACCACGCCGGGCCGGTCGGCCAACCCGTGCAGCGGCGAGCGTCGCGGTGCCACCAGAGCAACCGGCGTGCCGCGGGCGAGCAACCCGCACGCGAGCGTGACCAGGCAGCTCGACCGGCCGCTCCGCCGCGGGCCGGCCACGAGGAAGCCGGGGCCGTCCGCGGCGAGGTCGACGTCAACCGCGCCGGCATCGTCGCTTCCCGCCCCGACAAGTGTCCACAGTGGCCCATCCCGGGCCGGCGGGTGAAGCTGGTCCAGCCGGACGCGCGCCGGCAACGGCCTCACCCGGAGCGGCGGCTGGCGCGGTGGCGATGCGGCGGCCGCCGCGCGGGCC
>JBKOXW010000076.1:0-6584 GCA_046744115.1 Actinomycetota bacterium | reverse complement strand
GGCCGCGGCAACTGCTTCTTCCTGCACGTCTCGCTCGTGCCGTACCTGGCGCCGTCCGGCGAGCTGAAGACGAAGCCGACGCAGCACTCGGTCGCCGCGCTGCGCAGCATCGGCATCCAGCCGGACGCGATCGTCTGCCGGTCGGACCGGGAGATCTCCCCGTCGCTGAAGCGCAAGATCTCGCTGATGTGCGACGTCGAGGAGGACGGTGTTGTGTCCGCTGTGGACGCGCCGTCCATCTACGACATTCCGAAGGTGCTGCACAGCGAGGGCTTGGATGCGTACGTCGTCCGCCGACTGGGACTGCCGTTCCGCGACGTGGACTGGACCGTGTGGGGCGACCTGCTGGACCGGGTGCACCGGCCACAGCAGACGGTCGAGATCGCGCTCGTCGGCAAGTACGTCGACCTGCCGGACGCGTACCTGTCGGTGACCGAGGCGCTGCGCGCCGGCGGCTTCGCCCACCACGCCCGGGTGGCGATCCGCTGGGTCACCTCGGACGACTGCCAGACGCCCGCCGGCGCCGCGGCCGCGCTGGCCGGCGTGCACGGCGTGCTGATCCCCGGCGGCTTCGGGGTGCGCGGCATCGAGGGCAAGATCGGCGCGGTGCGCTACGCCCGGGAGCGCGGCATCCCGGCGCTCGGCCTGTGCCTCGGCCTGCAGTGCATGGTCGTCGAGGCGGCCCGGTCGCTGGCCGGGTTGGAGGGCGCGAACTCGACCGAGTTCGACCCGGACACCCCGCACCCGGTCATCGACACGATGGCCGACCAGCTCGATGTCGTCGCGGGGGCCCGGGACATGGGCGGCACGATGCGGCTCGGTGCGTACCCGGCCACGCTCAAGCCCGGCTCCGTCGTGGCGCGGACATACGGCGCGACCGAGGTCTCCGAGCGGCACCGGCACCGGTACGAGGTGAACAACGCCTACCGCGCCCGGCTGGAGGAGGCCGGCCTGGTCTTCTCCGGCACGTCGCCGGACGGGCGGCTGGTGGAGTACGTCGAGCTGCCCGCGGACGAGCACCCGTACTTCGTCGGCACCCAGGCGCACCCGGAGTTCACGTCGCGGCCGACCCGGCCGCAGCCGCTGTTCCGCGGGTTCGTCCGCGCCGCGCTGGACTACGCCGCGGCCGAGCGGCTGCCGGTCGAGCTCCCCGGCCGGGACGAGGCAGCCGCCGCGGCCATCGGCCGGCCCCGGCCGGCCGCGGTGAGCGCCTGGTGAGCATCCGGTGACCGGGGGAGCCGACGGACCGTCCACTCCCGACCCCGCCGTTGCCGCCACGCCGAGGGGCTTCGACGTCGTCGGGTCCCGGCACGCGTACCGGGGCAAGGTCATCGGCCTGCGCGTGGACGAGGTGCGGATGCCGGACGGGTCGGTCGCGATCCGCGAGGTCGTCGAGCACCCCGGCGCGGTCGCGGTCGTCGCGCTCGACGAGGCGGGCCGGGTCGTGCTGATCCGGCAGTACCGGCATCCTGCCGGCGGGTACCTGGTCGAGCTTCCGGCCGGCCTGCTGGACGTGGCCGGCGAGGCGGCGGTCGCCACGGCGCGGCGGGAGCTGTTCGAGGAGACCGGGCTGCGCGCGGACCGCTGGCACACGCTGGTCGACGTGCGCACCTCGCCGGGAATGACCGACGAGGCGGCACGCGTGTTCCTGGCCCGTGACCTGTCCGACGTCCCCGACGCCGAGCGGCACGTCGGCGTCGAGGAGGAGACCGACCTCGGGGTGCACCGGGTCGACCTGGACCGGGCCGTGACCTCGGTGCTCGCCGGCGAGGTCGAGAACGCGCTCGCGGTCGCCGGGCTGCTCGCCGCGGTCCGGGCCCGGGACGCCGGCTGGGCGGGGCTGCGGCCCGCCGACGCCCCGTGGCCGGCACGCCACGGACGCTGAGCACGATCACGGGTCCCGGGTGGGCCGCGCCGCGGTGGCCTCGGCGATGGCTGCCAGGCGGGCGAGCCGGTCGTCCCACTCGCGGGCGAGCTGGTTCATCCACTCCGCCGCCGCGTCCATCGCCTGCGGCGCCGCCTCGAACCGTACCTCGCGGCCGACCCGCCGCCACCGCACCAGCCCGGCGTCCTCCAGAGTGGACAGGTGCTTGCCGATCGCCTGGCGGGTGATCGGCAGCCGCCGGGCGAGTGCCGTCGCCGTGGCCGCACCGTCGCGGACGAGTAGCTCGAGCAGCGACCGCCGGGTCGGGTCGGCCAGCGCCGCGAAGACGGCGTCGGCCCGCCCGGTCATCCCACCCGCGCCTCGACCAGCGCGACGAGCTCGTCCAGCTCGGACCGCCAACCCTGCGCGTTCTCGGCGGCGTGCGCGTCGCCGTCCGGCATGGCGGCGAACCCGGACTCGACCAGGTGCAGCTCCGTCGTGTCGTCCTCGGCTCGGAGCCGGAACTCGACCACTGTGGACGGTCCGTCGTCGACCGGCGTGCCCGCCGCGCTCGCCCACCGGTAGGCGAGCAGGTGCGGAGGCTCGACCCGCTCGATCCGGGCGTGGAACCGCCCGTACCCCTCCTTGGTCCACCCGAAGACGATCGCGCCGCCCGGGCGCAGGTCGATCTCGGCCTCGTCGCCGAACCACCGGCTCACTATCGCCGGGTTGGTGAGCGCGTCCCACACGACCTCGATCGGCGCCTTGATCGTCAGCTGCCGCTCCACGCTGTCCTGCATCGTCGAACCTCCTGTCCATCAGCGAACTGCAACCTCAGCGTTGCACATAGGGGCCGACACGCGCAACCGTGGGGTTGCACCAGGTAACTTATGTCAGGCATACACTCGGCGCCGCACCGCGGGACCGCACCGGCAAGGGCGCCGGGGCGGCCCACATACGGGAAGGTGTCCACCGTGAAGGTCGGAGTCCCTCGCGAGGTCAAGGACCACGAGTACCGCGTCGCGATCACGCCGGCGGGCGTCAACGAACTCGCCCGCGCCGGCCACCAGGTCCTCGTCGAGAAGGAGGCGGGCGCCGGCTCGGCCATCGTCGACGAGGACTTCGTGCACGCCGGCGCGCAGATCCTCGGCAACGCCGACGACGTCTGGGCCGAGGCCGATCTGGTGCTGAAGGTGAAGGAGCCGGTTGCCGAGGAGTACCCGCGGATGCGCTCCGGGCAGACCCTGTTCACCTACCTGCACCTTGCCGCGTCCCGGGAGTGCACCGACGCGCTGCTGCGCGCGGGCATCGACGCGGTCGCGTACGAGACCGTGCAGCTGACCGACGGCTCGCTGCCGCTGCTCGCACCGATGTCCGAGGTGGCCGGTCGGATGGCGCCGCAGGTCGGCGCGCACTGCCTGGAGCGCGCCCAGGGTGGCCGCGGCGTGCTGATGGGCGGCGTCTCCGGCGTCTACGCGGCGAAGGTCGTCGTGCTCGGCGCGGGCGTCTCGGGCATGAACGCCGCCGCGATCGCCCTTGGCATGCAGGCCGAGGTGCTGCTGCTGGACAACAACATCGACAAGCTGCGCGCCGCGGACCGGATCTACCAGGGCCATCTGCAGACGGTGGCCTCGAACGCGTACGAGATCGAGCGTGCCTGCCTGGACGCCGACATGGTGATCGGCGCGGTGCTGGTGCCGGGGGCGAAGGCGCCCACGCTCGTCACCGACGACCTGGTCGCCCGCATGCTGCCCGGCTCGGTGCTGGTGGACATCTCGGTCGACCAGGGCGGCTGCTTCGAGTCAACCCGGCCGACGACGCACTCCGACCCCACGTTCACGGTCAGCCGCTCGGTCTTCTACTGCGTGGCGAACATGCCCGGCGCGGTGCCGCACACGTCGACGTACGCGCTGACCAACGTCACGCTGCCGTACATCCTCGAGCTCGCCAACCGGGGGCTGCGCGGCGCGGTCGCCCGTGACCCCGCGCTGGCGCTCGGCGTGAACGTGGCCGGCGGGCGGGTGACCAGCGCGCCGGTCGCCGATGCGCACGGCATGGCGGCGGTCTCGGTCGCCGAGGCGCTGGGCCTGGACGGCGCGGCGCCGATCGGGTCGGCGGGGGGTCCGCGCTGAGCCAGACCGACGTCCGCGCTGCGAGGTGACAGCGAGTGAGCATCGCAGCGGCCGATAGGCCCCGAGGAGCGGAGCGAGCGCGGAACCGAGCAATGGCGCTGCGAGGTGACAGCGAGTGAGCATCGCAGCGGCCGATAGGCCGCGAGGAGCGGAGCGAGCGCGGAACCGAGCAATGGCGCTGCGAGGTGACAGCGAGTGAGCATCGCGGCGGCCGATAGGCCGCGAGGAGCGGAGCGAGCGCGGAACCGAGCAATGGGCATTGAGCCGGCGCCGGTCGCCGAGCGGCCGCACAGCGCGGTCGATCGCGCCGTCGTGACATACCTCGACCACCTAGCGGTGGAGCGCGGCGCGGCGGATAACACGCTCGCCGCCTACCGCCGGGACCTCCGCCGCTACGCCGACCACCTCGGTGCCGCCGGCGTCGGCGGGCTGGGCGAGGTGTCCGAGGCGGTCGTGTCCGACTTCCTCGGCCGGCTCCGCGAGGGCGATGCCGAGCATCCGCCGCTGTCGGCGTCCTCGGCCGCGCGGGCCGTCGTCGCCGTCCGCGGGCTGCACCGGTTCGCGGTGCGCGAGGGACTGGTCGCCGAGGACGTCGCCCGCGCGGTCCGGCCACCCACGCTGCCCCGCCGGCTGCCGAAGGCGATCTCGGTCGACGACGTGGAGCGGCTGCTCGAGGCGGCCGGGTTCGACCAGACCCCGCTGGCGCTACGCGACCGCGCCCTGCTGGAGGTGCTGTACGGCACGGGCGCGCGGATCTCCGAGGCGGTCGGGCTCGACATCGACGACCTGGACCGGTCGGCGTCCGCGGTGGTGCTTCATGGCAAGGGCGGCAAGCAGCGGGTGGTGCCGGTCGGCTCGTACGCCCTCCGCGCGGTCGAGGCCTACCTCGTCCGGGCCCGGCCGGCGCTGGCATCCGGCGGCCGCGGCACGCCGCGGCTGTTCCTCAACGCCCGCGGCGGTCCGCTTTCTCGGCAGAGCGCGTGGGCGATCCTCCGGGTGGCCGCGGACCGGGCCGGCCTGGCCGCCGCGGTGTCGCCGCACACGCTGCGCCATTCCTTCGCCACCCACCTGCTTGACGGCGGCGCCGACGTTCGCGTCGTGCAGGAGCTGCTCGGCCACGCGTCGGTGACGACGACCCAGGTGTACACGCTGATCACGGTGGACCGGCTGCGCGAGGTGTACGCGACCGCGCATCCGCGGGCGCGAGGCTAGCTCGCCCGATCCGGCACCCATCCGACCGCTCGATCGGCGCCGCGGCTGAACCTCACCGACAGGTCGAGCAATCCGTCGAAGCACCTGTTTGCGCGCCCGGCAGGTCGCCTTGATTCGCCGCTCAGCGCCGCCCTACAGTCGGCGCGCCGTCGGTCTGCAGGCACAACGCGATAGCGCTTCCCCGCCTCACCGACAGAAGGGTTTACCGCCTGATGGGCATGTCGACAAACAGCCCGCACCAGGACGGCACGTTGCTCGGCGTCGACGACCTCCGCTCCACGGTCCGGCGTCCAGCCGATGACGGGGACGGCGACATGGACGGAACCGGGGACGCGATCGCGGACGGGATCATCGACGGCGGGAGGTCCGCGGCGGCGCCGGCGAGAGTGACCGACCCGGCCCTGACCCGCCCACGGCGGCACATCCCGGAGCCGGTCCCGATCGAGACACACGGGCCGGCGCGGGTGATCGCCCTGTGCAACCAGAAGGGCGGCGTCGGGAAGACGACGTCGACGATCAACCTCGGGGCCGCGCTCACCGAGTTCGGCCGGAAGGTGCTGCTCGTCGACTTCGACCCGCAGGGCGCGCTGTCGGTCGGTCTCGGCGTCCAGCCGCACCAGCTGGACCGGACCATCTACGACGTCCTGATGGAGCGGTCGGTCACGATCGACGACGTCCTGCTCAAGACGAACGTGCCGGGCATGGACCTGGTGCCGAGCAACATCGACCTCTCCGCGGCCGAGGTGCAGCTGGTCACCGAGGTGGCGCGGGAGCAGACCCTGGCGAGGGCGGTCGTGCCGGCGCTCGAGGACTACGACTTCGTGCTCATCGACTGCCAGCCGTCGCTCGGCCTGCTGACGGTGAACGCGCTCACCGCCGCGGACGGCGTGGTCATCCCGCTGGAGTGCGAGTTCTTCAGCCTCCGCGGCGTGGCGCTGCTGATCGACACGATCGAGAAGATCCGCGAAAGGTTGAACCCTCGACTTCACATTGAGGGGATTCTCGCGACGATGTACGACGCGCGCACCGTGCACGGCCGCGAGGTGTTCGCCCGCGTGGTGGAGGCGTTCGGAGAGACGGTCTTCGATACGGTGATCACGCGCACCGTTCGCTTCCCCGAGACGACGGTGGCCGGCGAACCCATCACCACGTGGGCTCCGAGCTCGAGCGGCGCCGTCCAGTACCGTTCCCTGGCCAAGGAGGTGCTCGCCCGATGAGCCGGCGACCGAGTCTGCCCGGCGCCGCGGAGCTGTTCCGGGCAACCGGAGGAGCAGCGCCCGCCGACGCGCCCGTGGTGCGCGACGCGGAGCGCCGGCAGCGGTTGCGCCCCGCCGGCGGGGACGGCGACCGGGGGGACGGAGCGCATTCACCGGGCG
>JBKOXW010000286.1:0-25531 GCA_046744115.1 Actinomycetota bacterium | reverse complement strand
GGCCCTGAGATGTGGTCCGACACCGCCGCTCCTCCATGGCTCCTGCTGGTTGGCTCCCGAGGGCTAGGTGGAGTCGGCGGCCTCGTCCAACAGCGGCTTCAGGGCCGGGTGTTGCAGCGCCGTGGCCGCCTCCGGGTCGTCGAGCACCTGCTGGAACGCCTTGTTCACCCGCACGGCCTTGCGGATCTCTTTGACCGTGCCGGGGTAGTTCCGCGCGTAAGCGGCCGCGCTCACCTGCGCGCCCAAGACGAACGCCTTCACCGCTGCGACGTCTGGCAGGCCTTCGTAGCCTTCGACGTGCTGGAAGATGGTGTCGAACAGCTGCAGCGTCGGCCCTGACGTGGTGAAGTCGTCCATGTAGGCGTCCCACGGGCCGTCGAAGCTGGTCGCGAACAGCAGGCGTGTGTCGTCGTCGAACACCACGAACCTGGCTTCATGGATGGTCGTGATCGCCATGTGGTAGTCGCCGGGCCGGTACCCCGGATGGTTCTGCAGCGTCTCGAGCGCTTCCCGCAAGGCATCCCCGTGGCCCGGCCTGACACGGAAGAACAGGCTGAACTCGCTCGTCGAGCCGACGCTGACGCCCGGCCGGGCCGCTCCGGTTGCAGTGGTTGCCATTCCTTCCTCCCATGGACCAGACCCGCGTTCCGAAGCGGCATTCCGTCCTCATCCGCCCTCGGCAGCAAGCTTAACCTTCCCCCGCAGCAGCCACGACCTGTGCTTCCCGCACTCGGGGTGCACGTGGATGCCACTGTGGTCTCAAGCCAGGCGAGCCTCCTCATCCGCCGCGGGTGATCTCGTGCCTGGCTGGCGCTCATGACTGCTGGCTCGGTCGAGTCGCGGGAGTGCGCCAAGCCAGCCGACGCCGACCCGGTAGTCACCGCCGCCGCCCCCCGTCGGCCACCGGACCTCCCGCTGGCTCCGACTCCTCCTGCTACCGATCAACACGCTCAGTAGCGATGCGGTCGGCGTCTGATTGCCGCCGCGGGCGGCGTAGGCAGGCCGAGCACCTGGCCGACTCCCTGGCCAAGGGGAACCGGTCACCGGCGGCGCCGCTGGTGGCGGCGCGGCCGCCGGTTGGACGGCGGCGGCCTCGGCAGGGACGGCGTCCTCCAAGGGGAAGCCGAACCCAGCCAGGTCCAGGTCTCCAGCCAGTCGTCCCTCGGCCAAGGCGTTGCGGGTGGCTTCGTCGGCGGTGGCGGCCGCCTGCAAGGTGGCCGCCAGGCGAACCAGGGTGGCGTCACCGGCCGCATGCCCCGCCCTCATGAGCAGGGTCTCGGCCCGCTGGGTCAGCCGGCTGATCGCCGCCCGCAGATGCGCCGAGGTACTCCGCAGCCGCCGCGGCGAGCAGGCGGGCCTCCCGGGGGCTGCACGCCCACCAGCTTCGCCACACCTTCGCCCATGCCTGGCTCGCCCAGGGCGGGGGAGAGACCGACCTCATGCGGTTGGCCGGCTGGTGGCCTGCCGGGTCCTTGAGGTGTCGCGATCGGGCTACTATGCCCTCGACGAAGTAGGCGATCGCCTGTCCAGCTTGAGATTCGACTGTGGGCTCGGAACCTCCAGCTCGACCAAGAACCGCCGGGCATAGCCGACTTGTTCCGAGATCGAGTATCGATGGCCAGCGAGCGAGCGCGAGGAAGGGGATGCGGCAACGCAGCTGGAGACCGCCTGCCAGGAGCTTCTGACACCCGTCCTCGGGTTCTCCCGCCTGTCCAGTAGCCAGCTCGCCCGACAAGGCCCAGCGCGTACACATGCTCGGCAGCCCCACTGCCGACCTCGCCTGGGTCGCCGGCGGCAAACTCGATGCCAGCCATACACGATTACTCTGGGACCCACTCTCGTTACTTGCCAGGGACCCCTCTTCAGATTCGCCCTCCAAGCACAACTCAGTCCAACAGTAGGCCTACCTCGTCTCGTTCGACCGAGCGGCTCAGCAGCCTTCTAATATGGGCGGACACTCGCCATGCATCAAAGGGCAAGGACTGAGCTGCCGCTGCTGCCGCGTCGCGCGCGTGACGTCCGGCTTCGATGGTGGCTGAGTTTACCGCTCGGATCTCGTTGGCGATCCGCTCACGGGTGACCACCGGACGAGAGAGTTCTGAGAGTACGTCGGACGGGCGGCGGGCCACCTCGCCTATTACGACGCCCTCGGCTCTTTGCCTCTCGACGACCTGGCGCGCTGCCGCCTTACCCGTCGGTCCAATGTCTTTACGTCGCGCATGTCCGACTAGCCTCGGAAGAAGGCCGCGAGAGTGCTCGTTGGCTAGGGTTGCCACGACGAGCTGACTCGCGGGAGGAAGCAACCCGACGACGCGACGAAGACGCTCATCCGCGCCGGTAGCCAGAGGTCCTTCACTCTCCGTCCAGACGGACAGCAGAAGAAGTGCGGAGAGCGAGGGTGCGACCGGGTCGGCGACTTGGCGGTCAATTGGATTGAATGACGCCTTGCGGGCAGTGCTGTCGCTGAGGAGTGGCGACAACACTCGCGCCAGTCTTTCAACCTCGCCATCTGGCGTCTGTTCCAGCACCCGTATCACATTGCTGATGAACCGAGCTTGGTATATGGGGGATGCATTAGCCATGCCGTCGTCAAGAACGTCTATGGCGAGACGCGCGCCAGGGTAGACGAGCAGATGTGTCAGGTCGTCCTCATCAACCTCCTCCAAGATCAGCGGAAGTGCGTCACGCATATGCTCGCGACGAGCAAAGATTCGGCCCGCCGCGAGTAGCCAGGTATGACGCCAGTGTGCTGAAGTTGCCAATGCTCTCAGGCGTCTACGCACCGCTTCGTCAGAGCCAGCCACTAGCGCACGGGCGCCATAAACTCCTGCAAGCTTCGGATCTCGAATCCGACGCCCTTACTCCGGGGGACCAGCAGCACGAGGCGATGCGTGGCAGCCATCACAATGCCGCCAACGACTCTGCCTGCTCCGACATTTGGCCCTCCTCAGCCAGTCGAGTTACGGCCAGGCTTCTGAAGTCTTCGGGGGATAGTACCGATTCGGCATCGCCGCAGGCTCAGCCTTTCGATGCAGGAGGAGTCCGACTCTTTCGTGTAGTGCGTCGACGTCCTTCCTGTGCTCATCCAAGAAGGCTGCTAGCCAGCCCGACTTGCCGACCTCTCTTGCATAGATCACCTCGTAGTACGCATCGAAGAGGTCGTGTCTGCTCTGCGGCGCACGCGGTCGTCGCTCCACTAGGAGCGACATGATCGTGACTTGTAGAGGCGAACGCATCAGTTTCACCGTGGCTTCCGCGGACGCTGCCGCAGCAATCCGTCCAAGCACTCTCTCCCGATCGTCTAGGTTCCGAGGATGTCGAATAGATACAAGCCTTGTAGAGTATCTCACTGCTTCGGCAGTATTCAAATACCGCAGATACAGGTACCGGTAGTGGCGCCGCGACGGGACGTCATCGAAGCCTTGTGGTCGTGTTGTGCACACCAGATGTATGTCCGCATCAAGCGACGCAGTCTCACTGTTGAAGTCAACGAGCCGCTCGAACACGTCCGTGCGAACACTCTCCGAAGCCACCTCATCCAGCCGTCGAGTACAACTAAGGATGGCCAGCGACTCAACCACCTCTTAAACTGAGCGACGTCCAGGCGGTCGCTTGCACGAGCATTGACCTTCTCCGTCAAGAATCGAAGAAGGCTGACATCCTCGCCTCCGCTGATCCGATCTCCATACTCGCTGAGTCGAATCCAAATTGGCCAACGGTGCAGCAGTGGAAACCGTAGCCCGGCGGCACTAAGATCGGTCGACAACTTCTCTGTCTGCTCTCTTACCTCCGTTCCCAACGAAGGCGCCGACCGATCGCTTAGCAGAGCGACCCGGTAGAGCTGGCAGAGCAGACGGCCCACTGTCGTCTTTCCTTGACCCGGCCCGGCTACTATTACCGTTCGGTTGTCGATGGACGGCAGAAGCGAGGGGGTAAGAACAGAGTTCCCAGTCTCAATTAGGCGCTCTAGGATCCCTCCGAACTCGACGCCGTCCTCACGGTCCAAGGTCGCCGGAAGATCGACCGCCACCTCAGCAAGAGGGAGAGGAGTATTCTCGACGTCGCCAGACTCCCCGAGTCCTACCGAGAGATCAGCAAGAAGTTGCCGCCCCACGTATCCAACGACTGACGCCTCAATCACAGACTCCTGGTCCACTAATCTCTCGTGTAGCCGGGTGAGCACATCTCCGGGCAGACGAAGTCCGCGTACGCGGCTCGAATATCACGCGCGTTATCGAGAAGTCTATGGATGTGCTCGGCATGCCAGATGTGCTAGCCCTTCAGAGGGAGCTTCTTCTCGCGGCAGAAGGTCGAGATGAACTCCTCGACTCGATCCACGCCTCCCGTTTTAGGCGTCGCAGAGAGCCGTACATTAGTTGCAACCAAAAAGTAGTCTGGAAGCCGACCGCTACGAACTCGCTCCGAGTCGGGGTCGGCCCAAAGTGTCAGTTCTTTTCGAATGCGTGCTATCAACCACGTAGCATCGACGTCAGGTGATTCGCAGCGCTCCTTATACTTTGCCTGCAGAACCCCGTATCCAACCCATCGACCCTCGCCATCGACGACCGACAACTCGCCCTCGAAGGTCGCTTCCCTACCCCCGTCTGGTCCGGCGCCGAAGACTCGTACGCCGGGCCCGAGGGTTGCGAGCGCAAGGGACTGGACTAGGTGCTCGAACTGAGCCGAGCCAAGCCGGTCCAGCGCGTAGTGCATGGTCAGGCCTCACCATCTCCGGATTCACCGACGCGACGTTGGAGGTCAGCCCTCTGACTGCCGAGACCTGGCCGGCGTTCGACGCCCTCGTGCAGCGACACAACGGGATCTTCGGCGGCTGCTGGTGCATCTGGTTCCATCCCGACGGCCCCGAGCGCGGGCAGGGGGCCGAGGCCAACCGGGAGCTGAAGAAGCGGTACGTCGAGGCTGGCGCAGCCCACGCGGCGCTGGTGATGGACGGCGAAGTGGCCATCGCGTGGGCGGAGTACGGCACGCCGACCGAGCTGCCCACCATCCACCATCGCAAGCAGTACGACGCCGAGAAGGACCGCGACCCCGACTACCGGATCACCTGTGTCTTCGTTGACCGGAGGTACCGCCGCCGGGGCATCACCGAGATCGCGATCCGGGGCGCCCTCGACCTCATCGCGCAGGCCGGTGGCGGCGTGGTCGAGGCCTATACGCACGACCTGACGCACCAGACGAAGAAGATGTCATCGTCGTTCCTCTACAACGGCACCCGCCGGCTCTACGAACGACTCGGCTTCAGGTACGTCCGGCCCAAGGGTTTGAAGAACTGCGTGATGTCGATCGAGGTGCCTGCGCAACCGTGACACAGTTGCCCTTCCGAGGCGATCGTCAGATCACACCGCCGAGGGCGATGACTCCACGCGGCGGCGTGTGTCTTTGTGGCTCGCCCGACGGATCAGCGAGATCGCCGCCGACCACAAGGTCGACGCCGACCCGGCCTCGGTGAGCGTCATCGAGCTCGGCCTCGACACGGCGCACTCCGCGACCATCGCCCCGGTGTGGGCCGCCCTGCTGACCGGGAACGCCGAGTCCCAGGGCTACGGGTCCCCCAGCGACGAGATCCGGGACGCCACGGGACGGGTACCGAACCTGTGGTTCGGGGACGGCGACGAGCACGCGTCCCCGCGTCAGCGGTTCCACGTCGAGGTCTATGTGGCGCCCGAGGTAGCCGAGCAACGAATCGCCGCCGCCGTCGCCGCGGGTGGGACCGTCGTCGATGACAGCGACGCGCCGTCGCTCACCGTGATCACTGACCAGGACGGCAACAAGGGCATCTTATGCGTCGCCCAGCCCCCTGCGAAGAAGGACTGAACCGCCAACCGTGGCACGCCCTATCAGCGCACGTGACCGCGTTGTCCGGTCCGTGAGAGTGGACAGCCCACCGGGTTCCGCCGGCACGACAGGCTGAGGGCATCGAGGGCTACCCGTTCCGCGGGCCTCGCCTGCTCTGACCCGACCACGTTCTGCCGACTTGATGAGCTCGGTGCCGAAGTCATCGGGCAGAGGCTCGGCCCCCGACTTGGTCGTCGAGCCCGATCAGTGGTGTCGACGATACGTCCGCGAAGGCGTCCCGCGAGACACGGTGGTCCGGCGGTTGGACCCAACAGGCGCTGAGCTGGCGCCCCACGGTGCTCGAGGTCGTCGTGCGCCGTTACCGGTGCAGCGGTTGGGGACACGTGTGGCACCAAGACACCAGCGCGGCGAACAGTCGATCCCGATCGATTTCCTCAAAGGCGCCGGGCGGCCCGCTACCTGGGATCGACGCTCCAGCGATCGCTACACCCTTAACTGGGAAGAGCCACTTTGCCTCGTCCAGCCATTGCAGGGTCGCGCGGACATCGTCGGTAGCGCGACTCTCCACATACTCGCGCACGTGGTTCACCCGCGAAGTATGGCTGTCCACGGCTCGACATATGCCCGGCATCCGGTTGCCACGGATCCACTCTGCCGGATGGGCGGCGCGCCTGCGAAGTCTTGTCGCAGCCGGCGCATACCGTCGGCCGCGAGACTTCCATATCGATGTCTTGCGTTCGGCGATCGCGCTCGCACCCCCGGCGCGTGGCGACTTAGTCCGCCACCATCCTGATCTCCTCGCCCTTGTTGATCGCATCACCCAAGGATGGCAGGCCCTTTCCGTGGGCGGCGAAGCCGCAGTCGAGCGCCCGGACGAACGCTCGGTCTTCTGCAGATCCGGCAAGGGGAGCGCCGATTCGTGCGGCTGCGGCAAAGCACGCCGCTCCCTTGTCGTACTCCCCGCACGCCTTCAGGACCAGCGCGTACACCGGCCGCAGGCGCCTGCTAGGCAGGCCGCGGGCCAGGTCGTGGCGGCAACCGCGATGCAGGTTTGCGTACTCCTGCAACTTCGTCGGCGTGAGGTACTCGTTCTGCCGGCCGAGCGCCTTGTCGACCTTCCCGATGAACGTTGGGATGGCCGCGAGCCAGGCACGCTCTGCCGCGTTCAAGGGACTGGAACCGATGGTCGGCGACGCGTCCCGGGTCGGGCCGGCTGTGCCCCCCGGCGGACCGGAACCGATGGTCGAGGATGCGTCCCGGGTCGGGCCGGCTGTGCCCGCCGGCGGACCGGAACCTCCGCTGCATCCGGCGGCGAGAGCCGCTGCTGCCACGGCCATCGTCAGCACAGCTGTTGCAGCGCGGCTCCGTCCTGCTCGGATCGCAACAGGAAGATAATTCGGGCTCATGAGATGACTCCCCACCGAGAGAGCGACGCCGGGTGCGCCGCGTACGACCGGTGGACGCAGGGTCACCGCCGACCGTTGGCCGCCTACCCAAGGCCTGCACCATCGGGCAGCGCACCCGCGGGCGCGGGGGTGCCAGTGTCAACGGCAGCCGAATCTTGACCAGGTAGGGGCAGTTGACGTCGGACCATCTTCGGGTTCGTGGTTCGTTGCCGCTGAATACTGCGGCTGATGGAGGGTGGCGGCATGACCGAGTACCGGGCCGTATTCGACGCCGATGTGGCTTTTCTTAACGGTGGCGGCTTGCAGACGCAGGGGTTCCGGCTGGACTTGCCGGCCGCCGACGTCACCGAGGACCAACTCGCCGACCTGCTCGTTGCCCACCTCGGCCTGTTGATGGTCGACCGGGTACGGGTCAGCCGCGTCCGGGTGGTGGCCGAGCCGCACAAGGGGTCGCGCGGCCTGCCGGCGACCGCTACCGCGACGACAGCGGCCCGTCTGGTGGAGCTGAACCATGTGATCGCCGCCGGCATGACAACGTACCCGGGCCTGCCAGGGCCAGAGATCACCCCGCACCTGACCCGCGAGGCCTCCCGTGCCCACTACGCCCCAGGCGTCGAGTTCGCCATCGACCGGATCAGCATGGTGGGCAACACCGGCACCTACCTCGACAGCCCGTACCACCGCTACGTGGACGGCGCCGACCTGGCCGCGCTGCCGCTGGAGGCCGTCGCGGACCTGCCCGCGGTGGTGGTGCGCCTTGCCGACAGCGAGCAGCGCGGCATAGTTCCGCAGGCCCTGGCAGCGCTCGACCCGGCCGGCGCCGCGGTGCTGTTGCACACGGGCTGGGACCGGCACTGGGGCACCGAGGCGTACGGCGGCCCGGCTCCGTTCCTCACCGAGCCGGCCGCCAGGCTGCTTGCCGACGCCGGGGCCCGACTCGTCGGCATCGACAGTGTCAACATCGACGACGCCCACAGCGGTGGGCAGCGGCCGGCCCACTCGATCCTGCTCGACGCGGGTATCCCGGTGCTCGAACACCTCACCGGACTGGCCGACCTCCCCGTCACGGGAGCCCGGCTGCACGCGGCGCCGCCGCGGGTACGCGCCTTCGGCACCTTCCCGGTCCGGGCCTACGCCGTCGTGCCACGCTGACTCCGACGCTTCTCGTCTGCGCCACCGGCTGGGCCGGGCGGCCCGCCCGCTGTTCGCCTACGCCCAGCTGCCCACATCTCGCCGTGGCCATCGGATTAGACCGCGGCCGCATGCCGCGTGGTCGACCCGCTCAGACAGATTCGTACAGCTTGTGTCCGACACGGCCCCGCGCGGGCCGTATGCACGTCAGGCCGTCAGCGGTCCGGCGGGGTCGCCCAGGGCGGGGAGGGGAAGCGGTGCCGCCGACGGGCAGGGGCTGGCGGCGGACCCCTTCGGGATGCCGACGATGCCCGATCGCGCACCTTCGCGGCCACCGGTAACCCATTTCCGGTTGATGCACGTCATCCATCGGTCCAACCCAACGTCGGTTGAGAGAGAGATGAGTCGTGCTGCAGTCAAGCTCGCTGAGCTTCTCCGTGGGGTTCCCCGTCAGCGTGAGCCTTCGCTCTATCGCCGAGCTGGTCGTGGGTGGGCCTGGGAGGCGGCCCCGGGTCCGCCGTCGCGTCGACATGATCCTGCTCGCTGTCGCCGCGCTGGCTGTCGGCGGCGCGGCCATGATCGGGGCGGCAGTGGCGGACGGCGAGCGGGTCACTCGTCTCTGGTCGGGTGCTGAGCTCGGCAGCGACGGCAGTGCCAGCGTAGTCGAGGTGATCGACTACGATTTCGGTAGTAACCATCGCCACGGCATCTTCAGTGACGTCGATGGGCTGCCGCCTGACGCCCCGGTCAGAGCCTCCTCTCCCACGGCGCCCGCCGATGTCGAGCTGGGCACCGGAGGGTCCGGAACACGGATCCGCATCGGCGACCCGTCCCGCACGATCACCGGCCGGCACCGCTATAGGATCGAGTTTCCGCTCGACGGGGTCGCCGCCGATGGGCTGCTGACGTGGGACGCTGTCGGCTCGGCGTGGCTGGTGGAAATCGGCAACGTCGAAATCCACCTCGTCGCGCCGTTCGAGCTCCATGGGATCCGCTGCGTGCGGGGCACTGCCGGCGGGGACGAGCCGTGCGAGGTCACCCAGCCCGAGCCCGGCCACCTAGTCGCCAAGATCGACGGCCTTGGCGAGGGCGAGGGCGTCGAGCTGTTCGGCTCAGCCGGCCGGTCGATCGGGGACGCGCCCCGTCTCCCGGCGCCACCCTCGGGTGCCACTGCCGACGCGGGCAGCGGCCTGATCCTTCCCGGTCTGATCGCCGCGGTCGTCGCACTGCTCGGGGCCGCGCCGACCTCTCGGATGGTGCGCCGGGCCGGCCGCGAGCGTGTCGCAGCCGGCCGGCTCCCGGCTACCGCGCGGGTCGGCACGGATCTCGAGGTCCGCGTCGACTCCGAGGAGTTGGCGTCGCTCACCGCCATCGATCCGGCCCCTCCGCCCTGGCTGACTCCGGCGCAGGGCGGTGTGGTGCTGGCCGACGATGTTCGGGAGGAGCACAAGGTGGCGTGGTTGATCAGCGCCGCCATCGACGGCTACGTCGACCTCCAAGCAGAGGGGCCCTACGTGAGGTTGGTGCGCCTGCCGCGCGCCGACGGGTGGACCGCGGCCATGCTCGACGCCGCCTTCGCCGGCCGTCGGTGGCTGTTGCTCGGCTCGCATGACCCAGCGTTCGCGGCCGCGTGGCGGGTTGTCGGCAGGGAGCTGGAGGCGTGGCAGCGAGCGAGTGCCCTGTGGGAGCCGGCCGGCGATCGCCGCCGCATCAGCGTAGCGACGATCGGCGGCACCGTTGTAGCGACCAGCCTGGGCATCGCCGTCGGTGGCGGCGCCCTCGCCAACCGGTGGGGCTGGGCATGGCTGGCCCTACTGGCCGTCGGCGCGGCGTTTGCGGGTGCTGGCTTGGCCGCGGTGGTGCGGGCTTGGGAACTGCGCGTCCGTACACCGGCCGGCTCCGACCTGTGGCTACGGATCGGGTCATTCCGGCGGTTCCTGGCCGAGTCCGGAGTGTACGGCGCGGATGAGGCGGCCAGGCGAGGGTGTCTTCGGGAGTACACGGCGTGGGCGGTGGCTGTCGGCGAGATCGATCGCTGGTCCCGGGCCGTCGCCGCGGCGGCCTCGACACGGTTCGACGCCTGGGGAGCCCGCTACGCGATGATCGCGCCGGGGCTGCTGTCGGTCGTCGCAAGAACCATCCGGACCCCATCATCCAGCGGAAGCGGTGTCCGCCTTCGTGGCGGCGGCGGGGGTGGCGGCGGTGGCGGCGGTGGCGGGTCGTGGTGACCGGCGCGGGAACTGCGTTCACTCAGCTGGCCAGGCGACCGGATCGAGCGCCGGCGCCTGGCGGGGGGCAACGCGGGACGGTCGCGCCGCGTCCTGATATGTAACGCGGGGTGTTGGACGCCGCGTGGGGGCGACGGGGGTTGATCGTATGGACCGCACCGTGCGGGGTGCCGGTGTGCCGGGCAGGCACAGAGCGTCGGTGATCGAGTTGTCCGGGGTTCGGGGGTTTCCGGTTGTTCGGGTCGTCTTCCGTGTTGTCGGTCTCGTCGGTCTCGTCGGGCTCTGCTGGGCTCGGTTGGCGCGGCCGCATCGGGTGTCCGCGCGGCGTGGTGTGCTGGTCGCGGTCGTGCTGGCGGTGGTGGCCGGCGCTGCGGGTGTCGCGCCGGCGGGGCCGGCAGCTAGCCAGGCGAGCGCGCCGGTCGTCGGGACCGTTCTCTTTCCACGGCACAGCTCGATCGTCGCGGCGATGAAACGGGCGGCCGACTACTATCGGCCGACCTACCGGCTGGCCGGCGGGGTACGGAACGGGTGGTCCTGGTCGACGTACTTCCAGGGCGTCCACGCCCTGTTCCGCACCGCCGGCGACCAGAAGTACGTCGCCGACGGGATGGCCTGGGGCCGGTCGAACAGGTGGTCGGTGACGACGGCCGAGCTGAACCCGGACTCTGTGAAGGCCGGGCAGACCTACTACGACCTCCGCCAGCTGGATGCCGGGGCCTCGCTAACCGCGATGGACGCCCGCATGTCGGCCGACCTTTCCGGCCTGCCGGCCGGCGCCTACTGGTGGGCCGACGCCCTGTTCATGGGCATGCCGAACTGGACCCGGTGGGCGACGCGCACCGGCGACAGCGGCTACTTGGACAAGATGGACGCGCTGTACAGCTGGACCCGCGACCAGGCCGCTGCCCGCTGCGCCGGCGCCCCACCGGGGGGACTGTACGACGCCGCCGAACGCTTGTGGTGGCGGGACTGCCAGTTCATCGGCCGACTCGACGCTCGCGGAGGCAAGGTCTTCTGGGGTCGGGGCAACGGGTGGGTCCTCGCCGCGATGGCGCAGGTCCTGGCCACGCTGCCGGCCGGGGACGCCCGCGCCGGGCGGTACCAGGACATGCTGCGCGGCATGGCCGCACGGCTGAAGGAGCTGCAGGGCGCGGACGGATTCTGGCGGTCGAGCCTGCTCGATCCCGGGCTCTTTCCGCAGCCGGAGACGAGCAGCACGGCGCTGATCGCCTACGCGATCGGGTACGGCATCAACGCCGGTCTGCTCGACCGTGCCACCTACGTGCCCGTCGTTGCCCGCGCCTGGAACGGGCTGGTCACGACGGCGTTGCGGGCGAACGGTTTCCTCTCGTTCTGCCAGCCGGTCGGCGGGGAGCCGGCCGCGCCGTACACTCGTTCCGGTCCGCGGGTGGCCCCCACGGCGACCTCCGCGGGCACCCTGCATGTCGACTCGCCGCCGTTCTGCGTCGGCGCCTTCCTGCTCGCCGGCAGCGAGATGGCCCGACTCGCCGGGTCGATGTCCACCGGCCGCCCGGTCCATGCCACGGCGCAGCAGGTCGGCAACGAGGCGGCCCGCGCGGTCGACGGCAACCCGACCACGCGCTGGTCGGCGCCGGGGTTCCCGCAGTCGCTCACCGTCGACCTCGGCGACTTCTACCGGGCGAGCAACGCGATGGTGGTGCCCTACCTCGACCGCGCGTACCGGTACCGCATCGAGACCTCGACCGACGGCGTGCGTTGGTCGCTCGTCGTCGATCGGACGTCGAACACCGCCGGCGGGTCCAAACTCGACACCTTCCCGGGCACCGTCAACCTGCGCTACGCGCGGCTCACCGTCACCGGCGTGTACGCCAACACGACCGGGTGGGTGAGCATCGGGGAGTTCGCCCTCCACGACCGGTACGACCCCAGGCCCAACCTCGCCCGCGGACGGCCAACGACGGCGACATCCAGCCAGGCGCCCTATCCGCCAATCAACGCGACCGACAACGAGTCCGCGACGTTCTGGGTCGCGGCAGCGCTGCCCACCGCCGCCGCGCCGCAGGACCTCACCGTCGACCTGCAGACCACCGCGGCCCTCGACACGGTACGGGTCTTCTCCCGCGTCCCCTACGGCCCGCGGGACGTGGCGGTGCTGGCCTCCGTGGACGGCGTCACCTGGGACGTGCTGGCGACCGCCGTGTTGCCCAACAGCGAAGGGCCGCACATGATGCTCTTCCCCACCACCCAGGCCCGGTGGCTCAGACTCCGGACGACCAGCGGATACAGTCAGGCCAACCTCGACATCAAGGAGGTCGAGGCGTACGCCGCCCGATGACCCGCCGCCGCCGGCCAGGAACGGCAGCTGTGCCTGATCGCCGGTAGCGTGCGCGACCATCGACTACTTCGGCGCCGCCCACGACGCGGCCAGAGCGGCGGTCGCGCCGAACTGGCACTACGAGTTCATCAGCGACGACGTGCTCCCGGCGCTGAACGAGGCCGGCGTCACCGAGGCGCAGATCCAGCAGATGCTGGTGGACAACCCGCGGCGGTACTTCACCGGGAGCCGGCCGTGATCGCCCCGTTTGACACCACAGGTGTGACCCGGGGGCCGGACAGGATCAAGCGATACGACGGGCTGCCACCGAGCCTGCTGCACACGTTGCGGGACACGGTGGGCCGAGACGCCCGCCGTGAGGCGCTGGCCGAGACGGGCGACGGGCCGCGGCTGACCTACGGCGAGGTGTGGGACCGCGCGGCGCGAGTGGCCGGCGGCCTGCGCGCCGCCGGCGTGGGACGCGGCGACCGGGTGGCGATCCGCCTCGGCAACGGGGTCGACTGGGTTCTCGCCTTCTTCGGCACGATCCTCGCGGGCGGCATCGTGGTGCCCGTGAACACCAGGCTCAGCGAGGACGAGGTGAGCTACGTGGTGACGGACAGCGGCGCGTCCTACGTAGTCGTGCCAGGTCGGCCGCTGCCCGATGGGGAGCCGTACGTCACCGGCGACCCCGGGCCGGACGACCCTGCCGCGATCTTCTATACGAGCGGCACGACGGGTTTCCCCAAGGGCGCGGTCACCACGCACGCCAACTTCCTGTCGAACTGTGAGACCTGCCGGCGGATTCTGCGCCTGGAGCGTGGCAGCGAGTCGCGGACGCTGGTGTCGGTGCCGTTGTTCCACGTCACCGGGTGCAACAGCCAGCTGCTGGTCGAGGTGTACCTGGGCGGCACGACCGTGATCATGCCGCAGTTCGAGGTTGGCGCGTTCCTGAAGGCGATCGAGGACGAGCGGATCGACGTGCTCACCACGGTGCCGGCCATCTACTGGCTGGCGATCAACCATCCACAATTCGCTGCGACGGATGTGTCCTCGGTGCGTACCCTCTCGTACGGCGGCGCGCCGATCGCACCAGAGCTCGTGGCCCGGATCATGAAGGAGTTCCCGGAGGCGCGGGTGGGAAACGGGTTCGGCTTGACCGAGACGTCCAGCGTCGCCACCTATCTGCCGCACGAGTACGCCGACCATGCCGATTCGGTCGGCTTCCCGGCCCCGGTCTGCGATGTGCGCGTGGACGAGCTCGGCCAGGGCGAAGTCGGCGAGCTTCTTGTCCGCGGGCCCAACGTCGTCGCGGGCTACTGGAACAAGCCTGAGGCCACCGCGGACACGTTCGTCGACGGCTGGCTGCGGACCGGCGACCTCGCCCGCATCGACTCGGACGGCCTCGTCTACATCGTCGACCGAGCCAAAGACATGATCAACCGTGGCGGGGAGAACGTGTATTGCGTCGAGGTCGAGAATGCGCTGGCCGGCGCACCCGGAGTATTCGAAGCAGCGGTGGTCGGCGTACCCGACGAGGTGATGGGGGAGAAGGTGGGAGCGGTGCTCGTAGCGGCGCCCGGCGGCAGCATCGACGTGCCAGCGGTGTTGGGCTATCTGAGTAAACAGATCGCCGACTTCAAAATCCCCCAGTACGTCGTCGTCCGGTCCGATCCCCTGCCGCGCAACCCGGGCGGAAAACTGCTCAAACGCAGCGTACGCGACGAGACCAACTGGGGCTCGGCAAGCCGCTAGTCAGGCCGTAGCCGGCGCCGCACAAGGGCGTTGGCCTCCGCGGCCATCAGCGCGTTGATGAATGTAGTCGCATCGAGCGCAGCAGATCCGGCGACGCGGCGTGATTGGTGCAGGCGGTGGGTCCCGCCGCTGAGCAGGGAGATGACTGGCCTGGCATGATGGTCGAGCCTGATCAGCAGTGTCGGGTTCGTGGTGCGCGCCGGGTGTCGGGTTGTTTGGGGTAGCTCCGGCACCGGATGCGAAGGCGTGGAGATCGCTGCCTGCAGCATCAGTGCCACCAGGTCTCGCCGAGCAGCACGAACGCCGTCGGACCCCCGGCGCGGGCCGGCCAGAGCCATGAGCGGCGGCGCCGGCCGTCGAGCCGGGGATGTTTCAACCGGCCGGGACAGCAGTTCGGTCACGCGCGGGTCCTCTTCTCGACCGGATGCAGGGAGCGGCCCAACCGGCCCAGCCGCCATCGGGGTTCCTTCTCGGCGGCCGGGCCGTGTCCTCTGCTTCTGCGCACGTGCTGATCCGCTTCGTCGTTGGTCCGGGTGATGGCCTCCGCGAGCTGCCGGCGTTCGTCGTCGGTCAGGCCTCGGGCGAGCACGCCGAACAGTTCAGCGTCCCGGGTGGTCATCCAGCCGCTGCGGATCTCGTCGTTGGTTGAGCTCACAGGTCCCGCCTTCCAGGGAGCCTGCCTGCGCCCGAACTACTCGGCGTCACTTACCGGGCATCGTAGAAGTCGCGGCTGCCGGACTTCGCGATTCCGCGGGCCACCATGTAGCCGATGGTGAGCAGCACCACGAAGAACCAGGCACGGTCGGCGCGGAAATAGTCGTCGTGGCCGTCCTCGGTGCCGACCAGCTGAGACGTGAACAGCACGCCGATGACGGCTCCGATGTAGGCGAGGAACTCGGTGGTCTTGAACGATGCTTTGGTCTCGGTGCTCAGCCGACGCCGCGGTGCGTCGTTGACGTCGGCGGCCGGGGCGTCGACGTTTGAGGCCGGGGCGGAGAAGGACATGCGTACTCCTCGGAGAGAGCGCGAGGTTCCCCGCGGGGTGGTGGGATGGGAGGGCGGCGGGTGAACGATGGGCTTTCGCTCCCAGCCAAAGCGAACCACCGTCTCAGCGGCCGCACCGGCTACCTCCCCAACGCCCGCCCGGTTGAACCCCGATGTGACGTAGTACACATTCGGTACCGCTATTGGTCACAATCAGGGCACGCCGCGAATGATCGTGCCGCCCGGGGGAAAGGTATGGTCGCCTACGGCCGGGTAATCCGCTCAGGGCCGTACTCCTTGATTCTGCATCGTCCTCGATGATCCGCTCGACGTGAGATCGAGGAGCGGGCCTCCAGAAGACGCTGCAATAACTATTGCCGAGCGCCGACCGTTACCGCTCTTCGAGCGCTGTGCACGGGTCGCGGCAACGCGTGAGCCTGCGTTTGCGCTGGTCAGATGTGGTGGGTGGGCAGGGGCGGGGTCGAACCGCCGTCCTTCCGCTTTTCAGGTCAAACGGCGGCAGCGCCGTGCTGACCTGCGTCGTCGCACCTCGGTAACAAGCGAACTGCCGTCAGGCGGATTGCCTTCGATTTAACCTATCACGGCGGGACGCCCGGCCGAGTCGGTGCAGGTGGCGGCTGCACCCGGCGCGCGGCACCTGGCATTCGGCGATCGAGGCGATCTCCGTCGAGGGGCTGCAGATCCTGGCCGGACCCCGAAGGGGTCGCCATGACCGGCTTCCAAGACCGCGCCCAGACCCGCGATGCGGCACGCCCCACTCGCCCCGCGGCGTGATCGGATGTTGCCTTCGCTCGGCTGCGTCGGGATGAAGCTGGCGGCTGGCCGCCGGGCCGGCGGTAGCCGATGGTGGATGGCATCTCTCGCCCCGCTGACCGGCTGGTGTGCGGGGGATGACGCGGACCGCACCGCGCCCGATGCACTCTTCGCCGCCGCCGAACGCGCCGCCGCGCTCACCGACTCGCTCCACCTCCGGTAACCCCATCGCAGACACTGCGAGCATCCGGAGCCGCACGGGCATGGACTCCAGGGGGCTGCCGTACGAGCGGTTGGCAGCCATCGAGCTCCGAGCCGGGGAGCGCGGGCGGACCCGGGTCACGGCGGCCAGGAAATCCCGCAAACTCGTATTGCGTCACGCGGGGGGTGCGGCGCACTAACGAGTTCAGTGGTTGGGGGCGTGCGCGAGCGCCGAGGGCGTCTGGCGGCCGACGATCGCCGGCGCCTCGTGGACGAGCTCGTCGTTCTCGAGGGCCTCCACCATGAACAGGGCAAAGTCCACGCGGCGCGTCATGTTGCTCTTGAGAATGGGGTCGCCCACGTGCCGGCTCCACACGGGCAGGCCCTGACTCTCGCCCTCCTCGAGGTCGCTGCCGCGCACGACGGTCCACCGCGTGTCGCTGGCGAACACCCGCCGGCACGCCTCCACCTGGTCGCCGAGGTCGGCGAAGCGAGCGAGACGCGCGAGCGGGCCGAGGACGTTCACGATCGCCTTGAGCTTCCACGAATACACGTCCTGGCCGTCGCGCGTGATGTGCCACCCGCACGAGAACACCAGACGCGCGCCCGGAGCCGCGTGGTCGAGCACCGCCTGGGCCGTCCCCGTCGAGTACCCATGGACGCCTCGCGGGACCAGCACGACGAGAACGCCGTCGCACCCGGAGACCGCCCGCTTGATGACCTCGGGGTCGTTCGTCGGTCCCGGAACGACGGTCATGCGCCCCTTGAACGCGTCGAGCTTCCCGACGCTCTGCTCCCGGCACACGCCAACGACCTCGTAGCCCGATCGAGCGCGTGCTGCACCATGTACTGCCCGAGCTTGCCAGAGGCCCCGACGACGCAGACCCTCATGGTGTGCGTCCCCTAAAGACGGCGGGCGGGCCGTGCCTCTCTTGGCCAACGGCATTCATGGCGCGCCTCCCGTAGCGGCCATCGGCCGGCCGCTGCTCCGCCGAACACGGCTCCCGGTTCGTCGCCGTTCGTCGCGCCCGAGTCTGACCGGCGGGTACTCGTCGGTCAAACAGCCCGGCGTAGGCCACGACGCGCAAGCCCGACGGTTTATGCCGCCGCACGGTGTGCTGCGCCGGGCCGCTGCTCGCGGCCACTCCCGCGGAGCGCCGAGCGGGGCCGGTCGACGGACGGCCCGCGGCGCAACTGAGGTTTCGCATGAGTTGAGTGGGGTTGGTGCCGACCAGCTCCGCGGCCGGCGGCCGCGCTCAGCACGGAAAGTCAGGTGAGGTCGCTCTTGCTCCGCGCCTATGCTCGCGTTCGACAGGTGCCGGTCGACCGGGCGTGGAGATGGAACGCATGTAGACGCCGGTAAGACGACTCTCACCGAGCGGCCGCTTCGTTTGGAAGGTGGTCAAAATTGGTGTGGAGGTCGAGCAGAATCGATGGTATCACTGCAAGGTTGTCGTGCAACCGAAGAATATGGGGGAACGATTCCTCCGCTCCACAAATGGCCTTCGCTCTAAGAACGCCCTCGACTGCAGGAGCAAGAAGTCGTCTTGCTGCGGTGCCCATGGTTGGCTGATGTGCCGAGGTCGCATGTTACGCGATGCGCCGTGAGCGTTTGTGTGATTGGGCTTGTCGGCGGCGGTGAGGAGGAATACGGCCCCGACCGCCTGCGACCTTACTCCGCGTGGCTACCTCATGAACCTGGACGGCGCCAATAGGCGATGGCGCCGAGGGCGAACCAGGGCAGCTCCAATGGAGCGCCGGCACGCGGAGCTGGCCGTAGCGGACGCCACCGCGGCAAGGTCTGGGTCGCGGTGGCGTTCTCTACGGGATCGTGAGCCGGTGTCCTCACTTGTTGAGGGCGATGGTTTCGCTATCTGTCTCGGTGCCGCAGACGGAGAAGTTCGCCGTACAGCCGAAGATCTCGGCGCTCGCCACGGCGGTGCCCTGCTTGAAGGGTTTTCCTCCACTCGCCTCGACGCGGACGCTGATCTGCTGACCCGATCCGGTGCAGCCCACGCGGGCGGAACCCGTGCCGCGGGCGACGCCCGATCCAGACCGCTGGGTGACGGTGACCTGAACGCCCGCCGTGTTGGGCGCGGCGTTGCAGGTGACCTCCACTGGCACGTCCACCGCGGCTCCCCGCGCCACCAACGCTGCCGGAGACTCGACCTGGACGTCGAGGAACAGCCCTCCGGAGAAGAACGCGACCGCAGGACCGGACGAAGCGAGCAGCGCGAGTGGGCTCACGGCGGCCAGCGCCACCACGGCGCCGGCGACCTTAGTTCGCAGCTTGATTTTCATCGGCCTCCCTTCGTTGAGCGGGAACGGGTAGTTTGCGGGCACCGGGGCTATGGGGCACCGGCAGGACCGCGCCGGCCAGCAGCATCACGACGAGCGGCACCGCCGGGAGGTGCCAAACGAAGTCGAAGCCGCTGTGCACGGCGAAGGCAGCGGTCGCCGCGACCATGCCCGGCCAGGCTCCGTCGAGTGGGGAGGCGGCCCTCGCGCGCCATAACAGGCGGGCGAACGCGACGAGCAGGATCGCGAGCAACGCCAGGCCGACCAGGCCGAACTCGGCTGCGATCTGGGCGTACTCGTTATGGGCGTAGCCGAAGAAGTGGGTGACACCGTCTGGCCCCTTCCACTGCAGATTGGCGTGTCCGGGTCCGGCGCCGGTGAGGGGATGCTCGGACGCGACCCGTAGAGCGGCGCGCAGCGCGCCTTCCCGGTCGGGCGAGTCCACGTTGATCCGCGCCGCGGCGACCGTCCGGACCGCGTGGCCCGCCCCGCCACCACCAACGGCGACGAGCGCAAGGCCACCGATCAGGGCGCCACCCACCGCGAGCGCCAGGGCCGACCGGCGCTCGGGCCGCCCCAGGACCGCTGCAAGGGCCAGCCCTCCGCACAGGCCGACCAGAGCGAGCGTCGGTTGAGGCGGGCTGCCAACCGGCATCGACGGCAGCAGGCAAATCGTCGCGACCAGGGCGCCCGCACACGGGCCCGCCGCCGCCCGGCCGATCGCGCGAGGACCCCGTAGCCCGGCGAGCACGACCAGGCCGATCGTGAGCGCCAGCACACCGGCTCGACTCGCGGTCGCGGCGAGCCCGGTGATCAGAATGGTGGCACCGACCGCAAGCGGCAGGGACCGCGGCCTGTCGGCGCGTCGCGCGAGCACGGGCACGATAACCGGGACAAGCACGGCGGCGGTGGCATTCGGATAGCTCAATGTCGATGAGGCGCGCCAGACCCCCTGCCCCTGCCATGTCCACATGCCTATGTGGCCCGCGACCCCCAGCCAGCCAATGAGCGCAACCAGCACTGCGATCCCGGTGACGCCGGCGAGCAGGATCTCCCGGTCCTCCGCGCCGAGGCGACGGCAAACGAGCAGCACCGCGACCACGCCGAGGAGCAGCAGCGTCGGCCGAACCGCAGCAGCGGGGACCCCGACCAGCGCGGCGTCAACGACTATCCACGCCGCCAGCGCCAGAGCCGGAACGACCGGCACAAGGGAAGCGTCGCTGCGGGCTGGCGGACACGCGGCCAGGGCGAGCACGGCCGCCACGGCGACCAGCGCGCCGACAGGCCATTGCACCGTTGGGTAGTAGGCGCCCTGGCCGAGCATCCCGGCAGCCACGGCCACCAGCAGAAGCAGGCCAGCCAATCCCGTGATCCGGCGCTCCGACGCGCCATCCGCACTGGCATCGTCTTGCCGTGTGCCCGCGACGACCATGCCATTCCTCAGCACATCGGCCGGTTACGGGCTAGTCTGTGCAGGAATATAGCTTCAATGGCAAAAGCCCCCTTAAGCGTCCGCATTGTACTCGTCTTGAAAGCGAGAAACTAGTCTCTGGGCCCCGGAAAGCCCGGCGGGATCGTCACCCTGAGTTCAGGGCTTCCTGACCGCGGGATGCCGGCGATGAGCCCGGCGGCGAACCCGCCTTCTACGCCTACGCCGCCCCCGAGCCGCGTGGCCTGTCCGACCAACCGCCGCAACCCGCAACTGCCGCCTGGCGCCCGGCGCCCGGCGGGTCGATGGCGCTGCTCGGCTAAGAGGTCGTTTCAGAAGTGGCTGGGTGTCGGGGCGCCTGCGCGGCAGTCCGTGCGGGGGTGGCAGCATGGCCGTCATGTCTTTCGTGCGGCGGATGACTGCGAAGACGAGGATCTTTCAGTTGAAGATCGGGTTGCGTGAGGTTCGGCCGCCGGTGTGGCGGCGGGTGCTGGTGCCCGGCGAGGTGACACTGGGCGACTTGCACGAGGTGGTGCAGGTCGCCTTGGGCTGGACGGACTCGCATCTGCACGAGTTCGAGGTCGACGGTGTTCGGTACGGCGTGCCTGACCCGGAGTGGGGCTCGGACGAGGTCGGCGACGAGTCGCGGGTGAAGTTGTTCCGGGTGGCGCGGGAGGGTGCTCGGCTGCGCTACGCCTATGACTTCGGCGACGGCTGGCAGCACGACGTCACGGTGGAGAAGGTGCTGGTACCGCAGCCGGGGACCCGGTATCCGCGGTGCATCGCCGGCCGGCGGGCCTGCCCGCCGGAGGACGTCGGCGGACCGTGGGGGTACCAGGAGGTCCTCGCTGCGGTAGCCGACCCGGGACACGACGAGCACGAGCGGTGGGTGGAGTGGGTCGGCGGCCGGTTCGACCCGGACGAGTTCGACGTTGAGGTGGTGGACAAGGCGCTGGACATGCTGGCGTGGGCGGAGGCGCCGGTTCGACGAACGCAATGACACGTCGCTCGCCGCGCCGGCGAGGTCGGGTAGCGGCTCTTCCACGCCGTGGGGTCAGCGGAGCCGGCGATGGCAGATCAGCGTGCAGGCCAGGGTAGCCAGTGCGGTGACGGTGGTGGCGGTGCGGTCGTAACGCAGGGCGAGGCGGCGGAAGCTGAGCAGCCAGGCGACGGTGCGTTCGACCACCCAGCGGTGCCGGCCGAGCCGGTCCCTCGAGTCGACACCGCGCCGGGCGATGCGGGCGGTGATGCCGCGGCGGGCCAGATAGCGCCGCACCCGGCGGTTGTCGTGGCCCTTGTCGGCGTGCAGCTTGACTGGCCGTCGTCGAGGCCGGCCGCGGCCACGGCCCTTCACCGCCGGCAGCCCGTCCAGGATCGGCTCGACGAGCATCGAGTCGTGCGTGTTCGCCCCGTGACGGCCACGGCGAGCGGCAGGCCGGTGGCGTCGACGAGCAGGTGGTACTTCGAGCCCGGCTTTCCTCTGTCGGTAGGGTTCGGGCCGGTCAAACTCACCCCCCTTTTCGCCCGGACGCTGACGCTGTCCGGGGCGGTGCGAGACCAGTTGAGGAAGCCCTGCTGCCCCAGTCGATCAAGCACCACCCGGTGCAGCCGAGCCCATATCCCGGCCTCCTGCCAGTCGCGCAGCCGCCGCCAGCAGGTCACTCCGGACCCGCAGTCCAATTCGGCTGGCAGCTTGCCCCAGCCGATGCCCGTGGTGAGCACGAACAAGATGCCCTCCAACGCCCGCCGGTCCTCAACCCGTGGCCGCCCGACGCCCACAACTCGTCGGTGACCAGCCTCGCGGCGGGGAAGATGACCGCTTCGGCACGGCCACGGATCACCGCGGCCAAGATCCATCAAGTGACGGAACGGCGCGCCGACACTTGTGAAATGACCTCTAAGACCAGGTCCGCGGCGCCCACGACCCCAGGCTCGCCCTGCTCGCATTCCTCCAGAGCGCCTACGACGCCGGCGTGCGCACCGCCGGCTGGGACCGCGAGGATCTCACCTCGTCGTTCTGCCCTCCCCGGCAGAACTGCAGGCACTGCATCGCACCCCAGCTTCCTAGCAGGGATGCATCCGGCACGGCCGCGGGTGTTGGATCGCGGGTGGTGGCCGCGGCGACCGAGCTGAAGACGCCGTTGGAGACGATGGTGGCGCGCCGCTGCCGGTGCGGGTGCGCTGCTGAGACGGCAGCGGGTCCGGTCCCGCGGACGCCGCCGCCGCGGTCGTCTACGCAGGGGTCACGGTCACCGGGATTCGCCGGCTCACCGAGGGCGCCAGGGTGGCGGTGCCGGCGAAGCGCACCTCGTAGTCTGCCGAGGTGGTGGGGTATCGCCGCCACCGGACCAGGCCGACCGAGTCGGTGACCCCGCTGCCGAGATATTGGAAGGTCACGCTGCCCCGGGTGCGCACCCACAGCCGCAGCTGTTGGCCGCCGATCGTGGCGCCGGTCTGGTCGTCGACCAGCCGCGCGCCGACCACGGTCGAGCGGCCGTAGAAGACGGTGGCCGGGTCGACGCTGATTCGCAGCTGGGTCAGGCGCCGGGTCTCCTGGGGGTCGGCGGTGCCGCGGATCGCCGTCGAGAACGAGGTGTAGAAGGCGTAGTCGCCGGCCATCCAGAGCGCTTCGAGTGCGCCGCCGGTCGAGCCGCGTGGTGAGACGGGCCGCACGTTCGGCCTGCTCGACCCGCTGGTCAGCGCCTGCCGACTCCATGTGGCGCCGCCGTCGCCGGTGGCCCAGCGTTCGACCTCGTGCACGCCGTTGATCTCGCGGGACAGGTAGACCACCCGCGGGTCCTCGTGGTCGAGGGTCAGCCCGCCGGAGTAGTGCTGCTCGGTGCCGGACCGCTCGAACGAGCCGCCGGCGAGCACGATCCGATGCACCGACCAGCCGCTGCCGGTCCACCGGGCGTACCGGTAGCGATGGTCGGCCAGGCTGACGAAGGTGGCGAAGACGATCACCGGGCGGCCGGCCGGGTCGACCGCCACATCGTGCACCCAGGCCTTCTGCCCGCCCCACTGCGCCTGGTTGTAGACGGTGTCGGCCTGGTTCGGCCGGATCGGACCGGACGAGACCGAGCCGATCACGGTGCCGTTCGCGCGAACAAACCTGCCGTCCTTGATGCGGACGTAGTGGATGTTGTTGACGTCGGTCTCGCGCGGGTGTCCGTCGGTGAACGCCAGGTGCACCCCGCCGGCCGGGTCGCCGGCGACCTTGACATAGGGCCGCTCGCCCGCATTCGTGACGACCTGGCGCGCCGGCGCCCAGGTCTGACCAAGGTCACCGGAGGTCGAGTACGCCGGCTGCCAGCCGGCGCGCCAGAACAGGTACAGCCGGTGGCCCTCGGCTGCGGAGAAGACCGGGTTGGGATAGGTGTAGCCGCTGGCCCCGGTAAGCTGCACCGGCAGGATCCGGGTCGGCCCCCAGGCGGCGATGTCCTCCGGCTGCGTGGACACCCGGTAGTAGATGCGTGCCCCCACGTGCCCGGACCAGAATGCCATCAGCCGGCCGTCCGGCCGGATCACCACGACCGGGTTATTGTGGTCGTCCACCTTGAATCTGGTCATCAGGGTGGCCGTGGTCAGGACGCGGGCAGCGTGGTCGTACTGTCCGATCTGGACGTCGCCGATTCGGGTGATCCAGCCGAGGTAGGTGCGATCGTGCGCGCCGCGGTGCCGGACCGCCCGCGGGTCTGCGAACCAGCACCAGGCCCCATCCGCGTTCACCGTCCGCGAGGTCGGCGCGGCCAGTGGCAGCGCCGCCGTCTCCGCGCCGGCCGAGTGCCTGCGTACCCGCACGGCCCGCCGGGCGACCCGCGCGGGCTCGGTCCGGTCGAACAGCGGCGCGCGGACTGTGCCCGGTGGGTCCCGCGGCGCGATGGCAGCCTCCGACCGGCCGTCTGCCGCAGCGCGGGCCGACGGCACCAGCAACGCCAGCGCGACGACCAGAACAACGTGGAGGAAACGGGATGCGGCTCGGAGAATTCGGCACCCAGCCATCGACCCCACCCCCCGTGACAGGCCCTGGCTCGCGTCAAGTCTGCGCCCTGCCCGGGCTGGGACGCCAGTGCCGTCCTCGCCTCCTCCAACTCCGCGTCACCAACGCCCGAACCGAGGCGCGAGGGTCATCAAGCAGATGAAGCGGGTATCGGTTGACCGGGCTTCGTCACAGGGCGCGCCGAGGCGGCGTGGGGTCCGACTCTCGATGTCCTGGCCAGCGATGCGGCTTACAGACGTTCGTCGACGCTCGCCATGACTATGTGGTGCCTGGCGTGGCCGGTTGACATGTGTCCGTGGCTACGAAGGCTACACGGCGCGATCGATCTCGGCCGGTCAAGCTTGTGCCCCTTCAGGCATTGGCTGTGCTCGATCGGTCAGTAATCCCTAGTCACCTCGGCGCAGAGTCGCTCCGCTGCACGCCGCAACGCATAGCCCATCCGCGGGCGGCAGCAAGGTAATCACCTCGGCCAAAGTCGCGGCGAGGGTGGGAGGCGGAGCAGCATGAAGCAAGCGCAGCAGTGCCTCCGTGCGCAGGTCGTGGAGGCCTCGCCAGGATCCGTCGCTCTGGCGGACGAAGAAGATGCTCGTCCGCGAGGACATCGAGGGCGTGCCCAACTCCTCGACCGCGGGGCCGTCCACTGCCGGATGCGACCCGAGGTCGTCGGCGCTAACTGCGCTGCCGAGTGTGTGAGCTGCGGCAACCAGACGCAGGCACCGGCGTTGCAGTCGCCCGAGCTGGCTTCGCCAGGGCCTAAATCTGACCTGCCAGCACAGTCTCAAGTCGCTGCTCCGTAGTGGCGAGTGCTATGAACTCCATCAGCAGGCCGTCAGCGCGCTGCGTAGCCTCCTCACGTTCAAGCGCGAGGAGGAAGCCACTTGCTGTCGCCTGCCACCGTCATGGGACCGGTGTGAGCCGAGTTTCGCCACGGTCATGGGACGGGCGTGTCCTACCCGCTGTGTAAGCGGGCATGATCCGCGGCCGGTCTCTGGTGGGGATGAGAATGGGCTGTGCCGTCCGCCGACGTCGTATCAGTTTGGTGCTTCGAGCCCGCGTGTAAGCGTGACGCTGGGGGGCTTGTCCGGGCACTGGTGAGTGTTGCTTCGAGCACGAGTCTGAGTCTCTTCGTTCCCAGAGCTCCCCGCGGGCGGCACCTCGTCTCCGAGGAAAGGGATGCCGCCGATGGACGTGCTGCACGACCGGGTCGCCGGG
>JBKOXW010000032.1:0-9027 GCA_046744115.1 Actinomycetota bacterium | reverse complement strand
GGGCTGGGCTGGCTGGGGCCGTGCCGGCTGGGGCTGGCCTGGCTGTGGCTGGGCTGGCTGGGGCTGGGCGGGCTGGGGCTGGGCCGGCTGGGCTTGGGCCGGCTGGGGCTGGGCCGGCGCACGCTGGACGGTGGCCGGCTGCGCCGGCGTCGGCGCTACGGGTGCCGTCGTGTCGAGCGGGCGGACCGTTGCGCCGCCGGCGTCCGCTGCCTGGCCGCCGCCGGGGCGTCCCGGCTCGGCCGGCCGGTAGTCGGTGAAGAAGTCGTGCCACGCGGCGTCCACGCTGGCCGGGTCGGCGAGGTACTGCTGGTACATCTCCTCGACCAGCCACTCGTTGGGTCCGAACCCGCCCCCGAAGTCCGACCCCGCTCCGCCACCGTGTGTGTTCTGCGTGGACACGATCCGCGGTCGCCTCTTCCCGCACTTGACACAGCTGATTGCTCCAAACCGGTTACCCAGGCTACTTGCTCGTCATGTGGCCCGGTACCGCCGGTCGCGCCGCCGCCGCGGCACCGCCCGGTGGTGTTGATCACATCGCGACGGCCTACCGGTCCGTGGGTGCGAAGAGCGGCACGCACTCGGTGAGCCCGTAGTCGGCCAGGAGCGACCCGTCCACCCCCTGGCGGCCCAGCTGCTCCAGCGCGGCCAGGCCGCGCCGCGTGGCGGCCTCGTCGCGGGCGACGCTGGCCGCCCTGATCCGCTCCAGCTCCGGCCGGAACGCCTCCAGCGACCGCTGCGCCGGATCCAGCCAGCGGGACCGGAGCGCGTCGGCGTCCTCGTCCGGCAGCGCCGCCTCGCGAAGCTGGCTCACCAGCCGGTCGGTCCGGGTGAACACGTCCAGCGCGTACCCGATCGCCTCGCCCGCCTCGCGCGGCTCCGGCAGCTCGTCGATCTCCGCGGCCGCCTTCTCGCATGCCCCGTTCGTCCGCGACACGTAGCCCGACTCACCGCCGAGCGGGCCGCACCCCGAGGCGGCGAGCACCGCCACCACGAGCGCCGCGCCGGCCGCCAGGACCCTCCCGACGCGCAAGGCTCAGGTCACATCCCGCCGCACCGCGAGCCACCACCCGAGGAACGCGAACACCACCGCGTACCCCGTCAGCAGCAGCCCGCCCTGCCACGGCTCGAGCAGGTCGCCACCACCCGCGGCCTCCTGCGCCACCTCCAGCGCCGCGTTGGACGCCTGCCCGGGTAGCCACTTGGACAAGTGGTCCTGGGTCCAGGGCAGCGAGGACAGGATGCCCTCGACGAGGAACAGCCAGGCGACCGTGATCACGACGGCCGCCACCTGGTTGCGGATCAGCGAGGCGATGCCGACGCCGACGATGCCCCAGATCGCCAGCACGAGCAGGACGGCGAGCAGCACCGCGGGAATCCGATTCTCGGTGAGCGACAACGTGATGTCGCGAGCGGACAGCCACGGCACCGCGATCGCGAGCACGAGTGCCAGCGACAGCACGGCGAAGCCGAGACCGACCAGGGCGTAGGTCACCATCTTGGCCACGACCACGCGGCCCCGGTGCGGGCTGACCAGGAAGGTCGGGGTGACCGTCATGTGCCGGTACTCACCGGTGAGCGCGATGATCCCGAGGATGCAGACGAACAGGGTGCCGTTCGCCGAGTTGGCGATCAGGTTCCGCTGTCCCTCGGCGGTGTCCAGCGACGGCAGGGGATTGTCCGGGTCAGTGTCCGCGAGGATGGTGAACACGACGAAGAGAGCGGTGATCGCGAGCGAGCCCAGCAGCAGCCAGAACCACACCTGGGTGCTGAACAGCTTGCGAGCTTCGGCGCGGACGAGGCGGATCACCGCTCACCCCCCGACACGGCGGCGGCGGTCGGATCGAGCGAGGTCACGCCCTCGCCCTGCCCCTCGCTGGTGAGCTCGAAGAAGATCTGCTCCAGGTCGGACCGCTCGGTGCTCAGCTCGTGCAGCTCGGCTTGCGCGGTGAACGCGGTGTGACCCACCGTGGCCGCCTCGAGGCCGGTGACTCGGAGCATGTCCGGGCCGGTGCGCTGCACATGCACGCCCTCCTGGCCGTCGGGCGTGGGCGAGGACGCCTGCTCGAGCGCGACCGCCAGCTTCTCGCTGTCCGGCGAGCGCACCACAACCGCCCTGCCGGCACCCTCGGTGAGCTCGTCCAGCGTGCCCTCTCGCACCAGCTTGCCGCGGGCGAGGATGACCACCCGGTCCGCGATCTGCTCGACCTCGCCGAGAAGGTGGCTGGACACCAGCACCGTGCCGCCGGTGTCGGCGAAGTGGCGCATGAAGCCGCGGAGCCACTTGATCCCCTCCGGGTCCAGACCGTTCGCCGGCTCGTCGAGGATGAGCACCTTCGGATCGCCGAGCAGGGCGAACGCGAGCCCGAGCCGCTGCCGCATGCCCAGCGAGTAGCCGCGGACCTTGCGCCTGGCGGCACCGGTCAGCCCAACGGTCTCCAACACCTCCTCCGCCCGGCTGTACGGCAGCCCCTCGGCCGCGCAGTAGACGCGCAGGTGGTTACGGGCCGTCCGGCCCGGATGGAAGCTGGACGACTCCAGCACGGCCCCGACGGTCCGGATCGGGTGCGGCAGGTCCGCGTACCGCACGCCGCCGATCGTCGCGGTCCCGGCGGTCGGCGTGACGAGGCCGAGCGTGCAGCGCAGGGTGGTCGTCTTGCCGGCCCCGTTCGGCCCCAGGAAGCCGGTGACCGAACCCGCCTCGACGGTGAAGCTCAGCCCGTCGACGGCCTGGACGGCGCCGAATCTCTTGCTCAGGCCGGACACCACTATCCGGCCGGGCTCGTCCGCCACGGATCTCCCTCCCCGACCAAGATCCTCGATCCCACCCGCCATCCAAGCAGACCGGTCCGATACGCCGGCCGCGAGCAGGCTATCGGGCCGCGGGCAGTCCGAGGTCCGCCAGCACCCGCTGGGCCGCGTTGTGCCCGGCGCAGCCGATCACCGAGCCGGCCGGGTGGCAGCCGGCGGCCCCGGCGTAGACCCCGTCCACGCCGACCGCGTACGGCATCCGGTCGGCGAAGGAGATCGCATTGTCGACGTGGTCGATGTTCGCACTGGTGATGCCGAAGTGCTCGCGGATCTCCGGGGGGGTGAGCGCGTACACGTCGACGAGCAGGTCGCCGGTGCCCGGCGCGTACGCCTCGACGATGTCGAGCAGCCGCTGCACGTACGAGTCCTTCTCCGCCGGCCAGGAGGACCCCGCCACGTCGTGCGGCACGCCCTGCACGAACAGGGCGCTGGAGTGGTTACCGGCGTCGTCGCCCAGCGACGGGTCCAGCGTCGAGTGCAGGTACCACTCCAGCGGCGGGGCGGCGGGCAGCCGCCCGGCGGTGGCGTCGTCGAACGCCTCGCGCAGGGCGGTGAGCACGCTGCCGTCCGCAGCCAGCGGTGGGAGCAGGTGCACGGTCGTCCCGTGCTGGCCGCGGTCGTCGGGCAGCGCCGCGAACCGGGGAAGCCCGGCGAGCGCGAGGTTGACCTTCATGGTCTGGCCGGGCGAGCGGCGGGCGTACCGGTCGATACGGTCCACCAGCGAGGCCGGGGCGTGCCCGCCGAGCAGGCCGGGCAGCCGGAACGCGTCGGCGGCGACCAGCACCGCCCGGGCCCGCACGGCCTCTCCGTCCACTGTGGTCACACCGGCCGCGGCGCCGCCCTCGACGGCGATCCGCTCGACCGAGGTGGACAGCCGGATCCGGGCGCCGGCCCGGGTGGCGAGCTCGGCGAGGCGCGTGGTGACGGTGCCCATGCCGCCGCGAACGACCATCCAGGTGCCGCCGGCACCCGGCAGCCGGCACATGTTGTGCACCAGCAGGTTGTGCCCGGATCCCGGCGACCACGGCGAGCCGGTCAGGCCGGGCATGCCGTCGGTCACCGCATACATCGCGACGACCGTCTCCGACGCGAACCCGAACCGGCCGAGGTAGTCCATCGCGCTGCCGGTCACCATCGCGACGAAGGTCTCGCGCAGCGCCGGCCGGATGTACCGCTCGGCGGTCTCCGCCACCGTGCCCGGCTCGGCCAGCCAGGCCGGAGCGAGGTCGTCGCGGAGCATGGCGAGCTCCGCCCCCATCGCCTCGTCGGCGGCCGCGTCCCGCTCGGAGAAGAACTCGGCGAACAGCGCGCGGGCGTGCGCCCGGTCACCGCCCAGCAGCAGGTGCCGCCCGTCCAGGGTGGGCAGGAAGTAGTGCGGGTCGCGGCGGACCAGGGGCAGGTCCAGGCCGAGCAGGCGGAGCAGCTCCGGTGGCATCAGGCCGAGCAGGTACGCCCCGGTGGACGCGGCGAGCCCGGGCGCCTTGCCGAACGGGTACTCGGTGCGGCACGCGCCGCCGACCACGTCCGCCCGCTCCAGCACCTCCACGGTGAGCCCGGCTCGGGCGAGCAGCGTTGCGGCGACCAGCCCGTTGTGCCCCGCCCCGACGACCACGATGTCTGCCATACCGGACAGTGTGCGCCAGCCGGCCGGGGACCGGCGAGAGTGGGCAGCCCCGCCGCGCTCGGCCAGAATGTGCGGTGTGCCCGCCCGCGAGGAGTCGGTCAGCCGGGTCCGTTCCCGGCCTGTCGAGCTCGTGTTCTGGGGCCTGGCCGCGCTGTACGCCTGGGTTGTCGCCGCGTACCCCAGCTTCAGCTGGCAGGCCAACGCCGCGGTGCTGGTCCCGGGCGTCGGCCTGTTCGCCTACGGCATCGTCGCGCCACCGGTCCGGCTGCCGGCGCCGCGCCGGATCAGCCGCAAGGCCGCGGTCGTGTGGAGCGTGCCGGTGCTCGCGTTCTGCACCCTCGAGGTCGTCAACGACGTGCTCGGCTCGACCTACGCGAACCCGACCCTGAGCATCCTGTTGGACGGCATCTTCGACGACCGGGTCCCGCGGGCCGCCGGGATCTTCCTCTGGCTGGCCGCGGGCTGGCAGCTGGTGCGGCGCTGATGTACCGGACCATCACGATCATCGCGTTCGTCTGCATCATCGTGTCGCTGCTGACCATCGGCCGCCGCGAACGGTCCGACCTGCCGACGCTCGGCCAGATGCTCGGCTTCCTCATGCACACGCCGACCGGCCGGGCGACAACGCTGGCCAGCTGGGTCTGGGTCGGCTGGCACTTCTTCGGGCGCTGAACTCTGCCCTCAGGTCTGCCCGAACGCACCTTCCGCGCCCACCAGCCCGCCTCCTAGCGTGCGGCGATTGGCGCGCGAGCAGCGGGCCGACGGGTTCCTGGGGGGTTGCCATGCCGACGACGCCGAGGAAGAGGCCAGCGAAGAAGGCGGCGGCCCGCCGGGAGGCGGCGGCGGCCCGGCCGGAGGTGCTGTACGCGCAGGCGTCGCCCCGTTCGGTCGGCGGCGTCTCGCTGTTCGACGCGAGCCGGCCACCGACCGCGGCCACGGTCGTCGACTTCACCTCCGAGGAGGCGGTGATCCGCTCGGCCGCGTCGCGGCTGCAGGCGGCCGGCTTCCAGGTGCTGCAGATCGCGCCGACCACGATCAACATCGCCGGTCCGCCCGCCTTGTACGAGGAGTACTTCGGGATCAATCTCCAGCCGCAGGAGCGGCCGGTGATCAAGTCCGGCGCCGTCGAGGACACCGCGACCTACTGGGACACGCCGGCGACCGACCTGCCCGGGCTGATCCCCACCGCCGGGAGCCCGGCCGCAGACCTGCTGGAGGGGGTGGCGATCGAGGAGCCGGTCTACTTCCACGAGAGCGCGTTCGCGCCGACGAGGTCGTACTGGCACCTGCGGGTGCCCGGTGACGTCTCGGCCGCGGTCAACGCCGACCGGGTCCACCGTGGACAGATCACCGGGCTGGGCATCAAGGCCGTGATGGTGGACAGTGGGTGGTACCGGCACCCGTACTTCACGACGCGGGGATACCGGGTCGCGCCGGTCGTGCTCGGCCCGGCGGCGGCGAACCCGAACGACGACGAGGTCGGCCACGGCACCGGCGAGTCGGCGAACCTGTTTGCGGCCGCGCCCGACGTCGACTTCACCATGGTGAAGATCAACTTCGTGAACTCGGTCGGCGCGTTCAATGCCGCGGTCACGCTCGCGCCGCACATCATCAGCTGCAGCTGGGGCCGGAACCTGCCGACCGGTCCGCTGAGCGCCGCCGACACCACGCTGGCCGCGGCGATCGCGTCGGCCGTCGCGGCCGGGATCATTGTGGTCTTCTCCGCCGGCAACGGCGTCGGGCTTGGCTTCCCGGGCCAGCATCCGGACGTCATCTCGGCCGGCGGCACGATGATGGAGCCGGACGGCAGCCTGCACGGCACGAACTACGCGATGGGCGGGGCGAGCGTCGTCTACCCGGGACGCAACGTGCCGGACGTCTCCGGCCTCGTCGGCGAGCGACCGAAGGCGATCTACATCATGCTGCCGGTGCAGCCCTCGGACCAGATCGACACCGACCTGTCCGGCGGCACCCACCCCAACGGGGACGAGACCGCGACGAGCGACGGCTGGGCCGCCTTCAGCGGGACCTCGGCGGCGGCGCCGCAGATCGCCGGCGTCTGCGCGCTGGTCAAGCAGGCCTGCGGCCGGCTCACCCCGCCCGAGGTCAAGGACATCCTGAACCGGACCGCGCAGGACGTCACCGCCGGCGTGAACGGCAACGGCCATCCGGCCGGACCGGGCTACGACCTGGCGACCGGGCACGGCCTGGTGGACGCGCACCGGGCGGTGCTGCTCGCCAAGGTCCGCTGCCGGCCGATCACGCGGGGACCGATCGAGCGTGGTCCCATCGAGCGGGGACCGATCGAGCGCGGGCCGATCGAGCGTGGTCCCATCGAGCGGGGACCGATCGAGCGCGGGCCGATCGAGCGCGGGCCGATCGAGCGCGGGCCGATCGAGCGCGGGCCGATCGGCCCCGAGCCGCCGGTCGCCCCGACGATGGGTCAGCCGGGCGCCGCGGCGCCCATGACGCCCGCCGACGCGGCCGCGCTGGAGGCGGCGATCCTCGCCGGCGAGGACGTGGAGCTTGACCTCTGACCTGATGGCGCGCTGTCGCGGCTGGACGGTGATCCGATGACGAGCGTGCTGCTGCTGAGCATGCCGTTCGGCGCCCTGGAGTGGCCGGCGCTCGGGGTGAGCCTGCTGCACGCGGGCCTCACTGGCCGCGGCGTGCAATGCGAGACCCGCTACCCGACGTTCGACTTCGCCGACTTCATCGGCGAGGACGAGTACCGGTGGATCTGCCACGAGGCGCCGTACGCGGCGTTCGCCGGAGACTGGGTGTTCGCCGCTGCCCTGCATGGCGCCGACGACGAGTCCGATGCGCGCTTCGCGGACGAGGTGCTGCGCGCCCGCTGGCGAATGTCGGACATCGACATCGCGCGAGTGTTGCGCGCCCGCGCGTACGCCGACCACTTCGTCGACCACTGCCTGCGCTCGATCCCCTGGGACGACTACGACGTCGTCGGCTTCACGTCCACGTTCCAGCAGAACATCGCCTCGCTGGCGCTCGCCCGCCGGGTCAAGCAGGCGCACTCGCGGCCGCGGATCGTGTTCGGCGGGGCGAACTGGGACGGCGAGATGGGCCTCGCCCTGCACGAGCGGTTCGGCTTCGTCGATCTGGTCTGCGTGGGCGAGGCGGACCGCAGCTTTCCGGCGTTGATCGAGGCGCTGGACGCGCCCGACCCGGCGGCCGCGATCGCCCGGGTGCCCGGGGTCGTGTACCGCCGCCCGGACGGGACCTCGGTCGCGACCCTTCCGGCGCCGCCGATCCGCGACCTGGACGAGCTGCCCATCCCCGACTTCGGGCCGTACTTCCGTGACCTGCTGGCCTCGCCGAGCGGGCTGGACGTCACGCCGGTGCTGCTCCTGGAGACCGCGCGCGGCTGCTGGTGGGGCGCCAAACACCACTGCACGTTCTGCGGGCTGAACGGGAGCATGATGGCGTTCCGCAGCAAGACCGCGGACCGAGTGCTGGCCGAGGTGCGCGAGCTCTACCGCCGCTACGACGTCGGCACGTTCAGCGTCGTCGACAACATCCTGGACATGCGCTACTTCACCGCGCTGCTGCCGCGGCTGGCCGCCGAGCCGGCGCCGGTCCGGTTCTCCTGGGAGGTCAAGGCGAACCTGACCCGCGAGCACGTCCGCCAGCTCGCTGAGGCCCGCATCGACACGATCCAGCCCGGCATCGAGAGCCTCAACGACGTGGTGCTCGACCTGATGGACAAGGGCACCACGATGCTGCGGAACGTGGCGCTGCTGAAGTGGTGCCGGCAGTACGGCGTATCCCCGGCGTGGAACCTGCTCTTCGGCTTCCCCGGCGAGCGCCCGGAGCACTACACCGCGCAGCTCGACGTCATCGAGGCGATACGCTTCCTCGACCCGCCCAGCGGCTGGGGGCCGATCCGGCTGGACCGGTTCAGCCCGTACTTCGACCGGTCGGAGGCGTACGGCATCGTCAACGTCCGGCCGATGGCGCCGTACCCGTTCCTCTATCCCGGTCCGGACGACGACCTGATGCGGATCGCGTCCTACTTCGACTTCGACTACGCCGACGGGCGCGACCCGTGGTCCTACGCCGGGCCGGTCATCGACGCCGTCCGGCAGTGGATGGACGACGGTCCGCGCGGCGGCGTGTGGCTGACCACCGGCCCGGCCGGGGAACGGATCGTCGTCGACGACCGGCCCGGCCGGCCACGCCGGCGGGCGGTCCTGCACGGCTGGAAGGCGGCGGCCTACCTCGCGTGCGACGAGGCCCGCAAGCCGGCCGCACTGCTCCGCCGGCCGGATATGGCCGGCGTGCCGGGCGAGGAGCTGGTCGCCTTCCTCGACGGCTGCGTGCGGGCCGGGCTCATGCTCGCCGACGGCGGCGCGTACCTCAGCCTCGCCATCGAGGTCGCGCCGGCAGACTCGGCGGCGGGCATCGGGGCCGCCGTCTCAGACGCCGCTCGGGTCCCGGCCTAGCCGGACCCTGCTCATCTAGGCTCATCGGCATGGTCGGCGCCAGGAGCCTGCTCGTCGCCTCCAACCGGGGTCCGCTCTCACTCGTCACCGGCGAGGACGGCCGGGAGGAGGTGCGGCGCGGCGGCGGCGGTC
>JBKOXW010000130.1:0-7075 GCA_046744115.1 Actinomycetota bacterium | reverse complement strand
CGCGCCGACCGAGCCGCCGGGGGCCGGCACCGCGAGCAGTTCCGCCCCGGGCGGGCCCGGCCTCGCCGGTGGCGCTCGGTCGTGGCGGCGGCCGCGGCCGCCGCGGCGATCGTCGCGCTCGGGGCGTGGAACCTCGCCCTGCGGTCCGACCGCGACGAGCTGCGCGACACCATCGCCCAGCGGCAGGAGCAGATCGTGGATCTGGTCGAGGGCGATCGAGCCCCGCTGACGGCGCTGAGCGGAGGCGGCCCGCCGCTGGCCACCGTCGTCGTGGGAGACGACGAGCTGAACGTGGTCAGCCAGCGGCTCGCGCCGAACGACACCGCGTCCACCACGTACGTGCTGTGGGGGGTGGCCGAGGGCGGCGCCGACCCGACCGCGCTGGGCGCCTTCGACGTGCGCTCCGACGCGCCGGCCGTGCTGCCGATCACCGGCCCGGAGACCGACGTCCGGTATCCGACCTACGCGGTGAGCCTCGAGCCCGGCCGCAGCCTGCCCGCCGAACCCACCGACGTGGTCGCCCGGGGCGAGCTCCTCAGCTGAGCCACGGACCCGCGCGAGTGAACCGGCAGCCACCGCTCCGTCGAACACCTGCCGACAGATCGGGGGCCGGGCGCGCGCCGCGCCGACGCCGACGCCGCCGGAGTGCCCGCCGCCTCTGGCGGCGTCGGCCTTCACCGAGCAGTCAGGACTCCTCGCGCGGGGTGGCCAGCTCGTCCAGGTTCGCCGTGCCCGGCGCGGCGTCGGCCCACCCACCGGACCAGCTGAACGTGGCGATCGCGGCGGTCTTCAGCTCCGCCGCCCGCCCGCTGAGCAGGCCGACGAGATCCTCCATGGCCGGGTTGTGGCCGACCAGGACCGCGACCGACACGTCGTCGGGCAGGTCGCGCGCCACGGCGAGCAGGTCGTCGGGCGAGGCGGCGTAGACCTCCTCGTCATAGCGCACCGGCGGCGGCTTGGTCAGCTCTGCCGCGGCCGCCTCCCACGTCTGCCGCGCCCGCACCGCCGGCGAGCACACCACCAGGTCGATCGTGCCGACGTGGTCGGCGAGCCACTTTCCGGCCGCGCCGGCGTCCGCCCGCCCGCGCTTCGCCAGCGGCCGGTCCGGGTCGGCCACGCCGTCCGGGTGCTCGGACTTCGCATGCCGGAAGACAACCAACCGCTTCGATGCCATCGGTTCGCCTCCGCGCTCATGCCAGCTGCCGGAAGTGCAGCCGGGTGTCGGGCCGGTCGGCGCCGAGCGCCTCCTGCTCCTCGATCCGGATCACATGCATGACCGCGTTGATCAGGGCCAGGTGGGTGAACGCCTGCGGGAAGTTGCCCAGGTGCCGCCCGGTCCGCGGATCAAGCTCCTCGGCGTAGAGGAGCAGCGGGCTGGCGTAGCCGAGCAACTTCTCGCACAGCTGTCGGGCCCGGTTGGTCTCGCCGATCTCGGCCAGCGCGGAGACCAGCCAGAACGAGCAGATCGTGAACGTTCCCTCCTCGCCGGTGAAGCCGTCGTCGGTCTCCTTCACCTTGTACCGCAGCACCAGCCCCTCGTCGGTCAGCTCCTCGGCGATGGCCATCACCGTGGCGCGGATCCGCGGGTCGTCGGCCGGCAGGAACCGGACCAGCGGCATCAGCAGCATGGAGGCGTCCAGCGCGTCCGTGCCGTAGTGCTGGGTGAACACGCCGCGGTCATCCACCGCGTTCGCGCAGATGTCGGCGTGGATCTCCTTGGCGGCGTCGTGCCATCGGCTGGCCAGGTCCCACTCCTCCCGGATGCGGGCCAGCCGCGCGCCGCGGTCGGCGGCCACCCAGCACATCATCTTCGACGAGGTGAAGTGCTGCGGCTCGCCACGCACCTCCCAGATGCCGCGGTCGGGCTCGCGCCAGTGCTCCAGCGCGCACTCCACCTGCCCGCGCAGCATCGGCCACACCCGCTCGTCGAGCCGGTCCCGGGACCTGGTGTGCAGGTACACCGAGTCGAGCACGGCACCCCACACGTCGTTCTGCCGCTGCCGGTACGCCTCGTTGCCGGTGCGCACCGGCCGGGCGCCCTCGTACCCGTGCAGGTGGTGCAGCTCGTGCTCGGGCAGGTCGGTCTCGCCGTCGATGCCGTACACGATCTGCAGGTCGCCGTCCCGCTCGGCGACGTCGGTGATGAAGTTGAAGAAGTCGTTGGCCTCCCAGTCGAAGCCGAGCGTGTAGAGCCCCCACAGCGCGAACGTCGCGTCCCGGATCCACGTGTGGCGGTAGTCGTAGTTCCGCTCGCCGCCGGGCGTCTCAGGCAGCGACGTCGTGGCGGCCGCCGCGATCGCGCCGGTGGGTGCATATGTCAGGCCCTTGAGGGTGAGCGCGCTGCGGGACAGGTGTGACCGCCACGGGTGGTCCGGGATACGGCCGACCGCCAGCCAGTGCTGCCAGTGGTGGGCGGTCCACACCAGACGCTGATACGCGTCCTCATAGGACAGCGGCGGGTCACTGTCCCCCCAGGACAGCGCGCAGTAGCGCTGGTCGCCTTCCTTCAGCAGCGTCCGGGCCACCGCCCGCGGACCCTCGAAGCCGACCCGCAGGTCGGTGGTCAGCGTCAGCCGCACGTCGGTGCCGTCCGCCTCGGCGACCGCCTGGTGGTAGCCCAGCGCGGTATGGCTCCACCGGGCCGGGTGCCGGCCGTAGTCGAACATCGGCTCGCAGTCCAGCAGCAGCTGGACCTCGCCGTTCACGCACCGGACCGTGCGCAGCAGGATGTGCTCGGCCGCGTAGTCGGTGGGTGCCCGCCGGTACGTGGAGTGCGATGGGTCGTCGGCCCGCCACGGCCCCACGAGCAGCGCCTCGCGGACGATCACCCAGCCCTCGCCGACGTTCCAGCTCGTCTCCAGCACCATCGTCCCGGGCAGGTAGCGGCGGGAGGCCGGCACCGCCACGTCGGCCGGGCCGAGCCGGAACATGCCGGCGCCGCGGTCCAATGTGGCCCCGAACATGCTCGGCGAGTCCAGCCGCGGAATGCACATCCACTCCACCGCGCCGCTCGGCGCGACCAGCGCGGTGACCTCGCAGTCGGAGAGGAAGCCGTAGTCTCCGATCCGCGGGAACGGGGAGGTCCGGGAGATGCGATGCCGTTCCCGGATCGGCTCCGGCACGCCATCGCCCGGGCCGGGTGCCGCGGCCGCCATCTCGACGGGCTGACCCTCCGGTCCGGCGGAGGATCCGGTGTGAGCGGTCATGACGCCTCCCGTGCCCGCTGGCGCGACGTCGCCCGATCATGGGCCCGTCGCCCGATCATGGGGCTCGGTCTCATGGTGCCTACATGTGCGGGTGTAGGTCCACCGGTCCGATCGAGACCGTCGCCTCCGCCTCGACGACCTGACCGATCCGGGCGGCCTCCGCCTCGACCGCCTTCCGCTGCCGCGCGGTGAGCCGACCGAAGGGCTCCACCCGCACCTCCAGCCGCTTGCCGGACTTGCGCCGCTGCCACACCCCGGCCACCGCGCCGTCGACGAGCAGCACGGGCATGCTGGCGGCGGTCCCGGCCGTGTAGCCGCGGTCGGTCCAGTCCGCGGGCAGCAGCTGGTCGCGGGGATGGCACCCCACCACGTAGCAGTCGAACTGGGCCAGCAGCCGTACCGAGGCCGGGTCCGGTCGCGCGCCGGGCACCGCGTCGTCGGCCAGCGCCCACCGGCGGGAGCCCTCGATGTCGACCTCGACCACCTCGTCGCCGAGGGAGCGGAGAAGGCCCCGCGCGGCGGGCGGGTCCATCGTGAACCACCGGGCGAACTCGGCCGCGGTGACCGGGCCGTACGCGGCCAGGTACCGGCGAAGCACCTCGGCGAGCGCCTCCTCGCCGCTCACCGCGCGGCGCGGGGCCGACGGCGTGCCGGCCAGCCACTGGTCCAGCCGGACGAACGTCACCGCGTTGCCGCGGTTCGGCCCGAAGCAGAGCACGCCCGTTGTCGCGGCCGCGCCGATCGCGTACAACCAGGCCGGCTGGCCGCTGGCGAAGGCGTCGCCGACCCTCTCCACCGCCCAGCCGCCCACCCGGTCGGCCACCCGCTCGCCGAGCTCGGCTCGGGTGAGCTCGGCGCCGTCGAGCGCCTCGCTGATCGCGCTGACCACAGCCTCCTGCCGGGCGGCGTCCAGTTGCACGTCCGCCGTGGTGCGGCCGCCGGGCGGGGTGTTGGCCCGCAGCGCGGCGAGCCAGGTCGACACCTCGTGGGCCGGGAAGATATGCACCGTCCCGCGCAGGCCGTACGTCTTGACCAGGCTGCGCTGCTGCCACAGCGCGTCCTGGACCTGCCGGCGGGTGATGCCGGCAACCCGCAGGCCCAGCGACACCTCGGCCGACGACATCACCTGGGTGTGGATCCCGCACACCGCGCCGACCACGTCGACCAGCCGGTCGGCCGGCGCCGGCTCGAGCAGGAAGTGCCGGGCCAGCCGCTGCCCGCGCACGTCATCCCACGACAGCGTCGCCGAGGTTGGGGACGTCATACGGCGATCCTGGCGCATCCGGCGCACGCGCAGTCGGCGCAGTGCGGGTTGCGGGGGTAGGTTCGGCGAGCACGAGGCGGGGAGGCCGGCATGACACAGACGACACAGTCGACGCAGCAGGACCAGGTCCGGGTCGAGCGGTCGCCCAAGCGGATCCGCAACTATCTCGGCGGCGCACTGGTCGCGGACACGCTGGGGGCCAGGCTGGTCTGGGAGATCCCCCACTACCCGGTCTACTACCTACCGGTCGACGACGTGCGCGCGGAGCTCGTCGACACCGGGCTGGTGGAGCGAACGGGACGCACGGCGCGGCTGGGCGACGCCGAGGTGTACGACGTCAAGACCGCCGGCGGCACCGCGCCCGGCGCGGCCCGGCGCTTTCCGGCGGCGCCGGTCGAGGAGGTGCGCGGGCTGGTCCGGTTCGACTGGGAGGCGATGGACGAGTGGCTGGAGGAGGACGAACCCGTCTACGTCCACGCCCGCGACCCGTACGCCCGGGTCGACATCCTGGCCAGCTCGCGGCGCGTCCAGGTCGCCGTTGGCGGCGTGCAGGTCGCCGACTCGGTGCGGCCGCGCATTCTGTTCGAGACCGGCCTGCCCCCGCGCTACTACCTGCCGCTCACCGACATCCAGCTCGACCTGCTCCGCCCGTCCGACACTCACACCCGCTGCCCGTACAAGGGCACCGCCGACTACTGGTCGGTGGAGGTCGACGGCACCCGCTACGACGACTACGTCTGGATCTACCGCACCCCGGTGCCGGAGAGCCAGAAGATCGCCGGCCTGGCCTGCTTCTACAACGAGAAGGTCGACATCACCGTCGACGGCGTGCCGCAGGAGCGCCCGCGCACGCCGTTCAGCTAGGAGGCCGCTGAACATTCCCGCCCGTCGCGAGCCGCGATCCAGGCGGCGGTCCGGCAAGGCGGAGGAGGAGCCGATATGGGACATATCGGCGACGACGACAACGCCGCCGGTCGTCGTCTGGGCGCGGCGCAGCAGGGCAGTGGATTGTTCAGCGGCCTCCTAACCATCCGTGCGGTGATCGCCGAAATCCTGCCGGCCGAGGTGGCCGCGGTCGATGTGGTCGGTGAGCCGGCGGTCGATGAGCTGGCAGGGGCAGCCCTGCTGCCGGAGGAGGCCGCCGCGCTCGGCCGGGCCGCCGAGATCCGCCGCGCCGAGTTCGCCGCCGCGCGCACGTGCGCCCGCGTGGCCCTGTCCGGGCTCGGCCTGCCGCCGGCGCCGATCCTCACCGGCCCGAACCGGGAGCCGCTCTGGCCGGCCGGCGTGGTCGGCAGCATCACGCACTGCCGGGGCTACCGGGCCGCCGCGGTCGCGTTCCGGTCCCGGCTCGCCGCGGTCGGCATCGACGCCGAGCCGCACGACGTGCTCCCCCACGGGGTGCTGGAGCGGGTCAGCGTCGACTCCGAGCGGGTCTGGCTGGACGCGCGTTCCGGGGACGGCGTCTGCTGGGACCGGGTGCTGTTCAGCGCGAAGGAGAGTGTGTTCAAGGCGTGGTTCCCGCTCACCCGCCGGTGGCTCGGGTTCGAGGCCGCCGCGCTCACGGTGGATGCGGGCGCCGGTACGTTCCGTGCCCGGCTGCTGGTCCCCGGGCCGGTCGTGGACGGGCGCGCGGTCGACGGCTTCGACGGGAGATACCTGGTCCGCGACGGCCTCGTGCTCACCGCCGTGACGGTCGCCGCGTGGCACCCTGCCGGCCCGATCGGCGCGCTGATACAGTCCGCGGATGACCGAGCGTGACGATGTCGGCGCCGACACGGGGATGTTCCGTGCTTTCGTCGAGCGCGGCAAGCAGGAGCGCGCGGAGGAGGAGAAGCGGCGACTCGGCACGGCCGTCCTCGTCGCGGTCGTGATCCTCGCCATCGCCGCGCTCACGCTCTGGCTCGTGCTCGCCTGATCTTCAGGCAGTTGCCGGACGGCGGTGACAACGCCGCCGCGGCCGCCCGTGCGACTATGCGGCGATGACCTATGTCCCGGCGGCGGACCGGTACGACTCGATGCAGTACCGGCGCACCGGACGGAGCGGGCTGCGGCTGCCCGCGGTCTCGCTCGGCCTCTGGCAGAACTTCGGCGCCGACCGCCCACTGGAGCGCAGCCGGGCGATCGTGCGCCGCGCGTTCGACCTTGGCGTGACCCACTTCGACCTGGCGAACAACTACGGCCCGCCGTACGGGTCGGCGGAGGAGACGTTCGGCCGGATCCTGCGCGACGATCTCCGCCCGTACCGCGACGAGCTGGTGATCTCGACGAAGGCCGGCTACGACATGTGGCCCGGCCCGTACGGCGAGTGGGGCTCCCGCAAGTACCTGCTCGCCAGCCTCGAGGCGAGCCTGCGCCGGATGGGGCTGGACCACGTCGACATCTTCTACTCGCACCGGTACGACCCGGACACGCCGCTGGAGGAGACGATGGGCGCGCTGGCCAGCGCGGTGCGCCATGGCAAGGCGCTCTACGCCGGCATCTCCTCGTACTCGCCGCGGCGGACCCGGGAGGCCGCCGCGCTGCTGCGGGACATGGGCACGCCGCTGCTCATCCACCAGCCGTCGTACTCGATGCTGAACCGCTGGATCGAGGACGGCCTGCTCGA
>JBKOXW010000028.1:0-6847 GCA_046744115.1 Actinomycetota bacterium | reverse complement strand
CCTCTAGCAGACCCCAGGCCACCCAGACCTCTCAAGAGACCGAGGCGCCGGCAGCCGCCACCGCTTGACCCAACCGCATATGCGATGTCTCTTCAGCCACACCCCGCCGGCGGTGCCCGGCAGGACCGCACGCCAGAGGAGCGCCACACCCCAACCCCGGTGGGCAGCCGCACGAGAGAGCGTCCCGCCAGACACCTCGACCCCAGCCTGGCCCGACCTGAGCCGTGCCACCAGTCAACAAGAAACCGTGGAGCGTGCGGTGGCCGACGGGTCGCCCGCCTGCGCGGCCTCCGGGTGCGGGCTGGTTAGCGTGGTTTGCGTGCCGTTGCTGGGACCTGGTGATCTGTGCCGCACCGTCCTCGGCGGGTGCTCGTAGCCGGTGCGTCCGGGTCGGGCAAGACCACCCTGGCCGCGCGCATCGCGGTCGCCCTACAGCTCCCGCACGTGGAGATCAACGCTCTCTTTCACGGTCCGGCGTGGACTCCGCGGCCCTCCTTCGAGGCCGACGTGCGCCGCTTCAGTGCTGAGCCGAGCTGGGTGACGGAGTGGCAGTACGGCTCGGTTCGTGCTCACCTCGCCGATCGCGCCGATCTGCTGGTCTGGCTCGACCTGCCGCGGCCCTCGTCCTGCGCCAGGTGATCCGCCGGACCCTGGCGCGTCGACTACGGCGCCGCCAGCTGTGGAACGGCAACATCGAGCCGCCACTGTGGACGATCTTCACCGGCCGCGAGCACATCGTGCGCTGGGCTTGGCGCACCCATCACAGGACGGCTGTGCGGGTGGCTGAGCTGCGGCATCGACGCCTGGACCTGGTGGTCGTCCAGCTCCGCAGCAGAAGGGAGATCGCTCGCTGGTCGTGCGGCCCGCTGCGGCAGTCGGGAGCCCGGCCCGCCACGTTCTGAGCAGACCGCCGCCTTCGAGAGTTCCGCGGGCGCCGATCGCGGCGCGGGCGTGCGGCCGCGTCGAGCCTCCGACGCCCACTGCTGCGCGGATGCGCGTACCCGTGCGGCACGTGCCGTCCGCTACCCGAGCGCGAGCATCGCCTCGGCGACCTCGCCGGCCGCCGCATCGGGGATCGCCGTGGCGGCCTCGTCGAGGACGAGCAGCCGCGCCCCGGGGATCTCGCGCGCGATCGCCTCGCCGTTGCCGACGGGGAAGAACGGGTCGCGGCGGCCGTGGACGACGAGCGTGGGGACCTCGATCTCGGGCAGCCGCTCGCGCCAGCGGGGTTTGCTGTCGAGCCTGGAGAACACCATGCCCATCTGGTTGGCCATCTGCACCGGGGGCGCCGTGCCGGGCGTGCGGTCCCAGATGCGCGCGGCGATCGAGCGCGCGGCGACGGGGTCGTTGCCGAGGATCTCCGCGCCGGCGGCGGCGAACTCCGCCACCGCCTCGCGGTCGGTCCAGTCGGGCATCGGACGCGCGAACAGCCGGCTCATCGTCGCCTGATCATGGTCGGGGAGGTCATCGTCGGGCGGGCCGGGCGCGACCGCGCGGGTGCCGGCCAGGGTGAGCGCCGAGAACGCGCCCGGATGGTCGAGCACGGCCACCTGCGCGACCATCCCGCCGACGCCGATCCCGGCGAGGTGCGCGGGACCGCCGCCGAGCGCGTCGGCAAGGGCCGCCGCGTCGGCGGCGAGGTCGCGCAGGGTGTAGGCGGGCGCCTCCGGGTCCGCCGTCGTCGACTCGCCGCTGTCGCGCAGGTCGTAGCGCACCACACGGCGCCCGCCGGCGGCGAGACGCTCGCAGAGCGCGTCCGGCCAGGAGAGCATCGTCGTCCCGCCCGCGAGCAGGACGAGCGGTGCGTCGTCGGCACCGAAGGACTCGATGCCCAGGGCGACCTCATTGGCGTCGACGGTGGTCATGGATCACCGTAACCGGAGCCATGGGCCGGGTGGATCCGAACCATCGACCTACGGATCACGAGTCCGCTGCTCCAACCGCTGACCTACCGCTCCTGCCGATGTGCGGACGGCTAGGACATTCAGGGCAACGGGCGGACCCGGAGATGGTGCAGCGCGTGCGCCGGGCCGGGCTGCGACGTGATCCCTGCGGAGTGTTGCGACTCGGCCCGAGGGTCCACGATGGCTGCAGCCCCCATCGGAAGGAGCACCATGAGCGAGCAGACGGCCAATGCCCCGCCGATCGTGCTGATCCACGGGCTGTGGATGACCGCCCGAAGTTGGGACCGCTGGGTGGAGTACTACCGGGCGAAGGGATATGAAGTCGTCGTGCCGACGTACCCGGGATTCGAGATCGAGGTGGAGGCGCTGCGTGAAAAGCCCGAGATCATCGCCAATGCGTCCGTCCCCGAAACGCTCGATCATCTCAGCGAGGTGGTCGAGGGCCTGGAACGTCCGCCGATCATCATGGGCCACTCCTTCGGCGGGACCTTGACCCAACTCCTGGTCAACCGCGGCTTGGGCGCCGCCGCCGTGGTGATCGACTCGGCGCCACCCGAGGGCGTGCGGGTGAACCCGCCGTCCCAGATCAAGTCCCTGTTCCCGGTCCTGAAGAACCCGGCCAACCGGCACCGCGCGGTGGGCTTCACCAAGGAGCAGTTCCACTATGCGTTCGCCAACACGTGCAGCCGGGAGGAGTCCGACGCAGCCTACGACCTCCTCCACATCCCGGCGCCCGGCAACTGGGTGTGGGCCTATGGCCTGATCGCCAACTGGAAGCCGGGCCACCAGGAGACCTGGGTCGACTACGACCTGGACGACCGTGCTCCGCTGTTGTTCATCATGGGCGGCAAAGACCACCTGATGCCGCCCTCGGTGCAACGCTCGAACGCGAAGAAGTACCGCAACTCCGGGGCGACGACTGAGACCTACGAGTTTCCGGACCGCTCACACTTCACCGGTGTCGAGCCCGGCTGGGAGCAGGTGGCCGACTACGCGCTCGAGTGGGCGACGAGCCACGCGCGAGCGCCGCAGGGCTGACCAGGCGCAGACAGCGGCAGGATGGCGCCGTCCGGCAAGCCGAGCCCGCGAAATCGGCTGAGGGCCACTTGCGTCGTGCCGTGCCTCATAGGCGCGCCAGGCACGTGCGCCGTCCTTGCGTGTGTGACCCTCACCGGGCGCGGCCGAGGCTACCGGCGTCGGGTGACCCTCCGGGAACCCTGCGCCCGCTCTGCCGGTCCTCCCGGGGCCTTGTCCTTGACATCCGCTTCGACGACCGCGCCGTAGTGCCTCCGCAACGCCGGGGTACGAATTGATTGGCGCGGGCCGCAGCAAGGCGGGGTTTGACAGAGTCAGACCGCCACTTGACGTCGACGGCCTGTCGTCGAGTAGGGGGGCGCACGGCCACCGGGCGCCCTGGTCAGAGGGGAAGTGGGATGGAACTGTTCCCGCCGATGCCGCTCGATGCGTGGCAGGACACCAAGGCGACGCTGCATCGATTCGCGCAAGTCGTTGGCAAGATCCGGCTCGCCGCGAGTGTCCGGCGCAACCATTGGTGGAACGTCCCGTTCCATCTCACCGGCCGCGGCATCACCACACGTCCGATGGGGCAAGTCGACGGCAATCCGATCTTCACCATCGACTTCGACTTCGTCGACCACCAGCTGATGGTCGCGACGGTGGACGGCAGGGCGGTGTCCGTCCCGCTCTACGGCCAATCCGTGGCGTCGTTTTACCGCAACACCTTGGCCGCCCTGGCCGCGCTCGACGTCCGGGTGGAGATCGAAGCACCGAGGCCGTTTGACCTGCCCGACGCCGCCCGACCGTTCGCTGCGGACTCGGAGCACGCGGCCTATGACCCAGTCCAGGTCAACCGCTACTGGCAGGTTCTCAGCCAGGTCGCGTTGGTGTTGGAGGAGTTCGCGGCACGCTTCTCCGGAAAGGCCAGCCCGGTACATCACTTCTGGCACACCTTCGACATCGCCCACACCCGGTTCTCGGAACGTCACATCGACCAGCCGGCGGAGGTCGACGCGGTGACCCGGGAGGCGTACTCCCGGGAGGTGATCAGTTTCGGGTTCTGGTTCGGCGATGACACCTTCACCGAGCCGGCGTTCTACTCCTACACCGCTCCCGAGCCTGCGGAACTGGCCGCCGAACCGCTCAGGCCAGCGTCCGCACAGTGGGTTGCCCGCCAGAACAGCCACCTGGCCGTCCTGTCCTACGACCAGGCACGCGCCCAGCCTGATCCGCGTGCCGCCGTACTCGCCTTCTACGAAAGCGCGTACCAGGCCGGCGCCAGACACGCCGGCTGGGACATCGCCCGTTTTGCCTGTCCCGGCGGGATCACCGACCCCCACCTGCCGCTAGCACAAGGCTGATCTCCAGTCACGCAGCCGAATCGGGATCGGGCCTGGCTGGACCAGTCCCTCCACGGATCAATCGCGTGGCAGGCCGTCAGCCACAACCTCCCGGGTCGAAGCGGTCCCCCCGCCATCCTGCACTTCCGAGACCTCCGCCCGCCCGCTCCTGACAGACGCACATGCCGCAAGTAGAGCGGCATCCCTAGACGTCTTCGCGTACCGAGCCCTCGTCTTCCCGCTCCGGCAGTGTCGCCCCTTATGGCCGCCATCGGACCCGAACGCCACCCGTCCGTTCCCGGCGCTCAGGGCGGAGCGGCGCCGCGAGAAGTCTTCATGCGACTGGTCCAGACGGCCCAGACGACCTCTGCGAGGGTACCTCCGGCTGCGAGAGCCGCCGCGATCCACCGCAGCGCGGACGCGCGCCCGTCCGGCGGAGCAAGAATTGTCGCCCAAGCTCAACAACAGGAGTGATATCCCGCTGTTGTACCTGATCCTCGCCACGGCGCTCCAGCTGACATACCGACTGGACTCCGGCCGGGCCCTGACTGGGCCGGGGTTGTCCGGATCGGGTTTATAGCGTCGAGCCCAGAAGCCGGCTTGCACACACAGCAACAGGGTCAAAGCACTCAGCGTAAGAAGGAGAAGAGAAAGTCCCGGCCAACGTGCCCGCTCAGGCGAAGCAACGACGAATCCGATGAGACTGATCGTGAAGCCGGCCAGCAATGGGGCCGCTACTCCGGTCATGGCGTCAGCGGCATCCGCGGCGCTTCGACGGTACGGGCAAGAAGGGGCATGGCCATACGGCGGCTCGCCGCCGCAGAGATGGCAGCGTTCGAAGTCGCCCGGTGCGGCAGCCATCATCCTCCGATATAGAGTCGGCCGAGCCTACTGTGCCATGGCCGATCCGTCGTCCAACCGACGAGCGCTCTGCGCGAGACACACGACCACGCCGCACTCCGCGTTGGAGCGTGGCTCAAGCGCTGTTGGTGCGCTCAGGCGTTCCGCGGAGCACGTAGCCATGGGATCTGGTCGGTGATGTCTCCGCCGGTCACGAGCCTGCATCATCGTGGGGCGCTCAGCTCATCTATGCGGCGGTTCAGCGGTCAGCGGCCAGAAGCGGGCGCCCAAGCTCAACCTGGGCCGTCGGGGTGGGCGAGATCGTAGGCGCGGGAGAGCTTCTTCGGCACGACCATGCGCCAGGCGTCGACCACGAACTCGCGCGCCTCCGCCGGGTCGAGGGCGGCAAGGTCGGCCTCCACCCAGTTGAACCGCAGGTCCGACGGCCGCGGCAGGTGGAAGCGGCGGGGCTGCGCGGCGACAAGCGCCGCCCGCTCCTCCTTGGGAAACGCGAAACCCATCGCCGTCTCGTCGAGCGAGAACGCCACGTAGACGATCTGCTTGACGCGGAATTTCAGCCGGCCCCGGACGTAGACCTGGTACGAGCGCTCCAGGCTCGAGCCCAGCCACCGTACGTCCTCGACCGTGGCCACGTCAGAACCAGGCGGTCGGGACTACGCAGAGCCGCACGAGCGCGGAACATAGCACGGTCGTCCGGCCTGGCCCGGCGTCGGGAGCGGGCCGCGAGCTGCGGTCAGGGCGTCGCGATGGTTCCCTGGCCGAAGACCCGCTCCCGGCAGCCGATGCGCGGACGTCACCCGCGTCGCATGTGCAAGAACCAGGCGGGTGCCGTGATGGAAGCAAGACGCCTCTTCGAGTCCGAGCCGGTCAATGGAGGCTAGGTCGGTAGACGAGCTCTTGGATGTGACCGTCGAGCGTTCGGTTCTCGAGCAGCTCCAGGTCGAAGTCCGCCGCACCCCCGAAGACCGGGTCGGTTCCGGTCTTGCCGGTGATCACAGGGAAGATCGTCACCTGCACGCGGTCGACCAGGCCGGCGGCCATCAGCGCCCAGTTCAACGACAGGCTGCCGTGCGAGCGCAGCGGCACCTCGGACGCCTCCTTGAGCCGGGCAACGACGTCGACGGCGTCACCGCTCACGACTGTCGCGTCCGGCCAGTCGAGTGGGCCTTCCAGCGTCGACGACACCACCGTCGCCGGCATGCTCCTCATCCGCGTGACCCACGAGTCGCGCACGTCGGACTCCTCGGTGCTGTCCGCCAGCATCTGGACGAACTCCCGGAACGTGGTGGCGCCGAACACCATCCGCTGCTCGTGGCCGAACGAAGCAAGGCGGTGATCGAGCAGCTCAGGGCCCTGCTTGCCCCAGTAGCCGCCCCAGTCGCCGCCGGGGCCGTACGAGCCGTAGCCGTCGAGGCTGGAAAAGACGTCGAAGGTGTAGATAGCGGTCATGTCGTTCCCCTCGAGTGCCGGCGGCCTCCTCCGGCCGCCTCTCACCTGTTCTACGAACCCCTCGCTCCGGATCCGACAGGCTGCCGGCAGAAATTCTCACGGGACATACGCCGCGTGGCCCCGGCCGGAGTCATGTGACCCGTGTCCGCGAAGACTGTCGCTGCTGCCGCCGGCTACGAGTAGTCCGACCGGCGATGCGCCGCCCGGCCGGCGCCCGGCTGCCTGACGGGCGCGGGCTGCGCCCGACCACGCTGAACATCTCCCAGCGGCCGGCCG
>JBKOXW010000196.1:0-4119 GCA_046744115.1 Actinomycetota bacterium | reverse complement strand
AGCAGCGCGGTGGCCTCGTCCGCGATCCGCTCGGCGTGCGCGGGCAGGTCGAGCTCGCGGACCAGCTCCCAGCCGCGGGTGCCGTACTGGCCGCGGTAGGCCGGGTAGGACCGCCGCTGCGTCTCGCTCTCGCCGACTGCGGTGGCGTTCATCCCGGCGCCGCACTCGCGGATGTGCTGCTCGATCCGGTGGCCTTCGCTGGAGACCAGCCAGCTGCGGGTCTCCCAGGCGTGCGACAGCGCCTCGGCGACCGGGATGCCGGCGGCGTGCATCGTCGCGGTGACGCCGGTGAGCAGGTCGCCCTTCTCCGCCAGCGACACCGACAGCGGGTCCTCGAGGCACTCGCTGGCCCAGTAGTCCTGCCGCACGTCCACGGGGGTCAGCTCGACCGGCGGCCCGGGGACGGTGGCGGAGGCGCGGGCGATCTCGGCGGCCGCGGGGCCGGCGGCGCGGGCCGACCGCTCGTCGAGGTCCGCCGTCGCCGCGAACCCCCAGGACGATCCGACCAGCGCACGCACGCCGACGCCCAGCGACTCGTCCTGGGCGAGGCTCTCCACCTCACCGTTCTTCGCGGACATCGACTCGTGCCGACGGTGCACCACCCGCGCGTCGGCGAACCGCGCACCGGCCGCGAAGGCACCTTCGACCGCGGCGCCGGCAGCGTCGAACACGTTAGCCACCCTAACGGACCGCGTGCCGCCAGGCGCGGCTCACCGCGCCGCGAGTTCCGCTCGCCGTCAGCAGGCCGGGGCCGCGGTCAGCGCGGGAGCGTGCGGAGGAGGTCGACGATCGGCCGGTCGGCGGGCAGCCAGTCGACGCTGTTCAGCTCGTCGGCGGATAGCCAACGCAACGCCGCGTGCTCGCGCGGGACCGGGGTACCGGCGACGATGCGACCGGTCCACACCCGCAGCACGCTACCGCCGCCCTGGACGGTCACGTCGTAGCCGAGCCGGCGGTCGAGGGTCACCTCCACGCCGAGCTCTTCGCGGCACTCCCGGACGAGCGCGGCGGCCTCCGACTCCCCCGGCTCGACCTTCCCGCCCGGGAACTCCCAGCCGCCCGCCACTTCGGCCGGGCCCGCCCGCTGGGCGGCCAGCACCCGGCCCGCGCGATCCAGCAGCGCCGCGCCGACCACCACGGCCGAAGCGGCCGAAGCGGCCGGACCGAGCGCCCCGGCCGCGTCCTCGGCGAGCCGGCGCAGGAGGTCGCCGCGCGCCAGCATCAGCCGGAGCACCCGTCGCCGGCCCAGCGGCGCCAGCGGCGCAGCCCACTCCGTCTCGTCGGTGACCAGCGTGCCCGCACCGGTCTGCACGAACCGGTGCACCTGCTGGATCGATCGCCACCGCGGATGGTCGGTGACCTCGGCGAACCGCCGGGGCCGGTCGACCGCGACGATCCGGGCGTGCGGGGCCAGCAGATCGCAGGCGAGGTCGAAGACGAGCTCGATCGGTGCTGAGATGAGGGTCGCCGTGCGTACCACCGCCATGCCGCACACCCTCTCAACCGAGCCGCCCGAGCGCGGACCGGCCGGCCAGCACAGGAGGAGAGATGGCAGCCCTGCTCGATGCCGACGCGGTCGCCGACGGCCTGTCCCGGCTGGACGGCTGGTCCGGCGACACCGCGTCGATCCGGCGCACCGTCGCGCTGCCCAGCTTCCCCGCGGCCATCGCGGTCGTCGACCGGGTCGCCGAGGTGGCCGAGGAGATGGACCACCACCCCGACATCGACATCCGCTGGCGCCGCCTGACGTTCACCTGCGCCACCCACTCCGAGGGCGGGGTGACCACGCGCGACCTCACCCTCGCAGCCCGCATCGACGCGATCCTCCGCGCGGCACTGGGTCCCGCTCCGGGCTGAGGACTGACCAGGCCGTCAGTCCGGGCGGTGCGCGACGAAGACCAGTTCACGTCCGGGCCGATCCGGGGCGTCTCTGACCTCGTCGAGCACGAAGCCGGCGGACTCCAGGGAATCGAGGATCTCGTCGCGGTGACGAAAGCGCAGCGTGGACTCCGAGGTCAGCACGGCGCCGTCGGACTCGAAGACGACGGTCCCGCGGAAGGTGACGAGGTCGCCGCGTACGTCGGTCACCTCGTTCCACGTCACGACGCCACCGACTTCAGGAATCTCGATGCGGGTCCGCGACCGCTCCGGAGTCCAGTCGAGCCACGCTTGCGTGGCCGGATCGCGGGTCTCGAAGACGAGACGCCCGCCCGGCCGGAGCGCCGCGTGGGCGGCGCGCAGCGTCGTAGCCCACTCGTCGTCGGTCAGAAAGACCTGCGCGACGTTGGCGGTCATGGTCACAAGATCCACCTGGAGCGGTGGCAGGTCAGTCGTGTCGCCCTGCAGCCAGCGGACCCGGTCGGCACCCGGCTTTCGCCGAGCGACGTCGAGGGATGCGCCCGCGGGATCCACGCCGACCACCGCTATGCCGCGACCGGCGAGCATGCAGGCGAAGGTGCCGGTGCCGCAGCCGATGTCGAGGACACTGCGAGCGGCGAACTCATCCACGATCCCCGCGTACACGTCAAGGTCACTGCGGTCGGGGTCGAGCGGGTCGTAGATCTCGGCGAGCCGTCGCTCCTCGAAGATCGCGTCAGCCACGCGCCGGACTGTAGGCGGCGCACTCCGGGCGGGCGATCCAATACCCGGCTACAGGTTGAAGCGGAACTCGACGACATCACCCTCGGCCATGACGTAGTCCTTGCCCTCGATGCGGACCTTGCCGGCGGCGCGCGCGGCGGCCATCGAGCCGGCAGCGACGACGTCGTCGTACGAGACCACCTCGGCTTTGATGAAGCCGCGCTGGAAGTCGGTGTGGATCACGCCGGCCGCCTCCGGCGCGGTCGCGCCCGCCGGGATCGTCCACGCCCGAGCCTCCTTCGGCCCGGCGGTGAGGAACGTCCGCAGGCCGAGGGTGCGGAAGCCGACCCGGATGAGCTGGCGCAGCCCGGGCTCGTCCTGGCCGATGGAGGCGAGCAGCTCGCGGGCGTCCTGCTCGGGCAGCTCGATCAGCTCGGCCTCCACCTTGGCGTCGAGGAAGATCGCCTCCGCGGGCGCGACGAGCGCGCGCATCGAGTCGAGGTAGGCGGCATCGGCCAGCTCGGCTTCGTCGACGTTGAAGACGTACAGGAACGGCTTCGTGGTCAGCAGCGACAGCTCGCGTAGCGGCGCCGGATCGACCGAGGCGCCGTACAGCGTGCGGCCGGAGTCGAGCACCGCCCGCGCCGCCTGCGCGGCCGCGAGCTGCGGCTGCTTGACTTTGCCGACGCGCGCCTCCTTCTCCAGCCGGGGCAAGGCGCGGTCAAGAGTCTGCAGGTCGGCGAGGATCAGCTCGGTGTTGATCGTCTCGATATCGTCCTTCGGCGAGATCCGACCGTCGACATGCACCACGTCGGGATCGGTGAAGGCCCGGATCACCTGGCAGATCGCGCTGGCCTCGCGGATGTTGGCGAGGAACTTGTTGCCCAGGCCCTGGCCCTCGCTGGCGCCCCGGACCAGGCCGGCGATGTCGACGAAACTGACCGTGGCGGGCACCACCCGGGCGCTGTCGAACAGCCGGGCCAGCACGTCCAGCCGCGGGTCGGGCACGCCGACGACGCCGATGTTCGGCTCGATCGTGGCGAACGGGTAGTTCGCCGCATTCACCGCGTTCTTGGTCAGCGCGTTGAACAGGGTGGACTTGCCGACGTTGGGCAGCCCGACGATGCCGATGGTCAGGGACACGACACCCGAGTCTAGGAGGCCGCTGAACAATCCAGCCCGTCGCGAGCCGTGATCCAGGCGGCGGTCCGGCAAGGCGGAGGAGGAGCCGATATGAGACATATCGGCGAGGACGACAACGCCGCCGGTCGTCGTCTGGGCGCGGCGCAGCAGGGCAGGGATTGCTCAGCGGCCTCCTAGGTGGCGCCCGCTCGGCGAGCCTGCCCGGATTCGTCGGTGCACGCTGCCACGATTTCCGTCATGGACGTCACAACCGTGCTGCTGTGCGCGGTCATGCTGCTCGCCGGCCTCGGCGTGGGGCTGGCGCCCGGCCGCGGCACGGCGGCGCGCATCGGTGCCGAACGCGACGCGGCGCTCGCGGACCGGGCCGGGCTGCGCGCCGAGCGGACCGACCTGGAC
>JBKOXW010000316.1:0-7006 GCA_046744115.1 Actinomycetota bacterium | reverse complement strand
GCCGCAGTCGGCGAGACCGAGTTCGCCAAGGCGTACCAGCGCGGCCGCGATGCCACCGTCGGGTCGGTGCTGGAGCTGACCGGCCTCAGGTCCGGCGCCTGAACGCGCGCACCGCCAACGGCGCGAAGACGGCCGCGATGCCCGCCGCCCACAGCAGGGAGGCGGTCAGCGGTCCGGCGACCGGGCCGGATACGAGCAGTCCACGCATCGCATCCGCGAGCTGAGTCACCGGATTGATCTTCACCCACGCCTGCAGCCAGCCCGGCATCGTCGCGGTCTGCACAAACGCGTTGCTGGTGAACGTGAGCGGGAAGATCACCACGAAGCCGAAGATCATCACCTTCTCCGGCTCGGTGACCAGCATGCCAACCAGGACCGACACCCAGGAGATCGCCAGGGTGAAGGCAAGCAGGACAGCGAAGCCGGCGAGCACTTGCAGCGGCCCGGTGCCGATCCGGAAGCCGAGGATGGCGCCGACACCGAGCAGCAGCGCCATCGACCAGCCCTGCTTTGCGGCGTCGGCGACGATCCGGCCGGCCAGCGGGGAGAACCTGGCGATCGGCAGCGAGCGCAGCCGGTCGAAGACGCCCTTCTGCAGGTCGTTGTTCAGCCCCATGCCGGTATTCAGCGTGGTGAACAGCGCGTTCTGCACGATGATCCCGGCCAGCGCGAACGTCAGGTAGGCACCGGTCGAGCCGGCGATCGCACCCCCGAAGACGTACGTGAACAGCACCACGAACATGATCGGCTGGAAGCTGAAGTCCATCAGCTCCATCGGGTTGTGCTTGAGCTGCACCAGCGTCCGCCAGGCGAGCGTGGAGGTGTGCCGTAGCCCGTCGAGCATGCTCACCCGCGGGCGGAGCCGGACCAGCTGCGTCGTGGCCGCGGCAGACCCAGCCGTGGCGGTGATGGCGGTCATGCCGCGCTCCTCTCGTCGTCGGTGACGTCGGTGTCGTCCGGCTCCGCGGACTCCTCCGCACGGTGGCCGGTGAGGGACAGGAAGACCTCGTCGAGGCTCGAGCCGCGCAGGGTCAGCTCGGCGACCAGCACGCCCGCGTCGTCCAGCCGGCGTACCACGGCCGGAAGCACGGCCGGGTCGGCGACCGGCGCGGTGACCAGCGTGCCGTCCTGCTCCGGCGCGGTGCTCGTGACCTCGGTGACGACCGCGAGCACCGTCGGCAGGTCGACCGGGTGGACCGGGCGTACGGCCAGCGTCTGCCCGCCGATCCGCGCCTTCAGCTCAGCCGGCGTGCCGGTGGCGATGACCCGGCCGTGGTCCACCACGGCGATCCTGTTGGCGAGCTGGTCGGCCTCCTCCAGGTACTGCGTGGTGAGAAGCACCGTCACGCCGTCGGCCACCAGCTTGCGGACGAGATCCCACATCTCGTTGCGGCTGCGCGGGTCGAGACCCGTGGTCGGCTCGTCGAGGAAGAGAACCTGCGGGTGCCCGACCAGGCTCGCCGCCAGGTCGAGCCGCCGGCGCATGCCGCCGGAGTACGTCTTCGCCGGGCGGTCCGCCGCGTCGTCGAGCTCGAAGTAGCCAAGCAGCTCGCGGGCCCGGCTGCGGGCCTCCGGCCTCGACTGTCCGAGCAGGCGGCCGATGAGCAGCAGGTTCTCCGTGCCGGTGAGCAGCTCGTCCACCGACGCGTACTGCCCGGTCAGCCCGACGAGCTGGCGGACCTGGTGGGCCTGGGTGCCCACGTCGTACCCGCCCACCGCGGCCCGCCCGCTGTCCGGCTGGAGCAGCGTCGCCAGGATGCGCACGGCGGTGGTCTTGCCCGCGCCGTTCGGCCCCAGCAGGCCGAAGACGGAGCCGCCGCGTACGGCAAGGTCGACGCCGTCGAGCGCGGTCGTGTCCCCGAAGCGCTTGACCAGCTGCTCGGCGACGATCGCATCAGTCATGTCATGACTCCCGTGGTCGTTGGTGAGCCCACCGTGCCCGGGAGCGCTGATATCCGATCGAGATCACCCTGACCGCCGGCCGGGCCCGCTGACACATCGCTGACGGCGGTCCCGTGTCGGTCGCGTGTCGATCCGGCGGGCGGCCGTTCGTGTAGGGGGTGAGAGTCCGGCGGTAACGTCCAGATCAGGGAGGAAGCCCAATGACGCAGTACGTGCTCACCGTCTACCAGCCCGACGGGGAACCACCCCCGCCCGAGGATCTGGATCCGATCATGCGCGACGTCCTGGCCGTGGAGAAGGAGATGAAGGACGCGGGCGTCTGGGTGTTCAGCGGGGGCCTGCACCCCGCGAGCACGGCCACCGTGGTGCAGCAACGCGGCGAGGAAGTCATCACCACCGACGGCCCGTACGTCGAGGGCAAGGAGCACGTGGGCGGGTTCACGATCATCGAGGCGCCCGACCTCGACTCCGCGCTCGCGTGGGCCGGCAAGTTCGCCCGGGCGACCCGCTTCCTGCCGATCGAGGTCCGGCCGTTCCAGGACGCTCCGCACTGACACCTGGCATGCCGGCCGTCCCCGCCGCCGATATCGACCGTGTGTTCCGCGAGGAGTACGGGCGCGCGGTGGCCGTCCTGGTCCGCGTCTTCGGCGACATCGACATCGCCGAGGAGGCGGTCCAGGACGCGTTCGCCGCTGCGGTGCAGCGATGGCCGGCGGCCGGGCTACCGCCGAGCCCGGCGGGCTGGATCATCACCACCGCCCGCAACCGGGCGATCGACCGCCTGCGCCGGGAGGCCTCGCGGGAGGACCGGCACGCCCAGGCCGCGCTGTTGCAGGCGGGCGACGCTCCGGCCGAGGAGGGTCCCGTGCCCGACGACCGGCTGCGCCTGATCTTCACCTGCTGCCACCCCGCGCTGGCGCCGGCCGCCCAGGTCGCGCTGACTCTCCGGCTGTTGGGCGGGCTCACCACCGCCGAGATCGCGCACGCCTTCCTGGTGCCCGAGCCGACGATGGCCCAGCGGCTCGTCCGGGCCAAGGGCAAGATCCGCGACGCGCGCATCCCGTACCGGGTGCCGGGTGAGGCGGAACTCCCCGATCGCCTGCGGGCCGTGCTGGCCGTCGTCTACCTCATCTTCAACGAGGGTTACGCGGCCAGTTCCGGTGACCGGCTCGTCCGCGAGGACCTCTGCGTCGAGGCCATTCGGCTGGGCCGGCTGCTGGCCGAGCTGATGCCCGACGAGCCGGAGGTCATGGGGCTGCTCGCGCTCATGCTGCTCGTCGAGTCGCGCCGGGCTACGCGGACCGGGCCGAACGGTGACCTCGTCCTGCTCGCCGGCCAGGACCGCGGCCGCTGGAATCGCGACCTCATCGCCGAGGGTCAGGCCATCGTTCGGGCCTGCCTGCGGCGGAACCAGCCCGGCCCGTACCAGATTCAGGCCGCGATCAACGCCGTGCACAGCGACGCTCCGGCCACGGCCGCCACCGACTGGTGGCAGATCCTGCAGCTGTACGACCAGCTTCTGGCGTGTACGCCGACGCCGGTCGTCGCGCTCAACCGGGCCGTCGCGGTGGCCGAGGTCGACGGACCTTCCGCCGCGCTCGCCCTCGTCGACGGCCTCGACCTCGGCAGCTACCACCTGTACCACGCCATCCGCGCCGACCTGCTCCGCCGCCTCGGCCGTACCGCCGAGGCAGCTGGGGCGTACGACGAGGCGATCGCCCGCGCGGGCAATGCAACCGAGCGCGATTTCCTGATCCGCCGCCGCCAGACCCTCCCTCCGCCTACGACCTGATCCTCAAGGGCAGTGCGCGGGGGCTCGGCGGTCGTATCACCCATCGGGCTGGGCGCCTCCACAAGCCATGTCGACGAGAGCGGGCCGCGAGTCTTACACGCTGGCGGCCGGAACGGACCTGTCGGCGTGGTTGGCCGCGTTCACGGCGCCGATGTCCTCTGGCCAGCCGTACCGGGAGCCGACCGCGCCCGAGGCCGCGGACCTCGTCGCGGGGTTGTTGCGGCTGCTCGGCGACGGAGACGCCGCCGCGCTGCTCGGGCCGCTCGGGTTCACCGTCACGTCCGGTGTGGACTCGGCGTCGGGCCGGCCGTTCGTGCTGGCGTTCTCCGAGGCACCGCCCGGAGACAGGGGGTGGGCGGCGCTGCTGGTCGACGTGTCCGCGCCGGTCGGCACCGTCATCGGCTGCCCACACCCAGTGGCGGACAAGACCTCCGAGCAACTCGGGTTGGCGCTGTGGCGGCGCATCCCCGGGGCGCTGCTGCTCGTCGCCGGTGCGCATCGCGACGCCGCGGGCGGGCTCGCCGATCCCCGCGACAACCCGGGGTCGCCGTTCCACCGGCTGGCCACTGCGCTGCTGGACACCGGGCTGCCGCACCTGCAGCTGCATGGCTTCGCCGACGCGTCGGCGCCCGGCTTCGACGTCGTGCTCTCGCCCGGTCGGACCACGGTCGGGCTCCCGATCTTGCGCACCGCAGACAGCCTGAGCGCGCACGGCCTGGTCGTGGCCCGGGTCTGGGAGACGCCGGTCCCGGCGTTGGACGGCACCACGAACATCCAGGGCCACGCAGCGGCCGCAGTGGGCGCGATCTTCGTCCACGTCGAGGTCTCCGCGACCGCTCGGGCCGACGCGACGCGGCGGGAGCAGGTCATCGATGCGCTGGTCGGCGCGGACCTGGCCGGGACCGGCTGGCCCGGGCCGATCCTTGCGCAGGCTGTCAGGGGACAGTTCCCGGTCGCCGTGGGCACCACGAACACCGCCGGCACCAGCCCGTACGCCGCCCGCGCCGACCATCGACACGCCGAACGGCAAGCGACCGTCGACCGGATCGCCGCGCTGGAGAACGACCGGCATCCGGTCACGCTCGCCTACGCACTGGACCTGCTGCTCGACCACGCCACCGGCCGCTCGTTCGCAGTCAGCGCGACAGGCCCGGTGGCGGTCGCGATGACCGGCTGTGTTCCCGCCGACGGCGCAACCGTGCAGCTGGAGGTCTATGCGGACGGCGTCGCGTCGTCGGTCACGTTCGCGCCGCCGATGGGCCTGCTTGCCGGGCTCATCCCGCCGTTCGCGGTCGCCGCCGACACGATCGGCCTGTTCACCGTGCGTTACTCGGTCCGCGCCGACCGCTGGACCCTCACCTCGGCAGGCGTCGAGCAGTAGTCAGGTCGGCGATGGTCCCTGGCGCTTCAGCGTGCGCCAGCCGCCGGCGCGGTTGTTCGCGATGATCTGCCGCAACATGGCCGTCAGCGCGGGCGCGTTGATCGGCTCACCCTGCCGGATCGCGATGGTGCGGGCGGTCGTGTTGTCGTGGCCGCCGGTGATGATGCCCTCGGGATCAGGCACGATCGCGCCGTCGTAGAGGAACACGTTGACGTGATCCTTCGCGGCCAGCAGCGCGCAGATGTTGCCCTGCAGGACGAAGTACGGGCGGTCGCGGAACTTGATCGTCTCTGTGACGTCGGGGTCGGCCGCATGCACCAGCTCACGGACCTCGCGGCAGATGGCCTGCTGCCACTCGGGCAAGCCATCGATGTACGCGTCCACGCGCGGATCAGCCACGAACGACATGGTGGATCGACCTTAGCCGCAGGGCGACCGGAGTACGCCGGAAACCCTACAGTCGACCACGCTCAACGGCGACGTCCCCCGAGAGAGAGGAGCGGATCTCCCATGACCAAGTTCGTGATCGGACCGGACGTGGCCATGCGCCTGGCTCACGATCAGGCCGTGATTGGCGACCAACACCAGATCCTGGCTCCCACGCTCCTTCGCTCGCAGCTGCTGTCGCTCCTCTACCAGGCAGTTAGCCGCGGTGAGATGACGAAGCAGGACGCTGAGCGACGGCTCGACTACGTGCGCGGGCTGCGAGTTCGACTGCTCGGAGACCGCGTCCTTCAGAACGTCGCCTGGAAGGTCGCCGACCAGCTCGGGTGGTCCGACACGTTTGACGCCGAATACGTCGCTCTGACCCAGCTTCAGGCCGACGCTTTGATCACGCTCGATGGGAAACTCGCCCATGCCGTGAAGGATCTGGTGACGGTCGCACCCATCGAGGGGCTGTACTGAAGGAGGGTGGCCACCTGCCGACGAGGATCGGCGGCCCGGTTGACACATGACACCGCGGGTCCCGAGAAGGCTCCAACAGATCAGACGGAGATGTGTGCTTCGCTCGTCGTTCTGCGGGACAGAACGACGACTAACTCGAGCCTGTGGCGGCTGCCAGCTCCGTTAGCCGGCGTTCGAGGAACCGCCGTTCGGCACCGTCGTCGGTGAGTTCCCTCGCACGTCGATAGGCGTCACGCGCCTCGTCGGTCCGCCCGAGGCGCTGCAAGAGCTCCGCCCTGGTCGAGTGCAGGTAGCGGAAGTCGTCGAGACCAAGTCCGTCGACGATGCGCAGGCCGGCCTCGGGGCCTTCGGTCTCGGCGATGGCGATGGCGCGGTTCAGCTCCACGACGGGTGAGCGGGTCAGGCGGGTGAGCTCTCCGTACAGCGCCGCGATCTGCGCCCAGTCGCACGGCACCGCGGCGTGCAACGACGCGATGGCGGCCTGCAGGACATAGGGCCCGCGGCCGCCCAGGGCGAGCGCCCGGTCGAGCTCCGCGCGTCCGTCGGCGATCTGCTCGGTGTTCCAATGTGACCGGTCCTGATCGCCGAGCAGCACGAGCTCGCCGTCGCTAAACCGCGCCTCACGACGGGAGTCGTGCAAGAGCATCATCGCCAGCAGCCCGCGAACCTCGGGCTCGTCCGGAAGCAGTTCGGCGAGCGCGCGTCCCAACCAAATTGCCTCTGCCGCGAGCTCGTCGCGGCCGCCGTAGCCCTCGTTGAAGATCAGGTAAACGACGGCAAGAACGGCGTCGAGACGCTCGCGGAGCAGGTGAACCGGTGGCACTCGAAACGGGATCCCGGCAGCTTTGATCTTGCCTTTGGCCCGCACCAGCCGCTGCGCCATCGTGCGCTCCGGTACCAGGAACGCGCGGGCGATCTCGTCGGTGGTGAGCCCGCCGAGGGTGCGCAGGGTCAGCGCAACCTGCGCCTCGACCGCGAGCGCCGGGTGACAGCAGGTGAAGATGAGCTCCAGGCGCTCGTCGGGA
>JBKOXW010000036.1:0-11923 GCA_046744115.1 Actinomycetota bacterium | reverse complement strand
CTCGCCGGCCTCACGCCACGGTGATGACGATCTTGCCGCGTGCGTGTCCCTGCTCCACGCGGCGCAGGCCCTCGGCCGTGTCGGCCAGCGGGTAGGTCCGGTCGAGGACCGGTGTGAGCTTGCCGTCCTCGATGAGTCCGGTGAGGGTGAGCAGATCCTCCCGGTTCGGCTTGGCTATGAACGGCCGCAACCGCTGCCGGACGACGGCATTGACCGCGACCGCCCGAAGAATGGAGCCCACCGCCCCGACCAGGCGGCCCGGCGAGCCGCCGCCGTTGAGCACGAGGGTCCCCGTCGGGGTCAGGGCCCGGCGCAGCCGGCGCAGCGGCCGGTTGCCCACGTTGTCGAGGATCACGTCGTAGTGCGCGCGCCCGTCGGTGAAGTCCTCCGTGGTGTAGTCGACGACGTGCGCGGCGCCGAGCGAGCGCACCAGCTCGACCTTGCCCGTGCTGCATACCCCGGTGACCTCCGCGCCCAGCGCGGTCGCGATCTGCACGGCGTACGTGCCGATGCCGCCGCCGGCCCCGTTGACCAGCACCCGGTGCCCGGCCCGCACCCCACCCACGTCCCGGATCCCCTGCAGCGCGGTCAGCGCCGCCATCGGGACCGCCGCCGCCTGTTCGAAGGTCAGGCCGGCCGGCTTGGGCACCACCTCGTCCGCCTTGGCTCGCGCGTACTCGGCGAACGCGCCCGGGCAGAAGCCGAGCACCTCGTCACCGGGCTTCAGGTCGCGCACGTTCGCGCCGACCGCCTCCACCCGTCCCGCCGCGTCGATCCCGGCCACCCGGGCCTTCGGCTTGGTCAGCCCCACCCCTCCCATCAGCCGGGCGATGCGCGGGTCGCCTCGCAGCATGTGCCAGTCGTACGGGTTGAGCGCGGCGGCGTGCACCCGAACCAGCACGTCGCCGGCCCCGACCCCGGGCGGGTCGGTGTCCACCAGCTGGAGGACGTCCGGCGGGCCGAACCGCTCCTGGACGATCGCCTTCATCAGGTCACCTCGTGTCGTCGCGCCCTGTCGTGGTGATCGACGCTAACCGGCGGCCCGAGGAGCGCTCCGGGTGGTGGGTCGGAGTCGCGGGTTGCATCCGCGGGTCCGGGTCGACAGGCAACCGTCCGCCGGCGGCTGTAGGCGGACCGGAACGACTCCGAAGCAGATGGACCTGATGATCACATCGGGCGACACCGTCGCGCACCCAGCGCTGGCGGACCGCTCACCACGGTGGCGTCCGGGCGGCGAGGACGGGCTGGACCCCGACCGGTACGGCGTCGCCGCGCTCCCCGAGCCGCCGCCGCGGCGTTCGTCCGGCGGCACCACTACTCGGCCACGCTGCCCACCACCACCCACCGGTACGGGCTGTACGACCTGCTCACCGAACCCGGCCCCGAGCTGGTCGGTGTGCTCACCCGGGTAGTGCAGATGAGCAACCGGGTGCTCACCAACCCGTTCCCCACGCTCATGCCGAGCTCGGAGAGCCTAGCGACCCTCTGTGTCGAGATCCTCGACAGTTTGAGCCGAGTTCCAGAGGTCAAGACGCTGGACCCAGCGGCGGGCACGCACCATACGCCGCGACCTACGCGTTCTGGACAGCACGCGGCTTCGTCCACGTCGACACGATCGACCCGCTACCGAGCTGGCAGGCCGGCAACCCTTGCGCCATCCTCATCGCCGCGCTCGCCTCAACCAGATAGACCACAAGCGAGCGCCACCGCGCCAACACGTCAATGCGTGATGGCGACGCTCCGTAGCAGCATCACGGAATCTGCGCCAGAGCCGATCATCATGGCCGTTGACTACTGGTCACGTCCCGGCGTTGTCAGGGCTGCTCCCACCCTCCCCGGCACCACCCGGACAACCCCACCGCAGCCGGCACCAGCCAACGGATCGGAATCGTCCTCGCCGCAGCCCGCTCGCAGCTCGGCCAGCCCTACGTCTGGGGCGGCGGCGAACCGTTCGGACCGACCGGCGGCCTGGCCCTAGCCGTCGTGCTTCGGGAACTTCCCGGCCGAGATGTGCATGGCCAGGAGCTGCCCTCCTTCGACGAGCTCTGGGTCGGGGTCCGGGTAGTGCGCTTGCACGTCGAGCAGGTACCAGCCCGCGCCGAGAATCCCCGAGGCGTCGATCACGCCGGAGGACTCCTCGTCCTGGGTGAAGGGGGCCGGCGTCGGCGGCGCGAACCGTGCAGGGTCGTGCTCGGCGACCTGAGTGAGCGTGTCCGACGCGATGTCGTACAGCCATACCCGAGCGAGGTAGGGCTGGTTGCCGGGATCCTCCTGCAAGATCACCTGGCTGCGGCCGTTGACGGTGAGGTTGTCAAGCATGTGCAAGCGTTCCGGAGTGCCGCCGGTCTCGGTGCCGTCCAGCAGCATTGAGATCGTGCCGCCGGCGGCCGGGTTGGCCGGGTCGGCGAAGTGCAGCCGCCACAGCCGGCTCGCGGCCGTGAAGCTTGCGGTGGTGACGAAGTAGAAGTCGTTGGGGCTGGACGGATCCCAGGCGCCGTCTTCGGGCCGATTGAAGCGGGTCACGTCTGCGCTGTTGCTTGCCGCCTCGAGCTGCGCTCCGGTCCAGGCCGAGACGTCGCCGAAGGCGTGCGCGGTGAACGCCGTGCCGGAAGGGATGCCGGTGGCGGCGCCCTCGGCTGGGAAGCCGCTGATCTTGATGCCGTAGAGCGTGCCGCCGGTGAGCCCGGCTCGATCGACCGCGCTGCCCGCCGCCTGCTTGTCGCCGGCGTAGACATATACCTGGCCGGGGGTCGAGTCGTCGAGCCCGATGACGACTGTCTTGTCGCCCGTGGCACGGTTTGCGACCGAGTTCTCGAAGCTCAGCTTCCCGAGCGCGGGCAGCTCGTAGCTCGTCCCGGTGAGCAGATGGGCGAACGCGCGGCCCTCGGCGCCCACCTCCTCGCCGTCCATGAAGATCCGGTCGTCGTAGCCCTTCCCGGTCGCGGCGTTGTAGAACGCGGGCGCCGCTGGCAGATCTGCCGAGCAGAGTCGTCCGATCACGACGCCGGTCGCCGGGGCGTTGTACGAGGAGGTGGCAGTGTTCCACGTCGCAACCTGCTTGATCAGGTCCTCGGCGCCGACGACCGACAGGTCGTCCTTGCGGACCGTCCACTTCGACACGAACGCTCCCGCCGCGCCGTGCGCCCGGATGCCGCCTAGGGAGTCGGGGAGCTCGTGGTTCATCAGCACGGTGAACGTTCCATCGCCGTTGTCGAAGGCGCCGAGACCGTCCGGGATCCCGACCATCCGGTAGGAGCCACCGCCCACCTTCGGCACGGTGTCACCCACCGTGACGACCGACTTCAGTCCGATGCCGGGCTGGGAGCGCACCAGGTACGGCGACTGCGAACTGCTCGGGCCGGTCGACCCGCCGGGAGCCGGTCCCGCGCCCGCCGGAGTCCCAACTACCACCGCGAGCACCGCCGCTGCGCCGACCGCAACGGCACCGGAGACGCCAATGCGCGATCTCTTCATCACAGCACCCCTCGACTCCGCTCGACCTGCCGTGCCGGGCCAAATGTGTTGGCCAGGCCGGCGACGCCCCGGCCACCGTATCCTGTCGGCCCTGGGTCGGGCTGGCGACGGGGCGAAAGTCGCCTCGCGGGGGCGCATCCGTCCGGCTGGGCGCCCTGTGACGTTGCTGTCAACGACTCGCCGAAAGTATGAGAGTCGCTTCCGGGGTTGAGAGGACGCTGGCCCTTTGATCTGTCCAGCGCGGTGACGCGGCTCTGCCGCGACCACGTCGAACTCCAGGGTCTCGTCGACGACCTGCTCAGCCGGTTGAGTGGCCCGGCCGCCGAGGAGGGAGTGGACGGCGGCCGTGACCGTGGCACCGCACTGCTCGGGCGGCTCAGCCGGCACCGGCAGCGCGGCGCCGACCTGGTCTTCGAGGCATATCAGGCCGACTTCGGCGGGGAGGCCTAGCTGCTCCGTCCCGGGCTGGCAACATGACACCCTGCCCTCATCAGGGGCCCGCATCGGGGGGTGGTCAGAGGTGCGGTACGGGCAATCGTGGCTCGGTGGCCGCCGGCTGCGGGCCGCCGCGCTGGCCCTCGCGGTCGCGGCCGCGCTGCCGGCGTGCAGTGGCAGTGGCGGGGCCGAGTCACGCTCGGTCCTTACCCCAGGGTCGCGGACGTCGGCCGCGCAGACCGGGACGCCCTCGCCGACCGGCCGGACCCGACCCGCAGCGCCGGCGGCGCCTCCCGGCACGGCCACCGCCCGCACGGTGACCCTGCTCTTCACCGGCGATATGCTGGTCAGCGACAGCCTCCGGGAGCGGGCGCTGCGGTACGCCGGTGGCCGGGGCTTCGACTTTCGGCCGATGCTCGGCGCTGTCGCGCCGCTCATCCGCGCCGCCGATTGGGCGGTCTGCCATCAGGAGACGCCGATCTCCGCGGACAACCGCCGGCTGTCCGGCTACCCCAGCTTCAACGCGCCCTACCAGCTCGCCGCGGCCGAACGGTGGGCCGGCTACGACAGCTGCACCACCGCCTCCAACCACACCGTCGACCAGGGCATGCGGGGAGTGCAGGCCACCCTGGACACCCTCGACCGGTTCGGTGTCCGCCACGTGGGTAGCGCACGGACCGCCCGGGAGGCGCAGCGGCTGACCATCTACGAGGTCGGCGGCGCCCGGGTCGGCCACCTTTCCTACACCTACGGCCTGAACGGGATCGAGCCACCGACCCGGTGGGCGGTGAACCTCATCGACCCCACCTCGCGGGTGCGGGCCGAGGCCCGGCGGCTGCGGCAGGCCGGTGCCCAGTTCGTCATCGTCAGCCTCCACTTCGGCACCGAGAAGGACCAGCGGCCTTCGGAGTACCAGCGCCGGGTGGTCGAGGACGTGCTGGCGTCCCCGGACATCGACCTCATCGTCGGCCACCACGCACACGTGGTCCAACCGGTCCAGCGGCGACGAGACGGACGCTGGGTGATCTACGGTCTCGGCAACTTCCTGGCACAGATGGTCGCCCGGTCCGACCCGCGGCCGCCGCACCGGGACGGCGTCATCATCCGGGTGACCATCGGCCCGGCACCCTCCGGCCGGTACGCGGTGACCCGAGTGGGATACGTGCCGACCTTCGTCGACGCGCCGGCCGACATCATCCGGGTCGCCCCCGACTTCTCCCGGCGCCGCACGATCGCCGCGCTCACCGCCTACCGCGCGCCGCTTGTCGACGACACCCCGCCCCAGGGCCCGTAGCATCACAGCCATGACCGGCTACCCCGGTTGCAGCCCCCAAGGCGGGTGAGCGGCCCGGCCGGAGGCCGGAGAGACCGCCTGGCCCGCGGCGCGGCCGACCTGTTCGCTGCAGATGTGCGGGCATTCGTCACCGGACGAGCCTGACCTCCAACCGGGGAACGGTGCTGGTGGCGGACGGGACGGGGAATCTGAAGAAGCCCGCACCCCCTGGTAGGCGGTGGCGGCAAACGGCAGCGCGAACGCGATCGGGCGGGCGAACACGACCGCCTGGAACGAGTGCGCCACGCCGGATCGGCTGGGACCTCCAGCACCCTTAGCAGTGGCATCCCGACCAGCCAGCCCACGGCGAGGCCCGAACACCACGCCGATCGGTGCAACCTGGCCGCCGAACGGCAGCGGCCGCACCGCGAGCGGTAGAGTCAATCGTCCCGCCCACGGCCCGCCTCCTCCGACGCCTCAGGGTCGCCGTCCTCCACTGGATGGGGGTCACCAGCATGGTCGTAGTCACTACGACGCCGTCGGTCGAGGGTCGGCCGATCGCCGAGTACCTCGGCGTCGTTACAGGCGAAGCCATCCTCGGAGCGAACCTCTTCAAGGACCTGTTCGCCGGGATCCGCGACCTCGTCGGAGGGCGCTCCGTCGCATATGAGCGCGAGCTGCGGCGAGCCCGGGAGATCGCGCTGACGGAGATGGCGGACGAGGCAGCGACGCGGGGCGCGGACGCTGTCGTGGGGGTCGACCTGGACTACGAGACACTGGGCGAGGGCAGCGCGATGCTCATGGTCACCGCGAGCGGAACCGCAGTCCGTCTGGGCTGACTGTCCCCGGCCTGTCGCCGCTGCCGGCAGGAGCACCTGGCGCGGGTGAGTTCTCGACGGTCAGTCGTGGACATGCGGCTCGTGTCGGTCGGCCGGTGCTGTGCCCGCCGGGTCTGGGTCCGGTCTGGCACGCTCGTTGTTGAGCGCATCGTCAAGCGGCAGCCGGGTCCCGGCCTCGATCCGGTTGGAGGCGCGGCCGTCGCCGAGCTGAGTTCGGAGTGCGTCTCTGGTCCGATCGTGGCTGGCCCGATTGACGGGTACCACGCGGGACAAGATCGCCGGCCTGGTTGCTCCTGCTGACGGTGGAGGGCGGGCGGTGTCGGATCGGCCTCGTCGGTGCCGGGCCGTGGATGTCTGTGGATGTCGCCGGCCGGCCGGCGGTGCCGGGCAGCCGGCGCGTCGTTGGGTCGATTGGGTTCTCGGTTGGGCTGGTGGGCTGGTTGGGCCTAGACCTCAACCCTCGGGTCTGGGACCAGGAGTGCTCACCGGCCGGAGGCTCGGACACCAAGCCTGCCGCATAGCCCGCTCAGTGCAGCCCCATAAGGCTCCTGGGACAGCCCTTTCCGCCTCCCGACAACCCGAGGCACGCTCTGCGTGTCCCTGGGAAGAGACCCGGAGGTGGCGGTGGGCGCGGAACGGCCGGCGTTCGACGCGTTCGTCTCGGCGCGGCTGGCGGCGCTCTACCGCTACGGCCTGGTGCTGACCCGCAGCCGGCAGGACGCGGAGGACCTGGTGCAGGAAGCGCTGGTGCGCACCGCATCGGCGTGGTGGCGGGTCCGGCGGAAGGACAACCCGGAGGGTTACGTGCGGCAGGTCATGGTCCGGCTGATGCTCAACGAGCGCCGCCGGCCGATCCGTGAGGAGGCGGTCGCGGTGCTGCCCGAGACTCCGGGCGCGGAGCATGGGTACGACGCGGTCGACGAGGCGAACAGCCTGGACGAGCGGCTGCGCCGGCTGCCGCCGCGGATGCGGGCGGTGCTGGTTCTTCGGTACGTCGACGGGCTGTCCGAGGGGGAGATCGCGGACACGCTCGGCGTGTCCCGCGGAACGGTGAAGAGCCAGGCGGCGCGGGCGCTGCTCCGGTTGCGGGGGGAACCGGAGGGGCCGGCGGACCTGGGGCTGCCGCTGCCGGAGCGGAGGAACGCACATGGATGAGCAGCTGCTGGTCGAACGCCTCGGCGCGGTCGGCGACGCCACGCCGCCGCCAGATCTCGGCGATCGGATCCGGGCCGAGGTCGGCCGGCGGAGCCGGCGACGGCGAGCGCGGGCGGCGGTGGTCTTCTCCGTGGTCGCTGTCCTTGCGGTGGGCGGCCTGGTCGCGTTGACCCGGGGCGGCGGCCGGCCGCAACCGGCCGGTCCCTTCGGAGGGCCGACCGGCGGGTCGACCGCGAGTCCGACCGACGGCCCAACCTCGACGCCGGGTCCGACGCGCCAGGCACGGGCGACCACGCTGGCGAAGCTGTTCCCGGGTCGGACCGCGCGCCGGGTCGACCGCAGGCTGGCCAACGGGCAGCCGTTCCGGGCGATCGTCCTGGCCCCGGACGGCACCTTGGTCGGCGCCGAACAGACCTACGACCAGGGCTGGACCGACCACTGGGGCCGGTCGCTCATCCTCGACCCGATCCGTCGGACCGAGGTAGTCCTTCCGCTTCGCGAGATCACCGGCTACGCCTCGGGCGGGCGGCTCACCACCTGGCTGGACAACGTGACGCCCAAGCACAAGTACGACCTGTTCTGCCGCGACGCGGTGACCGGGGCGATCAGCCGGGTGAGCGACGGCAGCGTGTGGGAGGACAGCGTCCAGATCGACCAGGGACACCTTGCCTGGAGCTACTACGAGGACTTCGAGCCGAGGCATCCGCAGGGGCAGGTGGTCCTCGCCGAGGGCTGCCACGGACCGCAACGGGTCCTGCCGGTGCTCGGGGGCGTCACCGCGCTGCGGTGGCCGAAGGTGTACGTACGCCAGTACGAGCAGGGTCGACTGCTCCGGCACGACGTCCTCACCGGCCGGACGGAGACCGTGCTCGGCGACCTGCCGACGTACCCGGCGGGCCCCTGGGAGGCGACCGTGAGCCGGTCCACGGTGCTCTGGCTGGAGTTCGACGTCGACGAGCAGGTCACTCTCCGGCAGCTGCGGGCGGTCGACCTGCGCACCGGACGCGACGTGCTGGTCGCCGCCGAGCCGCCGCACATACCGGGCTACAACGGCGCGTCTTTCCAGCTCACCGCGGGCAACCGGTTGTTGGCGTACGCCAGCTCACCGATGGACGGGCCGCCGTACGACAGCCGGGGCATCGTCTACGACCCGGTCACGGGCTCGGCGGTCTGGATGCCGGGGGAGACCTTCGTGGCCGGGGACTGGCTGGTCTGGCTGGAGGACGACGCCTACTGGCTGCTCGACGTCTCCTGACCCCTCAGCCGGGCAGGCCGGACCGACGCCAGGCGCCCAGCCCGGCATGCACCGGTCGGCGCAGCCGAGCAGCCGGATCCGCCCAGGCCGACCCCGGTCGCGGAGGCTCGTTACCGGCCGCCCCCGCTCGGCCGGCCAGCACCGCGACCAGCGCGGCCAGCTCGGCATCGGTCGGCTTGCCCCGCATCACGCGCAGAAATGGCTGCTGGTCCCCGGTCACGGTCATCGGCGGCATTCTGCCGCACTCGGCGCTTTCTCGGCGACGCCGCTGCGGACTCTGCCGCGGTGGGACCAGCTGACGAGGAGATGGGCGGCGACGACCGGGCCGATGCCGGGCTCGGCGAGCAGGGCTGGGCCGGCCGGATGCTGGGCGACGAGGGCCGCCAGCTCTGGGTCGAGCTCGGCGGTCTGCTGGAAGAGGAAGCGGAGCCGGGCGGCGATCGAGCGAAGGGTCAGCACGGTCATGCGGTGCTCGACGGAGGCCGTGGCCGGAGTGTGGAGTTATTCGATGTGATCCAGTTGCTTCGTCAGGGAGCGGCCGCGCAGGCCCGCACGCAGGTGCTCGGGTGCGACGACGATCAGGCTCTTGAGCTCGTTGATTGCCTTGGTGCGGCTGACCAGCACCGCCTGCCGGGTGGTCAGGACCACGAGCAGCGGCGGTGTCCCGCTGCTCGGACAGCAGCACGTCGATGACCTGCCCGAACTGGTCCACCGCACGGTAGAGGTACCGCCACCGGCCGGCGACCTTGACGTAGGTCTCATCGACGAACCACCGGTCTCCAGACGCATGCCGGAGTGGGCGGCCGGCGTCGGCGAACAGCGGACTGAACCGCTGCACCCACCGGTAGACCGTGACGTGATCGACCTCCACGCCGCGCTCCGCAAGCAGCTCCTCAACATCGCGGTACGAGAGTCCGTAGCGGAGGTACCAGCGGACCGCCAGCGTGATCACCTCCGGCGGGGACCGGAACCCGGCGAACGCCGACCGCTCCACGATTGGACGGGCGCTGCGGCGTCGACGCATCTGCTCAGCCTGCTCGCTCGAAGCCAGCCAACTGCGGCCGCCCCGACCGGCGCAACAGAGCCAGGTACTTCGCCCAGCGACCCATGGCACAGCGCGATAACACGCCGCTGTGCCATGGCGCTGCGGCGCCGACACCGTCCCGCCAGACCAGCTCACGGGCGTGCAGGGGCCCGCCGGCGTGGCCCGTGGTCGAAGAGATCGCGCCGTAGGCAGGCCGACCGTCAGCCAAGACGGATCGATCCGCAGCCGGTGGGCGCCGGCTGGTCTGGCGTCACGCTCAGCGGCGTGGTGTCGAGCGGGACCAGGGCAGCGCGGTCGAACCGGTACGAGCGGAGCTTGCCGGTGTAGGTGCGGCCGTCGGTGCTCTGCCCGGACCAGTGGACGATCGGCGCGTCCGGTGGCCGGCACGCCCACGAGTCGACGTGGGTGACCGTGCCGCCGTATCCCAAGTGGACCTGGTGCCCGGCCAAGGTGACCACCCGCAGCCGGCCGTCGACGTACCGAAATATCGAGGCGAACTCGGTAGAGGCGCCGCCGGTGGTGCGGACGAACACCTCCGCTCGGCCGTCCCGGTCGGCATCGACGATGCCGAGTAGCTGGACACCGGGCTGCGGCGTCGCGTCGAAGCGGACGGTGTCGGTCAGACCGGAGGCGTACCGGACCCGCAGCGTGCCGAGCGCGGGGAAGGAGACCGCGTCCACTCGGCCGTCCCCGTCGATGTCCCCGTCGATCGCCGCGCCGGCCGGCCTTGCGGGCCGTACCGCGGTGATGGCGAACCGTTCCACCTCGGCGACGTGACCGCCGGTGGCGACCGCGACGGTGAGCACCGCGCCGCCCGGTGCGCGGAACGGCACGTGGACCGACCACGGCATGTTCTGCCCGCCGGCTGGGATCCCGCCGACCCGGCCGACCGGAGCCGGCTGGCCGAGCGTGCGGACCTGGACCGACAGGCTCTCGTCCACTCCGGTGATGCGACCGCCCACGGTCATCGGCGAGGAGACCGCCGCACCGTAGGCCGGCGCGGTGACGCTGAGGGTGGTGTCCCGCGTGCCGACCACCTCCCACGGCGCATCGCTGCCGCTGCCCAGCCGGACCAGGTGCACCACGGCGGCGGTGGCAAGCCGCCCATTCGGCAGCCGGTATCCGACCGCCACCTCCGCCTCCCGCCCGGTGACCGTGCCGCGAACGACGCGGTCGACGCCGGTGTAGCCGAGGTAGCCGCGGGTGAACGACAGCGCGGTCGACTCCGGGTCGAGGTGCCACGGCTGATGCCCGCCGCTGCGGTGGCTTTCCTGCCATGCCGCCGCGTCCGCGAGGCCGGCGAATGGCCACAGTGGCTGGTAGCCAGGCCACGCTGCGGGGCGTCCGGAGTCGGTCGCCGGACTGTCCGCCCCGGACGGCGCCGGCGACCCGGAATCCGATGGCTGGCCGGATGGCGAAGCCGAGGGGCGTCCGGACGGGCCGACCGACTCGGCCGGTGTCCCCGCCTCGGTCCCGCGGTCGGCCCGCGCGACGAGCGTGCCGACCATCACGCTGGCCAACACCGCCACCACGGCGAGCACGGTGACGAGCGGACCAGTGGGCCGCCTCGGCCGGGTCGGCGACGGTGGCGGCTGTGTCTGGTTGGTTCCGATGCTCATCGTAGGCTCCCCCGTGTCCTGGCCCGATGCTCCGACGCCCGGCCTCCGCGACCGGTGCCGTACTGCTCTGACACGGACACGACGTGGGGCATGGCCGTCAGGTTGTCAGCAGGCCGGCCCCTGCCTAGCAGACTGCCCTTCCGGGCACTCAACCCGCACCGAGGCCGACAGCCCGGTCGCCTGCTACGGCGCCGCTGTGCCCTGGCGGAAGGATCTCCGTCCAGTCACCGTCTGCCGAAGGCGCGGCTAGCTCAGGCGAAACGAGCCAGGTCAGGCTTATGCCTCCGTTTCGAGCTAAGCCCTACCCTGCCCCCCGGGTTCTCGACCGAGGCGGTTCACACACCCGCACGGGTGAACGTCACATGCGTGACTCCGGTGGGCGAGGGGGCGGCCTCGACCTGATAGTCCTTCTCGAGGCCCTCCAGTCCGTCCCAGAGGCGTACGCCGCGGCCGAGCAGGATCGGGACCACCACGATGTGCATGTGGTCGACGAGCCCGGCGGCAACGAAGTCGCGGATCATGGTGGCACCGCCGCCGAGGCGTACGTCCTGGCCGTCCGCAGCCTCGCGGGCGGTCTCGAGCGCCTCGGCGGGCGAGGCGTCGAGGAAGTGGTACGTCGTGCCGCCCTCCATCTCGATCGACGGGCGTGGGTGATGGGTGAGGACGAAGACCGGTGTGTGGAACGGTGGGTTGGGACCCCACCAACCCTTCCACTCCGGGTCCTCCTGCCACCCGGGCGGGCCGAACTTGTTCGCACCCATGATCTCGGCACCGATCCCGACATCGTGCAGCCGCGTGAAGGCATCGTCGATGCCGCCGGTGCCGCCG
>JBKOXW010000020.1:0-5218 GCA_046744115.1 Actinomycetota bacterium | reverse complement strand
CGGTCGGTGACCATGGCGCCGCGCCGGTTCCACCGCCGCCGGCCGACGATGTGCACCTCGCGGGCGAGGAACGCGTTCGCGGTGCGGACCACGGTGCCGATGTTGAGGTCGTGCCGCCAGTTCTCGATGCCGACGTGGAAGTCGTGCCGGCGGGCGTCCAGGTCGGCCACTATCGCGTCGTGCCGCCAGTACCGGTAGCGGTCGAGGACGTTGCGCCGGTCCCCGCCGGCCAGTAGCTCGGGATCGAGGCGCGGATCGTCCGGCCAGGGCAGCGGGTGGGGTCCGACCCCGACCTCGCCCTCGGGCTCCATGCTGATCAGGACAGGCCGAGGTCCGCGAGCGTGTACGCGGCCCGGAACGGCAGGCCGGCGGCGCGGACCGCCTCGCCGGCGCCGCGGTCGACGATCACGGCGACGCCGGCGATCTCGGCACCGGCGGCGCGCAGCGCCTCGACCGCCGCGAGCACGGACCCGCCGGTGGTGGACGTGTCCTCGACCGCGAGCACCGGCCGGCCCGACACGTCCGGTCCCTCGATCCGGCGCTGCAGGCCGTGCGCCTTGCCCTCCTTGCGGACCACGAACGCGTCCAGCCCCCGCCCGCCGTCCCGGGCCGCCGCGTGCAGCATGGCCGTCGCCACCGGGTCGGCGCCCAGGGTCAGCCCGCCGACCGCGTCGTACCGCCAGTCGGCGGTGAGATCCAGCATCACCCGCCCGACCAGCGGCGCCGCCCGGCCGTGCAGCGTGATCCGACGCAGATCGACATAGTGGTCCGCCCGCCGCCCGCTGGAGAGCACGACCGGACCGCGCACCACCGCCAACTCCGCGATCAGCCGGCGGAGCTCCTCGCGGTCCGTGCCAGCGGCGCCGGGGCTGTCGGCCATGTGCGCAGGGTACGGCTGCGCCGCCGCTCTACCCGTCGGTAGGGTGGCCCTGCGACGGTGCGGACCAGGGAGGGCGCGATGGACTTCCGGGACAGCCCCGACGAGGCGGAGTTCCGTGCCGGACTGCGCGACTGGCTGCGCGCGAACCTGCCGGCGGACTGGTCCGAGCGCGACCCGCATGTCGGGCGATGGGACTTCGATTTCGCCCGGGACTGGACCCGCCGGCTCTACCAGGCGGGGTACGCGGGGCTGTCGTGGCCGACCGAGTACGGCGGTCGCGGGCTGCCGCTGCCGTACCAGGCGATCTACCTGGAGGAGATGGCCAGGGCCGACGCGCCCGACCACATCGGCGTGATCGGTCTCGGCATGGCCGGACCGACGATCATGGCGTATGGCACGCCCGAGCAGAAGGCGCAGCACCTGGCGAAGATTCTGTCCGGCGAGACGATCTTCTGCCAGGGGTTCTCCGAGCCAGGCTCGGGCTCCGACCTGGCCAGCCTGCGCGCCAAGGCGGAACGGGACGGCGACGAGTTCGTGCTGAACGGGCAGAAGGTGTGGTCGTCGTACGCGCACGTCGCGGACTTCTGCATCCTGCTCGCCCGCAGCGACCCGACCGCCGCCAAGCACCGCGGGCTGACCTACCTCCTGCTCGACATGCGCGCGCCCGGCGTGGAGGTGCGGCCGCTGCGGCAGATCACCGGCGACCCGGAGTTCAACGAGATTTTCCTGACCGACGTCCGGGTGCCGGTCTCCGGCGTCCTCGGTGAGATCGGCGGCGGCTGGCAGGTGGCGATGACGACGCTGCTGCACGAGCGCGGCACGCTCGGCTTCGCGCTCACCGCCCGGCTGGAGGTGCTGTTTCGCCGCCTGGTGACCACCGCCCGCAAGGTCGGCGCCGCCGACGACCCGCAGGTCCGGGACCAGATCGCGCACCTGTACGTGGACCTGATGGGGCTGCGGTTCACCAACTACCGGTCGATCGCCACGCTGATGCGTACCGGCGTGCCGGGGCCGGAGGGCTCGGTCGCCAAGCTGCACTGGTCGGAGACGAACCAGCGGCTCACCGCGCTCGCGCTGGAACTGCTCGGCCCGGACGCGCAGGTCTCGGGCGAGGGCGGGTTCTGGGCCGGCTACTGGCAGTACCAGCAGCTGCGCAGCCGCGGCAACACGATCGAGGCGGGAACGTCGGAGATCCTGCGCAACATCATCGCCGAGCGGGTGCTCGGCCTGCCCCGGTCCCGCTAGCACCGACAGGAGCGTCCACGATGGACTTCGCGTTCTCGGACGAGCAGGAGATGCTGCGGGCCGCCGCGCGCGAGTGGCTGGCCGACCGGTACCCGCTCGACCGGGTCGCGGAGCTCGCCGACTCGCCCGACGGCTGGGACCCGGCGTCGTGGAAGGACCTGACCGAGCTGGGCTGGCTCGACCCCGAGCTCGGGGTCCTGGAGCACGCGGTGCTGGCCGAGGAGGCCGGGTACGCGCTCTATCCCGGACCGTGGCTGTCCACTGTGGCCCTGGCGCGGCCGGCGTACGGGGACCGCCCCACGCCGCGGCCGGCGACGCTGGCCTGGGCCGACGACGGCGCCACGACGCTGCGGGATGCGACGGTCTCGGTGGCCTGCCGCGCCGACGACGAGGTCGACGGCTGGCGGCTGTCCGGGATCAAGCGGGCCGTCCCCGACGCGTCCGCCGCCGAGGAGGCGGTCGTGGTGGCCCGGTCGGCCGAGGGCGTGGCGCTGTTCCGGGTCGACCTCGGCACCAACCGCGAGGCCGTGCATCCGCTGTCGACCATGGACAGCACCCGCCGGCTGGCCGAGCTGCGGCTGGACGGCACGCCGGCCGAGCAGCTCGGCGACCCGGCCGGCACCACGGCGGTGCTGGCCACCGCCCGGCGGCGGATGCTGGCGCTGCTAGCCTGCGAGGCGGTCGGGGTCGCGCACTGCGCTCTCGATCTCGCGGTGGCGTACGCGACGACCCGGACGCAGTTCGACCGGACGATCGGCTCGTACCAGGGCGTGTCGCACCGGCTGGCGAACGTCTACACGGCACTCCAGCTCGCCCGCTCGCTGGCGTACCGGGCGGCGTGGTGCGTCGCGGTCGACGACGCGGACACCGACGAGGCGGTGGCGAGCGCGACCGTCGCCGCCGGGCAGGCCGCGGTGAGCGGCTGCGAGCAGGCGATCCAGGCGATGGGCGGCATCGGCTTCACCTGGGACCACCCGCTGCACCGGCTCTACAAGCGGGCGCAGTGGATCAACGCGTTCGAGGGCTTCCCGCGCGCGCACCGCGCCGACCTGGCCGCGCTGCTGCTCGATACCTGACCGGCCGGTCAGAGGCCGCGGCGGCGGACCACGTCGGCAACGCGGCGGACGGCCGCGCGCGGCGCCAGCCGGGCCGCCGCGACGATCGCCTTGTACTGGGCACCCGGCACGCTGACCGCCTTGCCACGGCGGTGGTCGCGCAGGCCGACCGTGACGACCTCGTCCGCGTCCAGCCACAGCGCGTTCGGCACCCTGGACATGTCGAGCTGCGCCCGCTCGTGGAACTCGGTGTGGGTGAACCCGGGGCACAGCGCGGACACCCTCACTCCGGTGCCGGCCACCTCCATCGCGAGGCTCTCGCTGAGCATGGTCACCCACGCCTTGCTCGCCGCGTACGCGGCGCCGCGCGCGCCCGGGGTGAACCCGGCGACCGACGAGACGTTGATGATGTCGCCGCGCCCGCGGGGGACCATCGCCGCGAGCGCGGCGTGGGTGAGCCGGAGCAGGGCGAGGCAGTTCACCCGAAGCATGCGGTCGTACACCTCAATGGGCTGCTGCCAGAACGTGCCGGCGGCGCTGCCCCCGGCGTTGTTGACCAGCATGTCGACCGGTCGAGCGGTGTCGGCCAGCCGTGCCTCGACCGCGGCGCAGCCGGCTTCGGTGGCGAGATCGGCCTCGATGCACTCGACCTCGACGCCGTAGCGGGCCTGCAGGTCGTGCGCGGTGGCGTCCAGCCGGGCCCGGTCGCGGGCGACCAGCACCAGGTCGCTGCCCTCGGCGGCCAGCCGGCGGGCGAACGCGGCGCCGATGCCGGACGTGCCGCCGGTGACGAGCGAGAGCACGTGGTTCATGAGGCGGCTCCCGGCGCGAGCACACGGCCGGAGCGCAGCGACGGGAGTCGCCGGGCTAGCACTGTCATCGGCGGTGCCGTGCCGGCTCAGTAGCGGCGCTGGGCGGCGCTCGCGCGGGCGAAGAACTCGCTCGACGGCCGCATCGCGAGCAGCACGATGATCGCCGCGTCGATGAGCAGGACGACCACGCCGATCAGCCGGCTGAGCGCGGGCGCCTCGCCGAGCAGCCCGAACAGCCCGAACGCCACGCCGAGACCGGCGACGACGAACGTCGTGATGCGCGCCCAGTTCTTGCCGCCGCGGATCTGCAGCGCGAGCCACACGTAGATGCCGCCGAAGAGCAACCCGAAGAAGATCGCCACCGCGACCGAGACGGCGTACGCGGTGTCGACCTCGTCCTCGGTCAGCGTCGAGTCGGCGTCCCGGATGGCGTCCCGGATCGTGTCCCCGAACGCGAACGTGAGGATCGCGCCCAGCAGCGCGAGACCGGCCCGGACAAACATCAGCTTGCTGGTGAGGTCGACCTCGCGGGGCAGCGGTGGCGCCGGCGGCCGCGGCGGGGTGTACCCCTGCTGGTACTGCGGTGCCGACGGATATTGGGGCCCCGACGGATACTGCGGTGCCGACGGATATTGAGGCGCCGAGGGGTACTGGGGCTGACCCTGCTGAGGCTGGCCTTGCTCGGGCGGTCGGTCCGGCGTGCCCTCCGGCCGGTCCGGTCCGAATCCACTCATCGTGCGCCTCCTGACCAATGATGCCGGCATCCGGCCACGATCATTCCCCGCACCGACCTGCCGCACTCCACCGGGGTAGGTCTCGTGCCCCCACGAGCCTAGGGCGCGAGCCCAGCGCCGAACGGAATGTTGCGCACCACCCAGAACACGACCACCAGCGCCGCCAGCGCCCAGATCGCCGCGGCCGGCGCCGGGCGCGGGCGCGGGGCGCCGGTGACCCGCACCACCAGCCAACGCAGCCAGAGCACGGCGAGCAGCGGAACCGCGGCCACGACGAGCAGGTTCAGCCCGGCCGCCTCGGCCAGCCGGCCCTCGGTCAGCGCGTGGATCGCGCGGAGGCTGCCGCAGCCGGGGCAGTACTCGCCGGTGACCGTGAGGAAGGGACAGGTCGGATAGTGCCCGGGCTGGTTCGGGTCCACCGCCGCCAGGTAACCGACCACGGCCCCGGCGGCGCCGAGCACAAGCCCGGGCGCCGCCGCGGCGCGCCACCGC